>CAMVGD010000010.1 GCA_947166925.1 uncultured Clostridia bacterium | reverse complement strand
CATGCGGCTTGGTACGTTCGAATTTTGCTTTTGCCATTGTAGTTCTCCTTATAAATTTTGTATTGTGTTTTTAGAACCAGTAGTTATATTTGCCCAGGATTTGCTCCTGCATTGCGGCCGAAACCTTGTCGTAGCGGTTGAACTGCATCGTGAACGTGCCTCTGCCCTGCGTCCTCGAACGCAGATCGGTCGCGTACCCGAACATTTCGGAAAGCGGACAGATCGCGTTGACCGCCGTACTGCCCTGCCGTGTCTCCATGCCGGAGATCTTGCACCGCCGCGACGTGAGATTGCCCACGATGTCGCCCAGATATTCGTCCGGCACCAGCACCTCGACGCTCATCATCGGTTCCAGGAGCTCACAGTTGTCCTTCGTGATGCCCTCTTTGACCGACAGCGAGCCCGCGATGCGGAACGCCAGATCGCTGGAGTCGACTTCGTGGAAGCTTCCGTCCTTCAGCGTCGCCTTGAGGTTGATGAGCTCATACCCGCCGAGCGGACCGCTCATAAGCGCGTCGCGCACGCCCTGATCGACCGCCGGAATGAATTCCTTCGGGATCACGCCGCCGACGATCTTGTTGACAAAGCGGTACGTTTCGCCCTCCTGCGGATCGTCAAGAGGCGCGAACTCGATCACCGTGTGCGCAAACTGTCCGTGCCCGCCGGTCTGCCGCACGTAACGGCATTCGTAGGTGGTCGGACGCACGATGGATTCCTTGTACGCGACCTGCGGCTTGCCGACCGTCGCTTCGACGCGGAATTCCCGGATCAGACGATCCACGATGATCTCGAGATGCAGCTCGCCCATGCCTGCGATGATGGTCTGCCCCGTTTCCTTATCCATATAGGTGCGGAACGTGGGGTCCTCCTCGCTGAGCTTCTGAAGCGCCGCCATCATCTTCTCCTGCCCCGCCTTGGTCTTCGGTTCGATCGCGACCTGAATGACCGGCGTCGGGAAGATCATGCTCTCCAAAAGCATCTGGCGGTTTTCCGCGCAGAGCGTTTCGCCCGTCGACGTTTCTTTCAAGCCGACCAATGCGCAGATGTCGCCCGCATGGACCTCGTCAAGCTCTGTGCGCGTGTCCGCGTGCATCAAAAGGATCTTGCTCACGCGCTCGCGCTTTTGCTTCGAGACGTTATAGACATAGGAACCGGACTTTAAGGTGCCGCTGTATACGCGGACGAACGCCAGCCGTCCCACGAACGGGTCGGTGACGATCTTGAACGCGAGCGCGGCAAACGGCGCGTCGTCTCTCGGCTCTGCCGTGAGCTCCTTTTCGCCGCTGCGGTCCGTGCCCTGCGCCGGCGGAATGTCCAGCGGAGAGGGCAGGAAATCGACGATCGCGTTCAGAAGCGGCTGCACGCCCTTATTGCGGTAGGACGTTCCGCAGGTGACCGGCACGGCTGCGCCTGAAATGGTCGCCTTGCGGATGCACGAGATCAGCTCCTCGTTCGTGGGCATTTCACCCTCGAAATACTTTTCGAGCAGATCTTCGTCCTGTTCGATGACCGCTTCGATCAGCGCCGCGCGATGCTCCTCCGCCGCTTCGACCAAATCGTCGGGGATCGGCTCCTCGCGGATGTCGGTTCCGTCGTCGTTGTAGTAGACCTCCGCCTTCATCGTGACCAGGTCGACGATGCCGCGGAAGTTTGCTTCGCTTCCGATCGGAAGCTGCACCGGTATCGGGTTTGCGCCCAAACGATCGCGCATCATGTCCATCACGTGGAAGAAATCCGCTCCGGTGATGTCCATTTTGTTGACGTACGCAATGCAGGGGACGTGATACTTCATCGCCTGCCGCCAGACGGTCTCGGACTGCGGCTCGACGCCGCCCTTTGCGCAGAACACGGCAACAGCACCATCCAGCACCCGGAGACTGCGTTCCACCTCGACGGTGAAATCCACGTGTCCCGGTGTGTCGATGATGTTGATGCGATGACCGCGCCAGTACGTCGTGGTCGCGGCGGAGCAGATCGTGATGCCGCGTTCCTGCTCCTGCGCCATGTAGTCCATGGTCGCCGTGCCCTCGTGTACTTCGCCCACCTTGTGGATCTTGCCCGTATAGAACAGGATACGCTCGGTCGTCGTGGTCTTGCCGGCATCGATGTGCGCCATGATGCCGATATTGCGTGTCAGTTCAAGCGCAGTATCCCGCATTACCAGCGATAGTGTGCAAACGCCTTGTTGGCCTCTGCCATCTTATGGGTGTCTTCCTTCTTCTTGACGGCGTTGCCCTGTTCGTTGCAGGCGTCCATGATCTCGCCCGCAAGACGCTCCGCCATCGTGCGCTCGCCGCGATTGCGCGCGTAGCTCACGAGCCAGCGAAGACCCAGGGTCTGACGGCGCTCCGCACGGATCTCGATCGGGACCTGATAGGTCGAACCGCCGACTCTGCGCGCCTTGACTTCGAGGACCGGCATGATGTTGTTCATCGCCTGCTCAAACGCTTCGAGCGCGTCCTTGCCCGTCTTCTGATTGATCAGCTCAAACGCGTCATAGACAGCCTTCTGCGCAACGCCGCGCTTGCCGTCCAGCATGACCTGGTTGATGAGCTTGGTCACAACAACGCTCTTGTAGATCGGGTCTGCAAGAACTTCTCTCTTGGGAATAAAACCTCTTCTCGGCATAGTGTGTTCTCCTTACTTCTTGGGACGCTTTGCACCGTACAGCGAGCGAGCCTGCTTGCGGTTTGCTACGCCTGCGGTATCCAGAGCACCGCGGATGATGTGGTAACGAACACCGGGCAGGTCCTTGACACGGCCGCCGCGGATCAGAACCACGGAGTGCTCCTGCAGATTGTGACCGATACCGGGGATGTACGCGGTACCTTCGAGACCGTCGGTCAGACGGATACGAGCGATTTTACGCAGTGCGGAATTCGGCTTTTTCGGCGTCATCGTACGGACTGCGGTGCAGACGCCGCGACGCTGCGGGCACTGCTTCAGAATGGGCGCCGTGGACTTGTATTCCACGGGCTGTCTGCCCTTGCGAACCAACTGATTAATGGTCGGCATTCAGATGTTTCCTCCTAAAATAATTTCAATCAATATTGTATAAATCAATCCCTCTGCAACCCAATTCAGAGGATATTGTCCGGTGTTCACGCGTTTTCCGTCAAAAAAACGCGGTTTTCGGCGGTGTTTCTCTCAAACACCGCCAAACAGGTAGTGTAACAGAAAAAGTTTCTCTTGTCAATCCGGAATTTTATTCTTCTTCGTCATTCCGGATCACGGCGTCCGGCAGATCGTACACGGCGCTTGGCGCGGTGCCGAGTCCCCGGTCGATGCGCTTCTTTGTAAACGCGAGGTGCGCGGTACGGTCGGGAAACAGCGGTCTCCAGCCCTTTTCCGTCATCGCCCCGACGAACGGATGCGTGCGTACGTCGACGTACATGTCCGATTCGATCCTGCGCTTATAGAGATACGAAAGCAGCTTCCCGACGCCGTATCCGCCGATGATCGCCGCTGCGACGACTGCGAACGGCAGCCATCCGGCGACCTGCCGCATCGTCTGCGCAAAGTGCTCGATCATGACGAACGGCAGCACGATCAGCGTCAGAACGATCGGCGTGATCAGCGGAAGATACGACTGGAGCAGGATCCGTCTGCGGCATTTTCCGCAGCAGGCAAACTGCAGCGGGACCATGAATCCGGTCTCCTGTCTCGAGAGCAGCTTGCGCTTTGCGAGCTTTTTCGGCTCGGTATGCGCCATGTCGAACACGGCGTAGCACGACGCCTGCCCCTTCGGCTCGCCCTTGCACAGCGTGCAGGTCTCGCTTTCAAACAGGGATGCGATCGTGCCTTCCGGCTGAAGCTCGCAAAACAGCTTGAGATCGTCGTGAATCGCGGGATCTGCGACGCGGCCCTTTAACGGGCACTTGTCGCAGTCCGGCATATTCAGCAGCGCGCAGGATTTGGTTCCGTACAGCGCGCATTCGGTATCGGTCAGCCTGCGTTCGTCCATGGCGTTACTCCATGTCCGACGGGACGTCCTGCGCTTCGGTCACTTCGACGTTGCGGTAGCGCTTGAGTCCGATGCCGGCAGGGATCAGCTTGCCGATGATGACGTTCTCCTTGAGGCCGACGAGCGGATCGATCTTGCCCTTGATGGCGGCTTCGGTCAGCACGCGCGTGGTCTCCTGGAAGGACGCCGCGGACAGGAACGATTCGGTGGCGAGCGCCGCCTTGGTGATGCCGAGGAGCTTGCGCTTCGCTCTTGCGAGCACCGGCTCCGCGGGTTCTTCCGTTCCGTTCTCCCGCGCGATCGCAAGCGCGGTCTCGTACTCGGCGATCAGCTTCTCGTTTTCTTCCTCGAAGCGGAAGCTGTCGCAGCGTTCGCCGGGCAGCAGGTTCGTGTCGCCCGGATCCTCGATCTCGACCTTGCGGAGCATCTGGCGGATGATGACCTCGATGTGCTTATCGGAGATCTCAACACCCTGCAGACGGTAGACGCTCTGGACTTCCTTCAGAAGGTAAGCCTGCACGCCCTTGACGCCCGTGATCTTCAGAATGTCGTTCGGATAAACGGAGCCCTCGTTGAGCTCGTCGCCCGCTTCGACATGCTGACCTTCGGTGACCTTCAGACGGCTGTCGAGCGAGATCTGATACTTCACGGATTCGCCCTTGTCGTTGGTCACGATGACGTTGTGCTTGCCGTCCTCGATGTGGACGGTACCGGAGATCTCCGTGAGCGTGGTGAGCGCCTTCGGCTTTCTTGCCTCAAAGAGCTCCTCGACGCGCGGAAGACCTTGCGTGATGTCCTTGCTGGACGCAACGCCGCCGGTGTGGAACGTACGCATCGTCAGCTGTGTGCCCGGCTCGCCGATCGCCTGCGCCGCGATGATGCCCACCGCTTCGCCGATGTCGACGTGACCGCCGGTCGCGAGGTTCGCGCCGTAGCACTTGCAGCATACGCCGTGCTCGCTGCGGCAGGTCAGGACTGTGCGGCAGTAGACTTCCTTCACGCCCGCGGCTTCGATCGCAAGCGCTTCGTCGTGGCTGATCATATGATCGCCTTCGCAGAGCTGTTCGCCGGTTTCCGGATGGAAGACCGGGTCGATCGCGTAGCGTCCCTCGATACGCGCGGACAGCGGCTCAATGACCTTGCTGCCGTCGGCGATCGCGGAGATCATCATGCCGCGCGGCGTGTCGTTGCGCTCCGCGAAGCAGTCGACCTCGCGGACGATGACGTCCTGCGAAACGTCGACGAGACGACGCGTTAGGTAACCGGAGTCCGCCGTACGAAGCGCGGTGTCGGCAAGACCTTTGCGCGCGCCGTGCGAGGAGATGAAGAACTCCAGAACGGACAGACCTTCGCGGAAGTTTGCACGGATCGGGACCTCGATGATCTCACCGGACGGGTCCGCCATCAGACCGCGCATACCTGCGAGCTGACGGATCTGCGCCTGGCTGCCGCGCGCGCCGGAGTCCGCCATCATGAAGATGGGGTTGAACGCGTCGAGCGAATCCATCAATGCGTTGGAAACGTCCTCGGTGGTCTGTTCCCAGACCTTGATCACGCGGGCTCTGCGCTCCTTGTTGGAGAGGAGACCCATGCGGAAGTAATTGTCGATCTCGACGACCTTCTTCTCCGCCTCGGCGACAAGCGCCTTCTTTTCTTCCGGGACCTTGATGTCCTGGAAGCCGACGGTGACGCCGCCGCGGGTCGAATACGAATAACCGAGCTTCTTGATGCGGTCGAGCGTTTCGCTCGTCTGCGTCGGACCGTACTTGCGGTAGCACGCGTCTACGATCTTGCCCAGGTCCTTCTTCTTGACGAGGCGATCGATCTCCAGCTTGAACATATCGTCCGCGCAGGTTCTCTCGACAAAGCCGAGATCCTGCGGGATCGCGTTGTTGAAGATGACTCTGCCGACGGAGGTGTCGCAGACCTTGCTGATCGTTTTGCCTTCCCACTGACGCTCCAGACGGATCTTGACCTTCGCCTGCAGCGCGACCTCGCCGGTCTGGTACGCCATGATCGCTTCATTCTCGGAGGAGAACGCCTTGCCCTCGCCCTTGACACCGTCGCGCTGCTGCGTGAGATAGTAGCAGCCCATGACCATGTCCTGCGTCGGGCAGACGACCGGCTTGCCGTCCTGCGGCTTCAGGATGTTGTTCGACGCCAGCATCAGGAAGCGCGCTTCCGACTGCGCTTCGACCGAAAGCGGTACGTGGACCGCCATCTGGTCGCCGTCGAAGTCCGCGTTGAACGCGGTACATACGAGCGGATGCAGCTTGATCGCGCGGCCCTCGACCAGGACCGGCTCGAACGCCTGGATGCCCAGGCGGTGCAGCGTCGGCGCGCGGTTAAGCATGACGGGATGGTCCTTGATGACCTCCTCGAGCACGCCCCAGACCTCGGTCGCGCCGCGTTCGACCATGCGCTTTGCGCCCTTGACGTTCTGCGCGAAGCCGCCCTTGACGAGCTTCTTCATGACGAACGGCTTAAAGAGCTCCAGCGCCATTTCCTTCGGAAGACCGCACTGGTACATCTTGAGCTCCGGACCGACGACGATGACCGAACGGCCGGAATAGTCGACGCGCTTGCCGAGAAGGTTCTGACGGAAACGTCCCTGCTTGCCGCGCAGCATGTCGGAAAGCGACTTCAGGGGGCGGTTGCCCGGGCCCGTGACGGGGCGGGAACGGCGGCCGTTGTCGATCAGGGAGTCGACCGCTTCCTGCAGCATGCGCTTTTCGTTGCGGACGATGATGTCCGGCGCGCGCAGCTCAAGGAGCCGCTTTAAGCGGTTGTTGCGGTTGATGACGCGGCGGTAGAGGTCGTTCAGGTCGCTCGTCGCGAACCGTCCGCCGTCCAGCTGGACCATCGGGCGAAGCTCCGGCGGGATGACCGGCAGCACCGTCAGAATGATCCATTCGGGGCGGTTGCCGCTCTTTAAGAACGCTTCCACGACTTCCAGACGCTTGACCGCGTTTGCGCGCTTCTGTCCGCCGGAATGCTCGACCTCGTCGCGAAGCTCTGCGTCGAGCTTCTCAAGGTCGATCTCGCAGAGAAGCTCGCGGATCGCCTCCGCGCCCATGCCGGCACGGAAGGATTTTTCGCCGAACTGCTCCTGCGCTTCGCGGTACTCCTTGTCGGAGATGACCTGCTTCTTTACGAACGTGGTCGTACCGGGATCGATGACGACGTACGCCGCGAAATACAGCACCTGCTCGAGCTCTTTCGGACTCATGTCGAGCAGCATCTTCATGCGGCACGGAATGCCCTTGAAGTACCAGATATGGGAAACGGGAACGGCCAGCTCGATGTGACCCATGCGTTCGCGGCGCACCTTGGCGCGCGTGACTTCAACGCCGCATTTGTCGCAGACGATGCCCTTGTATCTGCCGCGCTTATAGCGTCCGCAGTGGCATTCCCAGTCCTTGGTCGGACCGAAGATACGTTCGCAGAACAGACCGTCCTTTTCGGGTTTCAGAGTGCGATAGTTGATCGTTTCGGGTTTCTTGACCTCGCCGTGAGACCACTCAAGGATCTTTTCGGGGGAAGCCAGACCGATCTTAAGAGCATCAAATTCCGTTAAATCAAACATTTGCTGTCTCCTTTCGCACGTTATTCGGGATCGTCCTCGTCGCCGAGGTCCAGATCCATATCATCTCCGAGGTCGAACTCGTCGTCCATCAGCATGCCTTCCATGTCGGATCCTTCGTCGAAGTCGCCGTCGAAGTCGATATCGTCGATATCCTCGTCGTCTTCTTCCTCATCCTCCATCGGCTGGATCGGGGTATCCTCGAGTCCGGAGATGTTGATATTGTCAGTGAAGCGGGTCTCCTCATCGTCGTCCTCGCCGATCTCGATCTCCTCGCGCGATTCACCGAGAACGCGCATATCGAGACCCAGCGACTGGAGCTCCTTGATGAGGACCTTGAACGATTCGGGCACGCCGGACGGCTTCACATTCTCGCCCTTGACGATGCTCTCGTAGGTCTTGACGCGGCCCACGACGTCGTCGGACTTGACGGTGAGTATCTCCTGCAGCGTGTTCGCCGCGCCGTACGCTTCGAGCGCCCAGACTTCCATCTCGCCGAAACGCTGTCCGCCGAACTGCGCCTTGCCGCCCAGCGGCTGCTGCGTGACCAGGCTGTACGGGCCCGTGGAACGCGCATGGATCTTGTCGTCGACAAGGTGATGCAGCTTGAGGTAGTACATGTAGCCGACCGAGACGCGGTTCTCGAACGGTTCGCCCGTTCTGCCGTCGTACAGGATCGTCTTGCCGTCCTCGTCGCAGCCCGCCTTGACGAGCAGCTCCTTGATGTCCTGCTCGGTCGCGCCGTCGAAGACCGGCGTCGCGATCTCGATGCCGAGCTTCTTGCACGCCATGCCGAGGTGCAGCTCAAGGATCTGACCGATGTTCATACGGGACGGAACGCCGAGCGGATTCAGAACGATCTGCAGCGGAGTGCCGTCGGGCAGGAACGGCATATCCTCCTCGGGGAGGATGCGGGAGATAACGCCCTTGTTGCCGTGACGGCCTGCCATCTTGTCGCCGACGGAGATCTTGCGCTTCTGCGCAATGTACACGCGGACCATCTGGTTCACGCCCGGGCTCAGCTCGTCCTTGTTCTCGCGGGTGAAGATCTTGACGTCAACGACGACGCCGCCCTCGCCGTGCGGAACTCTCAGGGACGTGTCGCGCACATCGCGCGCCTTCTCGCCGAAGATCGCGCGAAGGAGCCGTGCCTCCGGCGTGAGCTCGGTCTCGCCCTTCGGGGTGACCTTGCCGACCAGGATGTCGCCCGAACGCACCTCCGCGCCGGGGCGGATGATGCCGTTCTCGTCGAGCTGCGAAAGCGCTTCCTCGCCGATGTTCGGGATGTCGCGGGTGATCTCCTCCGGTCCGAGCTTGGTCTCACGCGCTTCGACCTCGTGCTCCTCGATATGGATCGACGTGTAAACGTCTTCCTTGACGAGCTTTTCGGAGATCAGGACCGCGTCCTCGTAGTTGTAGCCTTCCCACGTCATGAAGCCGATCAGGATGTTGCGGCCGAGTGCGATCTCGCCGCCCTGCGTCGATGCGCCGTCCGCAATGACGTCGCCCTTCTTGACGCGCTCGCCGTGCTCCACGATCGGGCGCTGATTCAGGCAGGTGCCCTGGTTGGAGCGGCGGAACTTCAGAAGCTTATGGCGATACGGAACGCCCGCGTCGCTCGTGATCTCGATCGTATCCGCATCGACGTACGTGCAGGTGCCGTCGCACTGCGCGAGCACCGTGATGCCGGAGTCCGCAGCCGCCTTGTGCTCCATGCCGGTCGCCACGATGGGCGCTTCGGGTTTCAGAAGCGGGACCGCCTGACGCTGCATGTTCGATCCCATCAGCGCGCGGTTTGCGTCGTCGTTCTCCAAGAACGGGATCATCGCCGTCGCGACGGAAACGAGCTGCTTCGGGGAAACGTCGATGTAATCGACCTCGTTCGACTTGACCTCGATGATCTGGTCGAGCTGACGCGCCACGAGACGGTCGCGCTTGAACCAGTGGGTGTTTTCGTCGATCGGTTCGTTTGCCTGCGCAACGATCGCGCCGTCCTCCTCGTCCGCGGTGAGATACACGATCTCGTCGGTGACAATGCGGTTTTCCTTGTCGATCACGCGGTACGGCGCTTCGATGAGACCGTACTCGTTGATGCGCGCATAGGTGGACAGCGAGTTGATCAAACCGATGTTCGGACCTTCAGGCGTCTCGATCGGGCACATTCTGCCGTAATGCGAGTAGTGAACGTCGCGGACCTCGAACGTCGCGCGGTCGCGGTTCAGACCGCCGGGACCGAGCGCCGAAAGACGGCGCTTGTGCGTGAGCTCGGAAAGCGGGTTCGTCTGATCCATGAACTGGCTGAGCTGAGAGGATCCGAAGAACTCCTTGATCGCCGCGGTGACCGGGCGGATGTTGATCAGGTTCGACGGCATGACCACGTCCATATCCTGGAGACCCATGCGCTCGCGCACGACGCGTTCGAGACGCGTGAGGCCCACGCGGATCTGGTTCTGCAGCAGCTCGCCGACCGAACGGATGCGGCGGTTGCCGAGATGGTCGATGTCGTCCGTCTTGCCGATGCCGTACGGCAGGTTGATGAGGTAGGAGATCGAAGCGACCATGTCGTCCGGGACGATGTGGCGCGGGATCAGCTCGTCATAGCGCTTGCGAAGGTAATCCTTCAGCGCGTCGCCTTCGACGCCCTCGTCCGCCGCCTGTTTGAGAACAGCCTTCAGCGTCGGGATGTGCACGTCCTCGTTGAGACCCGCTTCGATCGGCGCGAACGGCAGGAAGCCCTCCGCAGACGCGAAGCAGTTGCCGACGACCTTGACGCGTCCGAAATCCTCGGTCTTGATCCAGACCGCATTGATGCCGGAGTTCTGGATCGCTTCCGCAGTCGCCTTGTCGATCTTCTGTCCCGCTTCGACGAAGATCTCGCCCGTCTCCTCGTTCATGACGACTTCGTCCGCGATCTGATCGCGGATGCGCGCCTTCAGAGCGAGCTTCTTATTATACTTGTAGCGTCCGACGCGCGCGAGATCGTAGCGGTTGTCGAAGAACAGCCCGTGCAGAAGATTGCGTGCGCTTTCCTCTGTCGGCGGCTCGCCGGGACGCTGACGCTTGTAGATGTCAAAGAGACCGTCCAGTTCGCACTTGCCGGGATCCTTCTGCAGCGTCTTCATCAGGCGGTCTTCCTCGCCCAGAAGGTCGAGGATCTGCGCGTTCGTGCCGTAGCCGATGGCGCGCAAAAGAGAGGTGATGAACACCTTGCGCTGACGGTCGATCTTGACGTAAAGGATCTCGTTCGAGTCGGTCTCGTACTCGAGCCATGCACCGCGGTTCGGGATCACCTGGCTGGTATAGAGGACCTTTTTGCCCAGCTTATCCTTCGTCGCCGTATAGTATGCGCCGGGCGAACGGACGAGCTGCGAAACGATAACGCGCTCCGCGCCGTTGATGATGAACGTGCCCTGCGGCGTCATCAACGGGAAATCGCCCATAAAGACCTCCTGCTGCTTGACCTCGCCCGTCTCCTTGTTGATCAGGCGCACGGTCACACGCAGAGGCGCCGCGTAGTTCACGTCGCGGCTCTTGCTTTCCTCAATGGAGTACTTGGGCTTATCGAGATCGATCCGATAGTCCACAAACTCCAAAATGAGCTTTCCGGAAAAATCGACGATCGGCGAAATGTCGTTGAAGACTTCGCGCAGATCCTCTTTCAGGAAGTGGTAGTAGGAATTCTTCTGCACCTCAATGAGATCGGGCATCTCAAGAACTTCCGAAATGTGCGAAAAGCTCTTTCTGATCCGTTTTCCCATCTTGACGTCATGCATCATTGCGTTCACTCCTTGCTGATGTATTCTTCATCTGATATTTCGGGCGAATTCCCCCGCCCGTGGAGGTGGCACATATTCCTTACCTCCTGTGTTTTTCAGTCCCGAATGGCTCGCTTTATTTCAATCCGCGTAGACTTTGGGGGCATATTCCCACAGTATAGGCATCATAATGCAATATCGGATATTATCATCTTCAAATCAATATGTCAAGAAGAAAATTCACGAAATGAAAATATTTTTTACTGACGACGGATTTGTGTGCATAGATTGTATAGGCAGATACAAATATGTCCATACTCCGTACAAACCATAAGGAGGTGAAATCATGAAAGAGAACCATACGGGTTGGACCGATCAGGAGAACGCCGCGCTGCTGAAATGCGTCCTCGACGCGCGCAAAACGCGGCAGCCGTTACGGATCGCATTCGACACGATCGCGGCGCAGACCGACCGGCGGCCGAACAGCGTCCGCAATCATTACTACACGCAGCTGAAGGCCGCGGAAAAGGCCGAGCCTGCGTTCCTGCCCTTCTCCGAGGAGGAGACGGACCGGCTTCTCGACGCGGTGCTCCTCGCGCTGTCGAACGGACAGTCGGTCCGGTCCTGCACGCTGGACATGGCAAACGGCGACACGCGCCGCATGCTGCGCTATCAGAACAAATACCGCGCGCTTCTGAAGACGCAGCCGGAACGGGTGCGCGCCGCGCGCAGCGCGCTGATCGCAAAGGGACACCGCGTGCCGGATCCGTTCGTGCGCGATCCCGACGCGCCGCACGTCGGCCGTCCGCCGAAGCCGTCCTGCGAGCTCGAGGCGCGCATCCGCGCGCTGCTCGACAACCTGTGCCGGAACCTGCTGGCGCTGACGCAGGGCGAGAACGCCGGCTGATTCCTTCCGCCGGACAAAAGGAGGGCAGCCTCCTTTTTTCGTTTTGGAGAAACGATTGAAAAAAACGCCGCCGTCCGCTATAATGGAGACGGAAGGGAGTGATCTTTTCATGCTGGTCTGGATCCTGATCCTGCTTCTCTCCGCCGGCGCCGCCGCAGGGCTGTCCTTCGCGTTCGGTCCGTGCGAAACGTGGTGGTTTATTCTGCGCATCCCGCTGCTCTTTACGGCGGCGTATCTCTGTCTGCTGCTTCTGTATGCCCTGCTGATCGTCGCGATCTCTCTTTTTATCAATAAGAAAAAGCCGGTCACGCGGGCGCACCACGGCATGCGGCGGCTGGTCGTCGAAACCATGCAGCTGATCCTGCTCGCGGGAAGAATCCGCGTGCACGCCGAAGGGATCGACCGCATCGACCGCAAAAAGCCGTTTCTGCTGGTCGCGAACCATCGCTCCATGATCGATCCGTTCCTTCCCTTGACGCTGCTGAAGGGCACGGAGATCATCTATATCTGCAAGCCGGAGATCCTGAACATGCCGGTCGCCGGACGCTACGCGCACATCTGCGGCTACCCGTTCATCGACCGCGAAAACAACCGGCAGGCGCTGAAAACGATCCTGTACGCGATCGATATCCTCAAAGATGAACAGACCGCCGTCGGGATCTTTCCGGAGGGCACGCGCAACAAGACGGACGCGCCGCTGCTGCCGCTGCACGCCGGGTCCTTCTCGATCGCAAAGCGCGCGGGCGCGCCGATCGTCGTCGCCGTGAACCGCGGCACCGAAAAGGCGCTGAAGCGCTTCCTCTGGCGCGGCGCGAGGGTTTCCTTCGAGGTCGTCGAAGTCCTGTCGCCGGAGCAGATCGCCGATCTCTCCACGCAGGAGATCGCGGAGCACGTCGCGCAGACGCTTGAGGCTTCGATCCGGCAGTAATCCGTTTCATATGAAAGGGGATGTTAAGAAACTGATTGTCAGTTTTTAACATCCCCGATGAATTGCGGCTATGCCGCATGAATTGGCTGCGCCATGAATTGCCTTCGGCATGAATTGTGACCAAAGGTCACATGCATGTGGATTTTCCGGACGGAAAATCTTCCTTCATGACGCCGTTCGGCGTCAATTCATTCCCCGCGAGGGGAAATTCATGTCCAAAGGACAATTCACGGAGCGAAGCGAGAATTCATTGTGGCTGTTCAAAGCGTTTTTGAACAGCCCCTTTTTCAGGATTCCGTGATGCGGTCTGAAACCAGCTCGGCGAGCGTGCAGATGAACTCGGCGCTGCCCGGACGGTCCGAAAACGGAAAGACCCGTGCGAAGACCTCGTTCGTGCCGGCGAACCCGGCGCCGATCGCGTCGCGCATCGCATGCTCCGGACGGCATTCTCCGCAAAGATCCCGCATCGCCGGTTCGAGGTCGCGGATCGGCGGACGCATGCTTCGCCGTTCCCGCTCCGCCGTCATCCGGACGCCCTCGGTCAGCGGTTCAAAGCCGCTCAGGTGCGGCGTGATCCCGAACTGCAGCAGAAGCTCCGCGGCGCAGCGGGAAGCGTCCCCTTTGCGGCGCTGCGTCCTTTTGCGGATCCCGCCGCCCGCAGCGTCCCATGTATTCTCCCAAATCATTGCTCTCCCCCTCCCTTCGCCTACAGTCTGCACGAATCGGAGCGGGAATGCAACAGACAGACCTTTACATCCTTCGGGGAAGCCGTGAACGTTTCTTGAACAGCGCTATACGAGCAGCTTCGGCTGCGTACCGAACGGCGTCCGGTCCCCGCCCGGTCTGCCGTCCGGCAGGACCGTGACCATGAGACCGTCCCCTCCGAGCTTCTTTGCCTCGACGAGCGCGAGCCTTGCGCGCTGTCCGCTCATCACAAGCTGCATGCGCTTCGGCGCAAGCCGGTTTTCGTCCAGCGCGCGGAACAGCGGCGCAAGCCCGTCCGCAGGATAGCAGAGCGAAAGCGTCCCGCCGTTGCGGAGCAGCAGAAACGCCGCCCGACACCAGTCGGAAAGCTGCGAAGCGTCCGCGTGCCGCGCGGTCGCACGCGCGCCGGGATCGCCCGAAACGAAGTACGGCGGATTCATCAGCACGCGGGTGAACGTCCCGTGTCCGAGCGCATCCGGCGCGTCCTCGGCGCGAAGCGTCAGAAACCGGATCGTCTGTCCGTTCCGTTCCGCGCTGCGCCGCGCAAGCACGATCTGCGCCTCGTCGACGTCGATCCCGGTATACGCGCCGCCGTAAAGCGCTTCCGCGTAAAGGCACATCACGCCGCTGCCCGTGCCGAGATCCAGCACCGTATCCTTCCCGCCGATCCTCGCAAAATGCACGAGTGCGATCGGATCCTCCGTGAAGCAGCCGAGCGCGGGATCCTGCAGGATCCCCGTTTTTCCCTCGATCAGCCATTCCCAGCGTTCCATATCAGCCCTCCGGTACGAACGGATTGTCCGTGTTCTGCGGCGCGGCGTCCGTATGCTCCGTGATCCCGTCCGCGCCGTACGAGGCGATCGAAACGCCCGTATAGTAGTGCAGCAGGATCTCCCGGTAGTCCGAGCCGTGCTTTGCCATGCCGTTTGCGCCGTTCTGGGAAAGCCCCACGCCGTGCCCGAAGCCCTTCGTATGGAACAC
Organism: uncultured Clostridia bacterium; assembly: GCA_947166925.1. GTDB lineage: Bacteria > Bacillota > Clostridia > Christensenellales > CAG-138 > UBA3792. Next base: position 23,432 of record CAMVGD010000010.1, on the reverse strand, counting down.
GATCCCCGTGCCCGTCCAGTCGACCGTGAACATCGTGCTCCGAAGCCCGAACAGGTTCCTTGCCTGTTTGCCGGTGATCGTCGTTTTGCCGAGCCGCAGCGTTTCCACGCGCCCGCTTTCATACGCCTTTTCGATCGCGATCCCGTCGCGGACGTTGTTTCCGTTGATCCCGCTCTCCGGGTACTTTGCCGCGATCAGCTCAACGAGCGCGTCCGTGCCGAAGCTGACGTCCTCCTCGCGCATCGGATCCTCGTACGGGCTGTCCACGCCGCGCAGGTACGGAAGCGCGTTGGCATAGACGTTTTCGGAGTTTTCCGTCTGTCCGCCGGAGCAGGCGTGATACAGCGCGTCGCAGAGTTTGCCGTCGTAAACGAGCACCTCACCCGCAGTCCCCATGACCGCCTGAGCGACGCGGTTGTAGTTGTCCGCGTAGTCGTTCTTCCATGCGTTCTGCATCCGCTCGTGCGTCGAGAACGCCTGACAGCATTTGCTGTTCGTGCACACGTCGGCGTCCGGATTCGTGTGACATCCGCCGTGCGCCATGCTGTACAGCGTGTAGGTGCGCGACGCGACCGCCTGCGCCTTCAGCGCTTCAAATTCGTAGTATGCGGGCATCTCCGCGGAAACGACGCCGACGATGTACTCCTCAAGGTCCATATCGACGAGCTTGTCCGCCCGATGATCGTATACCCGGATCGTCGTCGTTTCCGTCCAGTCGAAATACGCGTACAGGTCCAGAAGCGTCGGCGCGGGCGTCATGACCGCGATCTCGCCCGCCGCGTTCGGCTTGCACGATTCCGTTTTGATCTCCTTTCCGCTGAGCACGGCGCGCATCAGCAGAAACAGCAGCACGGAGAGCGCCAGCAGCACGACCGAAAGCGCGATCGCGACCAAGGGATTCTGTTTCTTTTTCTTTCTGCGTCTCATGGTTTATATTATAGTGTACGCGGCGGGAAAATACCAGTCATTTTTACTTGTACCGGCAAACCCGTTTTTGCTTCGGGATCTTTCGGACAATTGCGGTTTTCCGTTGCAATCCCGGTCCGACCCGTGCTATAATACGAACATGAATATTCGTTTTTCGCCGGAAGCGGCGCGGCGCGAAATGACGCCGGTCGACAATTTGTTTTTCCTCGAGTACATGCCCGACGCGGACGGCATGTTTGTCAAGGTATACCTGTTCGGACTGATGCAGTGCTATCACCCCTCGCTATCCGATACGGACATGACGGACGCGCTTGGCATGAGCGACGCGCAGATCCGCTGCGCCTTCGTGTACTGGCAGGCGAAGGGGCTTGTGCGCATCCGCAGCGACGAACCGCTGACTGTGGAGTATCTCCTGACCGAGCAGCCCGCCGTCACGACCGCGGCGCCCGTGAAGTACCGCCGGTTCATCGAATCGCTCAACGCGCTCCTCTCGCCGCGGTCGCTCGACCTGCGCGAGATGAAGGCGATGTACGACTGCATCGAGCTCTATGGGCTTGAGGAGGGCGCGGTGCTTTCGCTCGTCGCCTACTGCATCGAGATGAAGGGAAAACGCGTCTCGGCAAATTATATCCTGACCGTTGCGCAGGAGTGGAGCGAGAAAGGCGTCAGAACGCAGGAAGCCGCCGAACAGTACGTCGCGGACTGCCGCGTGCAGAAGCACGGCGCCGCGGAGGTTTTGCGCCGCTGGAACAAGCGCCGCCCGCCGACCGTCGACGAAATGGCGCTGTACGACCGCTGGACGAGCGAGCTCGGCTTCGACGCCGAGACGATCCTTGCCGCCGCCGCGCGGATGACGGACGTCGCTTCACCGACCTTTGCGATCCTGAACGACCGGCTTGCGGAAATGAAGGAAAACAAGGTCACGGACGTGCAGGCGATGGACGCCGCCGCGGAGCGGGAGAACGCGGACCGCGCGTTTGCGCGCGAGGTCTACGCCCGGCTCGGCAAGATCGGCGCGCCGGATAAGACGACGGTCGCGCAGCTTGCGATGTTCCGCAGCGAGAAGGGCATTTCGCGCGAAGCGATCCTGCTTGCCGCCGACGAATGCGCCGGCGCCGAGCGTGCGCTTGGGCTGTTGAAAAAGATGCTGTCCGACTGGGCGGACGCGCAGATCGGAACGGTCGAGCAGGCGATGGACGCCCTGCGCAAGCCGAAGGCGCAGCCCGCGAAGAAAAAGAAAAAGAACGCCGCGCTGCTCTACCAGCAGACGCCGATCTCCGAGAAAGACTTCAATCAGCTGGTCGTGGACCTGAACGAGGACGTATGACGAACGAATTAAAACGGTATTACAGCGATCTCAGAGACAAAAACTACCGTCTCTGGCAAAAGCGGATCGCGGAATGCGAAGCGAAGGACGGGCGCTTCCGCGCGCTGATGGACGAGCCCTCGCGCGTGTTTCTGCAGGTCGGCGCGGGCAGGCTGTCCTCTGCCGCCGCGATCTCGCGCATCGCACAGAACACGGCGGAGCGCAAGAATCTCCTGATCTCGCTGGGACTGCCCTCCGATTATCTCGATCCGATCTACACCTGCCCGAAGTGTCAGGACCGGGGCGAGATCGGCGAGCCCTCAAAGCTCTGTTCCTGCGCGCTCAAAAAGCAGCAGGAGCTGCTGCTGTCCGCCTCGTGCATCAACGACCGCGAAACATTCGGAAACTTCAACGAGGCGATCTATCCGAGCAGCGAACAGAAAAAGCAGGGGCTCGGCATGAAGCGCTTCTGCGAGCGCTATGTCGCCGCGCTTCCCCATTCCGAAAAGCCGAACCTGCTCATCGTCGGACAGAGCGGTCTCGGCAAGAGCTATTTCGGCAACGCGATCGGCTACGCTGCGATCGAAGCCGGCGTCCGTACGTTTAAGTCGACCGCATATCAGTGCATTCAGGACATCCTTTCCGGCATCGACGCGCGTGAGGACGCGGTCGCGCCGTACGTTTCCGCCGAGCTGCTGATCCTCGACGATCTCGGCACCGAAGCCATGGTCCCGAACGTTACGATCGAAACGATCTTCCGCATACTCAACGAGCGCGCGGCGGCGATGCTGCCGACCGTGCTGATCTCGAACCTTGACCGCGAGGGACTCTTTGAGCGCTACGGCGAACGCGTCGCGAGCCGCATCATCGACGGCGCGCTGACCTCGATCGTGCTTTTGCGCGGGGAAAACCTGCGCACGAGGATCCGCTGATGCTGTATCTTGTCGCAACGCCCATCGGCAACCTCGGCGACCTCTCTCCGCGCGCGGTCGAAGTCCTGTCCGCCGTCGATGTGATCTACTGCGAGGACACGCGCCATACTGGATTGCTTCTCAACCATTTCAACATCAAAAAACCGACCCGTTCCCTGCACACGCACAACGAGCGCGAGCGTACGGAGGAGGTCGTTGCCGCCCTGCGGGACGGACGCGACGTCGCCTATGTTTCCGACGCCGGTATGCCGGGCGTTTCCGATCCCGGGGCGATGCTCGTCGAAGCCTGCCAGAGGGAACACCTCCCCCACACCGTGATCCCCGGTCCGAGCGCCGCCGTCATTGCCGCCGTGCTCTCGGGACTGCCCGCGCAGCCGTTCAGCTTTTTCGGCTTCCTTCCGCGCGAATCGAAGCCGCGCCGCGAAATGCTCGACGCGATCGCAAAGCTTGACCACCAGGTCATTCTCTACGAAAGCCCGCACCGCGTTCAGGCGACGCTCAAGGATCTTTTCGACCGCTTCGGCGACGGACCGGCGGCGGTGCTGCGCGAGCTCACCAAAAAGTTCGAGACCGTGGTGACCGGCTCGCTTTCGGAGCTCATCGAACGCTTTGCCGAGGAGCCCAAGGGCGAATGCGTGATCTGCTTCATCCCCGGACGCAAGGCGGAAGAAGCCGCGCCGGATCCCGACGCGCTGCTGCTCGATCTTTTGAAAACCGAATCGGTCAAGGACGCCGCGGCGATCGCCGCCGAGCGTCTCAAGCTTCCGAAAAAGCAGCTCTATAAGCGCGCGCTCGAGCTGAAAGAGCAGTCGTAAAAGCAAGCAGAAAAAAGAAGGAGGGGTTTCCTCCTTCTGTTTGTTTTTGGGAATTATTCGGCGAACGGCTCGATCGTGACGCCGTGCTCGTACAGCAGCGACGCAAGCAGATCGCGGTTCGCTTCGGTCAGCACAAAGTATGCGTAGCGGCCGTCGGTCAGGTCAATCTGCACGGTGCGTTCGTTCTTTTTTGTGAAACGTGCGCGCGCGATCTCGGGATAGGCGAAACGCATCCGCTCCGTCGGCGAAGAATACGCCGCTCCGATCAGAAGCGCGCTTCCCGTATTGATGCTGCCGATCACGACCTCGTTTTCATAGAAGCGCACGACGCCCGCGGCCTCCAAGGTATGTTTCCCGTCTTCCTTCGAGACTGCGACGACGCCCGAAACCTCCCGGTATTCGCCGTCCTCGTCGCCCGGCAGCGCGGCGCCTTCCTCTGCCGCGTCCGCTTCCTCCGTTGCAGCCTCGCGATACTTCACGCCCATGCTGAGCTCAAAGATGCCGAGCGCGTGCAGCAGCAGGTCAAGGATCATGCTGAGCGGGCTTTCGCCGATCTGTTTCAGAAGGAACATCATGGCGATCACGAACAGCGTATCCAGCGCGAACAGCACCAGCGCGACGATCATCCATGCCGGCTTCTTCTTGGAAAGGAAAAACGCGAGCACATACGGAACGAGGATCGCGCCTGCAATCACAACGCCGAGCCCCAGCTGGTACAGTTCCCCGAAATAGGTGACCGCAAAGTAGGACAGGAACACCGACGAAACAAAGTACCGGTCGATGCTTACGACGCGGAAAATGATGTTGACGACGGTCAGCACGATCAGAAACAGGATCGCATACCGCGCGCTCTGATACGCTTTTTCGGGAGAACCTCCCATTTTTCTCTTTTCCATACAAAACTCCTTTCTATTCTGCTCCGATCGCGGAAACGACCGCATCGATCATATCCTCGCTGCGGACGGCCCAGGTCGGATCGCCGAGCTTTTCGCGCAGCGTATCCATGCATTTCGTGCCGAGCAGCTGATTGACGATGCGCTCGCGGATGCCGGGATACCGGTCGATCGGCACAATGCCGGTCTCGCCCGCAATGCGGCGGAACACACAGAACAGCGTTTTTCCGTCCTTCTCGCAGGTCATTGTCCCGATCTCCCCGATCGCGACGCCGTTTGCCGCTTCATAGAGCCCGTCCAGCAGCTCGTCCTTCGGCGCGACCGCAAGATCGCCCGCGCTGCCGTTCTTCAGATATTCGTTTTCGGCGCTCATATACAGCGCCTCGAAATCCGTTTCCGCCCGCGTCACGAGCGCTTCGGTCTCCTCCGCGGTCGGTTCCGATTTTGCGAACAGCTGCACGAAGATCGCGCCGTCCGGGATATACAGCGACGGGAACGTGCGCTTGCCGGTCATATAATAGTACAGGTACTGCGAATACATCCCGTCCGTGTAGCGGTCCGTAAACGTCTCCTTCACGATCCGCGCATAGCCGGTCATCAGCTCGTCGTCGGTCAGCGTGTGCGTCGCCTTGTAATCCCCCAGCAGATGGTTATAGAGGATCCCGGCCTTCATGCTGCGGACGAACATCTCGGTATACCGCGCCTCTGTAAACCCGGTCGCCCGGAAGAACGCTTCTTCGGATTCATACGTTCCGCCGTTCTCTTTGAGCTGATCGGAGAGCTTTTCCTCCGCGTCCGTCTCCGCCTGTATGAGGTAAGACTGCTCCGCGGCGTTGAGCTGATACCCCGCCTTCGTGCCGGCGGCGATCGCCGCGGCCTCCAGCGCAAGCTCCTTCAGCACGTCCTCCGAAAGCGCCTTCATGCCCGCCTCCGTGCGCGTGTCGTAATAGGTGTAGAGGTAGTTGATCCCCGGATTCGAGACGTATTGGAGATAGGTATCGTGATCGTCGAGACCGTGCTCCCGGATCGTTCCGTACCGTTCGTTCAGGTGGTAGCGGTAGACAACGGCATAGACCGGCTCGTCGCCGACCGTCATCACGACGTCGTCCGCGCCGATCGGATCTGCAGGCTTCTGCGCCGTGTCCGGCGCGGCGGTCTTTGCGCAGGCGATCAGAAACAGGATCGCCAGCAGCAAAGGAATCAAGCGGAATGCACGCATCTCTTTCACTTCCAGAGTTCTTCGGGATACTGTCCCTCGTCCTTCATCTTGCGGATCGCGGCCTTCAGGATCGGCAGGTCGGGACGGTTGGTGATGCCGTGCCAGCGCGCAGAGGTCTCGAGCACCTCGATGCTGATCTTTCCTTCCTGCATCAGCGCGTCGAGCACGCGCGGCAGCAGGTATTCGCACTTCATGGGATTCTTCGGCAGGTTCTCGTCGAGGAACGCCGGGAAGCGGGCCTCGAACTCGTCGAGCACGTTCCGCTGGAGCCCGAACAGGTTCATCGAAACGAGCGTATCCAGAGCAAGCGGGGTGTAGGTCGCGCCGTCGTCCTCGGTGAATGCCGCCGCGCCGTCGCGCTTTTCGATCTTGAGGCGTTCGGTGAGCGAGATAAGCTTGCTGTCCGGTCCGATCTCGCAGACGCCGCGCGCAACGGAACCGAAATCGGAGAGCGTATTGCCGAGCTGATAGCCTACCATCGCGTATTCGCTTTCGGTATGTTCCGCGCTCAGAAAATCAAAGATCTTCTGATACGCGTCCGCGCCGTAGAAATCGTCGGCGTTCAGCACCGCGAACGGCGCGTCGAGCTTGTCCTTTGCGCAGAGGATCGCGTGCGCGGTGCCCCAGGGCTTGATGCGGCCTTCGGGGATCTCATAGCCCGCGGGAAGCTTGTCGAGCGACTGGAACGCGTACTCGAGCTGCACATGTCCACGGATGCGCTTGCCTACGCGCTCCTCAAAGTCCTGCTCCATCTCCTTCTTGATGATGAGAACGACCTTCTCGAAGCCCGCGCGGATCGCGTCGAACACGGAGAAGTCCAGGATGACGTGATCGTGCTCGTCGATCGGCTCGATCTGTTTCGGACCGCCGAAGCGGCTGCCCATGCCTGCTGCCATGATCAAAAGAATCGGTTTTTTCATTGATATTCTCCCTTCTGATTGCTGTGATATCCGATCCGCCGCACACCGGTCCGGGATCCGGACGATCCCCGGGCGGCGTGTCCGCTTTCCTGTTTTTTTTCAGTATATCATATTTTTTGATTTTGTGAAGCCCGAAACATTGACGCTGACGAAAAAAACGTGTAAAATGACCGGTATGGAACAGAAAACAAACCGATTCAAACTGGTTGCGTTCGACCTGGACGGGACGATCTGCAACACGCTTTCGGACATCGCGTCCTCATTGAACCGTACGCTCGCGGCGCTCGGGTTTCCCACCTATTCGGATGAAGGCGTTTCCGCGCTCATCGGCAAGAGCATCGTCTATATGTGCAAAAACGCCGTGCCGCAGGACCGCTTTGAGGCGTGGACCGACGTGCGTGACGGATGGAACGCAGATTATGCCGAACACCTCTGCGATACGACCGTGCCGTATCCCGAAATGCGCGAAATGCTGCATGCCCTGAAGGATCGCGGGATCGCGCTTGCGGTCGTGACCAACAAGCCCGATCCGCACGCCAAGAAGATGATCCGCACGCTCTTTCCGGAAGGCGATCTCTTTGCCCGCGTACAGGGACAGTGCGCCGAATACCCCGTGAAGCCCGATCCGACGATGCTCGACGTCGTGCGCGAAGCGCTCGGCTTCACCCGCGAAGAAACACTCTATCTCGGCGATATGGACGTCGACCTGCAGTTTGCGAAAAACGCCGGTCTCACCTGCGTCGGCTGCGGCTGGGGCTATCGCGGCGAAGCGTTCCTCCGTGAAGCAGGCGCAGAGCATGTGATCTCGCATCCGCTGGCGCTTCTGGAAATCATCGATACGCTGTAACGCGTTCCATTAACAAAGGAGCCTCGAAGAGCTATTCTCGAAAGGGTGGTTTTCAAATCGGTACACTTTTCGACCCTCCCTTGTCAGGGAGGGTGGCTCGCGAAGCGAGACGGGAGGGTAGTTTCCTGACTACCCCTCAGTCTCGGCAAGCCTCGACAGCTCCCCTGACAAGGGGAGCTCGATTTTTATCCGTAAAGGCGCACTTATACACCACCTTGCGGCGGTGATACCCTCCTGCGTCGGGACGTGCGCTTCCTGCTTTCGCCTTCTTGTTCCAGTCGACTGGAAAGCATAGCGTGAACCTAACGAGAACGGGGGCAAGGGTGTCCCTTGAAGCACAAAGCCGAGGCAATTCGACCTCGGCTTTTGACATTTGTCCGGACAAATGTCCTGCTTGCTATACCGTGCGACAAAGCTAAATACTTGTAACACAATATCTTCTCATGAAATAGATTAACGTTCAGCAGTATTATTAGCGTATATAGCTTTCGCGTAATACTGGTTAAGAACATTGCTTTATGTATTGTTTTATGTTATGATTCTCCTGTCGAAAAAATCATCAAGGGATAGGAAAATGAGTTTCAGAAAAAGATTGTTTGAGATTATTGAGTCAGCAAAGGAAACTGATCGGGTTAGCAATATCTATGACATCTTTATGATGATTACTATAATTTTGAGTATTATTCCTCTAGCGTTTAAGGAGGAACTATCTGTCTTTGTAATCATTGACAAAATCGCAGTTATTATTTTTATCGTTGATTATCTTTTACGCATTTTAACTGCTGACTATAAATTAAACAAAGGTAAGCTCTCATTTATTCTCTATCCGATCACGCCAATGGCATTAATTGATTTACTTTGCATTCTTCCCTCGTTGAACATTATAAGTGGCAGTTTTCGCTTGCTAAAAGTTTTTCGTCTGTTTAGGACGTTTAGGGTATTTCGCATTTTAAAGGCAGTTCGATATTCAAAGAGTATATACCTGATCAAAAACGTTTTTAAAAACTCCAAAAAGCCATTAATTACAGTGGGATTCCTTGCAATAGCGTACGTTATGATCTCTGCGCTGGTTATTTTTAATGCAGAACCTGATACTTTCGATACATTTTTTGATGCTATATATTGGGCAACAGTTTCCCTAACGACGATGGGATATGGCGACATTTATCCGGTAACAACAATCGGAAGAATAGTAACTATGGTTTCTTCTGTATTCGGCATTGCGATTATCGCACTTCCATCCGGCATCATTACTGCGGGCTTAATGGAGGAGATTAATAAGCGTGATAATCTTCCACCAACGGAGAATAATCAAGAAGAAACAAAAGAGGAGTAAACAATATGGCTTGAAGAAAAACTTACGGATTCAGCATGAAACGTTTGACCGGTGTGACTGATGTGAAAAGAAAAGTTGCAAAGACAACTGGTATTCCTACAACAAAGCAAGGTCGTCGTAACAAGGCACGACGAATAGCCACTGGAGGCGGTTGTTTAGTATCGATCATGGTCCCAATATTATTGTTTACGGCGGTTATTGTTTTATTAGTCTGCTTTATGTAAAATAGATTGGATTTACTAAAACAGACCCTATAATTAGACTAACGGAGAAGGATTGAATACCTTCTCCGTTCTTCGTTTGAAATACCCCCCTCTTGACAAACCTCCTCTGAAGGCTCCTTTTTCTGTCGTTCGGATTTATCTCTTTTTGTAGATCAGGACCTCGTTTTCGATCTCGAGGTAGAGCAGGTCGCCCTCGATCCGGAACGTGACCGGTTCGTCGTCCACGATGATCTGATTGCCGGAGACGGTATAGTTGAAATCCATCGTGTCGGCTTCTTCTCCCGCCGTTGAGATCATCTTGCCGGTGCCGTCGGCATTGAACTCAAAGGACATGTTCATGTTGAGCGCCTTCATCAGCGCAACAGCCTGTTTGGTCTCCTCACTCTCCGCATCCTCAAGGTCCCATGTGCCGAGCAGTGCCTTCACGGCGCCGTCGGCTTCAAGGGAGGTGACCAGCAGCATGCCCATCGCGGGGACCTTGACGTCTCCGGAAAGCTTTGCTTCCGGTTTCACGGTGATCGCGTCGCCGTAGATCAGCACGTTCCATTCACCCTCGGGCAGCGTATAGCCGATCTCCGTGTCGTGCGGGTTGATGACCGCGACTGCCGCGATCCCGTCGTCCGTCGTATAGGTCGCGGCGATCGAAGCGTCGGAAAGCACCTCGCAGGAAACGTCCGCGCCGCGCAGGAACGACCACGCCTTGCGGAGCTCGATGAGGCTCCTGTACCAGTCGCGTGTGCCGGCGACAAGGCTGCCCGGAACGAGCGCGTCCCAATCGATGTTGTTGACCTCGTCGGAGGACTTATAGCTGTTGTGGTCGCCGCCCTTGCTGCGCAGCATCTCCTCGCCCGCAAGCATGAACGGCGTGCCCTTCGAGATCATCACGATCGCCGCGCCGAGACGGTTCATCGCCGCCTTCTGTTCGTCGGTCGCATCGGGATTGGACTTCGTCAGCTTATCCCACAGCGTGCGGTTGTCGTGCGAGGACATGTAGTTGATGACCATTGCGTCGTCGACCTTCCAGGACTGGCTCTTTCCGCCGCCGCCCTCGATACCGAACGCCACGGCTTCGGCACGGCTCTTTGAAGGATCGCCGCTGATATAGCCCTGATCCTTCTCGTTGAACACGCTGCCCTTCAATCCGTCGCGGATCGCGTCGTTGAATACCGCGACGCTGCCCGCTGCGCCGTCGCTTGCCGTCACCTTGCGGATGTTCGCCTGAACGGCCTGCAGATTGGGCATCAGCGTGGACGTGCCGCCGGTCCAGCCCTCGCCGTAGATGATCGCCTTCGGATTGATCGCGTGCAGCGCCTGCTCGATCTCCTGCATCGTTTCGATGTCGTGCAGACCCATCAGGTCGAAGCGGAAGCCGTCGATGTGGTATTCGCTCGCCCAGTAGGTCACGGAATCCACCATGAACTTGCGGAACATCTTGCGGTCGGACGCGGTCTCGTTGCCGCAGCCGCTGCCGTTGGAGTTTTCGCCGTTCGGCAGATAGCGGTAGTAGTAATACGGCACGATGCGGTTCAGGTTCGCGTTGCCCTCATAGGTGTGGTTGTAGACGACGTCCATGACCACCGCGAAACCCTCTTTATGCAGCGCCTGCACCATCTGCTTGAACTCGTTGATCCGCACCTCGCCGTGATACGGGTCGGTGGAATAGCTGCCCTCGGGCGCGTTGTAATTCTTCGGATCGTAGCCCCAGTTGAACTGCGATTCATCGCTCGACTCGTCGACCGTCGCGTAGTCGTAGACCGGCTGCAGATGGATATGCGTCACGCCGAGATCCTTGAGATAATCGACGCCGACCGGCTCGCCCGACGCGTTTTTAAGTCCGGTCTCGGTAAACGCGAGATACTTGCCCGGATACTTCGAATCCTTGATGCGGTTGCTGAAGTCGCGGACGTGCACCTCCCAGACGATCGCGTCCTGATACGTTTCGATCCCGTCGATGAACCGGTCGTCCGCAAAGCCCTCGGGATCGGTGGAATCGAGGTCGATGACCATGCCGCGGTCGCCGTTGACGCCGAGCGCCTTTGCATACGGATCGGTCGCCTCCTGTTCGCCCATCGCCGTGGTGACGGTGTAGGTGTAATACGTGCCGCTGCCGACCTTCTGCGTGCTCGTCCAGACGCCCTTCTCCGCCTTCTCCATATCGGCCTTCAGGAACGCTTCGCCGCCGTTGCCCGCCTCAAAGAGGTTCAGAACGACCTTGCTCGCCGTCGGCGCCCATACCTTGAAGGTCGTCTCGTCGCCGTGGATGTATGCGCCGAGATCGTCGCCGTCATAGGTGCAGTTTTCAATGAAGTCCTTGGAGTCGAAGATGTCCGACGGGATCGCCGTCGTGCGTTCGAAGCCCTCGATCTCCACGTCGTAGAGCTTCGTGACGTCGAGATCCTCCTTGAGCCGGATCGTGCCCATCACGACCTCATTGTTGAGGCTCGACAGGCTTTCGATCTCGAGCTTGCGGTCGCCCTCGTAGACCGAGATCTGGTCGAGACTCTCGATCCGGAACGCGGGCGTGATGCTGTACTTGATCTCGTTCTTCGAGACGATACCGATGTAATTCACTGCTTTTCTCTGCATAAGCGTTGCCCCGCCGTCGTTGCTGTAATAGATCGCGCCTTCGCCGGATACCAGATAGACCGTCGTATCGCCCTCCATCTGGACGAAGCGGTCTCCGTCGTAATCCTTTGTCGCTTCGCCCCAGGACGTGCCGCCCGGATCGGAGCAGTGCGTACGTACGATGAAGCCGACCTCCGTGACGTCCTCCGGCACGTTGATCACGCACTTTGCGCCGTATGCGCACGGGTGCATCTCATACCCTCTGCCGTCTCTGCCCGGGAACCAGATCCACATATCGCTCGTATCAAAATCGATCGAGCCCGCTTTCCAATACAGGGTCAGCTGATTGCAGCCTTCCTCCTTCGGAAGCGTATACTCGTCGGCCGCAGGCTTCTTGCAGGCAAACAGTCCGAGAACCATCACAAGCGCCAGCAGACAGGCGATCCATTTTTTCCGCATCGTTTTTCCCTCCTTCTCGGCGTCGCGCGCCAATATATATAGTATATCATACTCCTCTCCCGGAAACAATGCTTTTTCGATGTTTTCATACGTTTTTGCCCGTTTGGAAAAAAGCTTGACAAACGCGCGCCTTGTTCGTATACTATATATGATCCTGAAGGGAGGTAAACGGGTATGTCGAATCGCAATCGCTTCGCGTGTTGTTGTCTCGGCCGGACTATGCCCGTTTGCGCGCCCCGATAGGCTCTGATGCCGTTTTGCCGGGAAGCCTGCGGGCTTTCCGGCTTTTTGTTTTGCACCGAATCATAAACCGAAACATACGTTAACCGGGAGGAATCTTATGAACATCTTTACATCCGCCGATCAGCTGATCGGAAATACGCCTCTTTTGGAGCTTGCCCGCACCGAAGCCGCCGAGGGACTCGACGCGCGGATCCTTGCGAAGCTGGAATACCTGAACCCCGCGGGATCGGTCAAGGACCGCGTCGCAAAGGCGATGCTCGACGATGCGGAGCAGCGGGGACTGTTGAAGCCCGGCTCGACCGTCATCGAGCCGACCTCCGGCAACACCGGCATCGGACTGGCCGCGGTCGCGGCAGCGCGCGGATACCGTACGATCATCGTCATGCCGGAGACCATGAGCATGGAGCGCCGCCGCATGATGCGCGCGTACGGCGCGGAGCTTGTGCTGACCGAAGGCGCGCAGGGCATGAAGGGCGCGATCGCCAGAGCAAACGAGCTTGTCCGGGAGATCCCGGGCGCGATCATTCCGGGGCAGTTTACAAATCCCGCGAATCCGCAGGCGCACTATGACACGACGGGACCGGAGATCCTGCGCGACACGGACGGCAAGGTCGATATCTTCGTCGCGGGCGTCGGCACCGGCGGCACGATCACCGGCGTCGGCAGATCCCTTAAGGAGCGGAATCCGAACGTGAAGATCGTCGCGGTCGAGCCCGCCTCCTCCCCCGTTCTCTCCGGCGGCGCGCCCGGTTCGCACAAGCTGCAGGGCATCGGCGCGGGCTTCGTGCCGGACGTGCTCGATACGGCGGTCTACGACGAGATCATTCCCGTCGAAAACGAGGACGCGTTCAGCGCGGCGCGGCGCATCGGAACGCGCGAGGGCGTTGCGGTCGGCATCTCCTCCGGCGCGGCGGCGCATGCGGCGATCCTGCTTGCAAAGCGTCCCGAAAACCGCGGCAAGACGATCGTCGTGCTGTTCCCGGACGGCGGCGACCGCTATCTCTCCACGGCGCTTTACGAGGATTGAGCATGAAATACGAATACAGGGAACTGATCCAGGGCATTGCGGACGCGCTGCGGGACGCGGACGAGGGACATATCGACGCAAACGACTTCAGCACGTTCAAAAGCAGCGCGGAGCGTATGACGGACCGGCTGATCGACGCCATGTTTCCGCGGCATGCCGGAAAAGCGATCATGCGCGAGCAGGCGCTTTTCGAGGCGGCGGGGCTGCTGCATGCGCTTCTCTCCATGCTCTCCTGCGACGCGAAGCGTGCCGACGCCGTGACGCGAGCGCTTTTCGATGCGCTGCCGGACGTATACCGCGTGCTGAAGACCGATCTTATGGCAGCGTACATGGGCGATCCCGCGGCAAAGGGCGCGGACGAGATCATTCTCTGCTACCCCGCCTTCCCAGCGATCGCAACCTACCGGCTTGCGCATATCCTGTACCTGGAAAGCGTGCCGCTTCTGCCGCGCGTGATGACGGAATACGCGCACCGGAAAACCGGGATCGACATCCACCCCGGCGCAACGATCGGCGAGTCGTTTTTCATCGACCACGGGACCGGCGTCGTCATCGGCGAGACCACGACCATCGGCAGCGGCGTCAAGATCTATCAGCACGTCACGCTCGGCGCAAAGAGCTTCGATACCGACAGCGACGGCATGCCGGTCAAGGGGCTGAAGCGCCACCCAGACATCGGCGACCGCGTGGTCATCTACGCCGGCGCGACGATCCTCGGCGGCGAAACGCGCATCGGAAACGACTGCGTCATCGGCGGCAGCGTTTGGCTGACGCACTCGGTCGAGGCGGGCAAGATGGTCCTTGCGCGCGCCGCGGTCACGGACAGCACGCTGAAGCGCGATATCATGCAGGCGTCCTTTCCCGAGGACAGCGCGATGCTGTAAACATTCGGTCTGATGAAATTCTTCATCAGACCGGTTTGCAGTCCCCGCCTATGCATCGAAGATGCACCGGGCGGCGGGAACTGAAAGGAGTCAAATTCACCGCACATGTCGCTGAATTTGACGGATTGATTTCCCATTCTTCCCGCGCGGTTTCCGTGCGCGCGTTTACAACGTGCCTGTACTGTAAAAAAGCGTACCGGTTTTTCGGTACGCTTTGTCATATTCGGTTTCAGTTGTCGATCGGCTCGGGTTCGTCCAACGGCTTGATCTTCTTGCGGTAGAGGCGCTTGAACAGCAGTCCCGCCACGGCGAGGGTGATGAATTCGGAGATCGGGAACGCCCACCAGATGCCGTCGACGTCCTTGGTGATCCATGCGAGCAGCGCCGCGACCGGCAGCAGCACGATGAGCTGACGCTGCAGGGACGTGATCGCGCCGTACAGGCTCGTGTCCGTCGCGCCGAACGCGGTCGTGAACGAAATGCCCGCCGCGGCAAAGACAAAACCGATCGAGATGATGCGCAGCGCGCGCACCGTGACCGTCTGCATTTCCGGCGAGACCTTGAATATCTGAATGATCTGCCCGGAAAAGATCTCGAAGATCAGCGTGCCGAAGGTCATAAAGATGCAGCAGTAGATCAGGAGCATCCGGAACGCGCGCATAAACCGCGCGCGGTTCCTTGCGCCGAAGTTGTAGCCGAGCACGCTCATCGCCGCGTTGGTCAGACCGAACACCGGCATGAAGATGATCGACTGCAGCCGGAAATACGTGCCGAACGCGCCGCGGTACAGATCCGCGTAGTCGATGCCCGGGTTTGCGACGACCTGATAGTCGCCGAGCGCCTTCAGAATGGCGTTCATGCCGAACATCATCGCCGTGCCGACCGCCTGCATCAGGATCGACGGAAGCCCGACGCGGTAGATCTCGTGCACCGTTTTGAGATTCAGCTTATAGTCCGCGGGACGGATGCGGATCTCGTGCTTCGTGCCGTACAGCAGGATGACCGCAAGGATCATGGACGCAAACTGTCCGGCGATCGTTGCGATCGCCGCGCCCTTGACGCCCATCGCGGGGACGGGACCGAAGCCAAGCACGAACACGCGGTCCAGAACGATATTGGTGATCGCGCCGGTCAGCTGCATGAACATCGCGAAGATCGTCTTGCCCTGCGCGGTCATGATGCGCTCGATGCCGCACGCGACGAACACGCCGACGCACAGCGAGAGACAGATCGACATATAGTGCATGCCCATCAGCTGCACGACCGGGTCGTCGCTCTGCCAGCGCATGAACGGACCGGACAGCGTGAGCCCCGCGATCGTGAAGACCGCCGCGGAGATCAGCAGCACGATCAGGCCGTTGCCCGCCGCGCGGTTCGCCTCCTCGAAGCGGCGCGCGCCGAGCCTGCGCGAGATCAGCGAATTGATGCCGACCGAGGTGCCGACCGCGACCGAGATCAGAAGCATCTGCAGCGGATTGACCAGCGACAGCGCGGCGATCGCCTTGTCGCCGACGTGCCCGACCAGCTCCGGCGTATACAGCTCGCCGAGGATCCGCATGAGCGCTTCCGGCGCGAGCTGATCCATGCGCGACACGAAGATGCTGTCCACGACGTTGTACAGCGCCTGCACAAGCATGGACACGATGATCGGCCAGCCCAAAGAAAGAAGGAGCCGTCCCTCCGGCTCCGTTCCCATTCTGTTTTTACGAATCGAAGCTTCCATAACAGTTTTATTATAGGGAAGCTATGAATATAATGCAAGCATTTTATGCGGCTTTGACGCAATTCCTGTCGAAGACAGTTCATGACGGCTCCGCCGTCAATTCACGCGCGAAGCGCAATTCATGTTCCGCAGGAACAATTCATGTCCCCCGGACAATTCATGTCGAAGACGATTCATGCGCCGCAGTGCAATTCCTGACAACCCTTCCGTCAACCTGACGGCTGCCGCCCTCCCTTACACGGGAAGGGCGGGAAATCCGCCGTTTCATGCGCCAAAGCGTCAGCGCGCAAACGCGATCTCGTACTGCTCGTTTACGCTGTAATAAATCTCGAGCTTCAGCCCGTCCGGAAGCGTCAGCGTACCTGAATACCCCTTTGCCGTCGGGGTCAGGACCGCCTGCTCGGCAAGCGAATCCGCATAGCCGTCGGCGGCAAGGAACAGCTTGATCGCCGACGCCGCCTGCTCGGTTTGGACGCTGTCGAACAGCGCGCAGGAGAGCGAATACGCCTCACCGGTACGGCTGTCGAACTGGACGGAAAGGCAGTAGACCTGCCCGTTGTCGGCGTTGTAATATGCCTGCGCGCACCAGAGCGCAAGCTTTGCGCCGGTTCCGTCGTTATAGAAATCGCGCAGGGTCGCCTTGTAACGGGTCTTGCGCAGCACGGAATCCGTGGATTCGCCGGATCTGAGCTTGCCGGACGGCGCGTGCATCAGCAGCACTTCGTTCCAGAGCGCCTTGCTCTTTTCCGTGATCTCCGCCTCGCTCATCTCGCCGGGCATAACGGCGCGTTCCTCACCCTGACGGTCGCAGCCGAGGAACATGGCGACGCGCGTCTCGAACGACAGCGGCGCGCCGATGCCGTTTGCGCTGATGATGCTGACTGCCTCGTATTTCGGATCGTCGTACAGCGCTTTTTCGGACAGCCCGAAGATCCAGCGGTTCAGGAGGACCAGCAAAAACGCGATGAGCACCGTGCCCGCAGTCAGCGCGATGTAGGCGATGCGCGTCCGCGTTTCGCGGTCGCGGTTTGCAAACAGACGGACCTTTTTCATTCGTCCTCATCCCCCTTCCCGCGCTTATAGAGCGGCACGTCGAACCAGACGAGGGTCCCCTCGCCGACCTTGCTCTCGAAATGCAGCGTGCTGCCGTGCAGCTGTGCGATGCGGTTGCCGATCGCAAGACCGAGCCCCGCGCCGTGCTGCGCGCGCGCACGGGATTTGTCGACCATAAAGAACGCCTCGGTGATGCGGGAGATCTCCTCCTCCGGGATCCCGATGCCCTCGTCGCGCACCGAGATGCGGTAGCGCCCGTTTTCGCGGCGTCCCGAAAGCGTGACCGTCTTGCCGGGCGAGCTTGCCTTGCGCGCGTTGTCGATGAGGTTTGTGACGAGCGTCAGCAGAAGGTCCTTTTCATACAGGATGATCTGCTGCTCGATGTCGTACTGCAGCGTCAGCTCCGCCTTCTCGAGCATCGGCGTAACGACCGCCACGACGTGTCCGAGCGCGCGGCGCGAATATCCGCGGATCAGCTTGAACTCGTTCCGGTCGAGCACTATGAGGTCCATGAGCTTTAAGGACATCGCCTCGAGCCGCTTGCCCTCGGAGAAGATGAAGTTCGCCGCCATGAAGGCGTCCTCCTCGTCGAGCTCGGTGCTCCGGAGCATGTCCGCATAGCCGATGATCGACGTCATCGGCGTCTTCAGCTCATGCGAGAAGTTCGCGACGAAGTCCTTCTGCTGCTTGGCGTTCTGCTCCAGCGCGTCGACCTTCTGTTCGATCGCGCCGGTCATGTCGTTGAACGCGACGGTGAGGTCGCCGATCTCGTCGAGCGTGGTGACCCGCGCGCGGCGCGAATAGTTGCCGCCGCCGATTACCTTGGTGAACCGCTGCAGCCGCCGCAGAGGCTTTGTGGTGAAATAGGAAAGCAGGAGCATCGCCGCGATCGAGACCGCGACGGTGATGATATGCAGGACCGTGACGGAACGGATCTGCTCGGCGCGCAGACGCATCAGCTCCCCGGCGTCATAGCGCACGGACAGGAAGAAATTCTGCCCGCCGATCGACACGCAGCCCGCCGTGTCCAGAAGCGTGCGCTCGCCTTCGCGCAAAAGCCGGTAGGCAAAGCGCCGAACGCGCAGCTCCGTAAAGGGCAGGATGTCCGGAAAGCCGTCCGTGCTCGCCGCAAGCAGATTTGCGTCGGTGTCGTAGAGCGCGCAGGGCGATTCCACGCCCTGGTTCGAGCCCGCGCGCTTTAAGATCTCCTCGTACATATCGGGCGAGGCGGCGCTGTAGTAAAGGGAGACGCCGTAAAGCTCCGCTTCCATGGCGGAGGCGAGCGCCGAATAATCCGCAACCGCCGCCTGTACGCGAAAGCGAAGCGCTGTTTCAAAGCTCTGCGCGATCAGGATCTGTCCTGCCACGCCAAACAACAGCGCTACGATCAGTACGGTGCATATGCAGATTTTCAGTGCAAATCTCATTCTTCTTCCGGGATGTCCAGCCGGTAGCCGATCTTATGGACCGTTCTGATGCGGTCCTGCCAGCCGAGCTTGCGGCGCAGGCGCTGCACGTGGCTGTCCAGCGTGCGCGTCTCGCCGATGTAGTCCGTCTCCCACACGCGCTCGAACAGCGTTTCGCGGAACAGCGCCGTGTTTGGATTCTGCACGAACAAAACGAGCAGGTCGAATTCCTTGCGGGTGAGGTCGACGCGCTTGCCGTTCTGGTAAACGTCGCGCGCGTCCATGTCGATCAGAAGATCGAGGCACTGGATCATGCCCTGGCTCTTGTTGAAGCGGCGCAGCACCACCTCGATGCGCGCCAGAAGCTCCACGATCTCGAACGGCTTGACGATATAGTCCTCCGCGCCGAGCTTCAGTCCCTTGACGCGGTCGTTCAGATCGCTCTTTGCCGTCAGGAAGATCACCGGGATCCCCATCGGGCGAATGTATGCCAGAAGATCATAGCCGTCGAATTTCGGCAGCATGATGTCCAGAAGCACCAGGTCGAACGGATTCTTCTCCAGAAGGTCCGCCGCCTGCTGCCCGTCATAAGCGCATGTGCAGACATATCCCTGCCGCGTCAGATTCATGCGGATCAGGTTTGCGATCGGTTCCTCGTCGTCCACGATCAGGATCTTTATCATTTTCCCATCCTCCAATTCCCTATCTTGGAACTCATTGTATCATCCAAATGCGGACAAAATGTAACACGAGTGTTTCCAATCTATGGATTTTTCGGTTTTTTCAACAAAAAACGCCGGGTTTTTACAATCGGACGGCCTTGCAGCCGCTTTTATTCAGTATAGCATGCTTTTCCGATCCCGTCAAAGCATTCCGTTCGACAAAGTTCGGGTTGCAATGCGCGCCGGTTTCGCGTATAATCATTGATATGAATTGGTATTATCATTCGCGGGATCCGCATTACAAGACCCCCTTCGGGGCAGTCAAAACGAACGAAACGGTCTCCGTCCGCGTCGACGGCGCGCCGAGCGCGCTCGCCGAGCTTCTCCTGTACCTGCCGGACGGACCGAAAACCCTCCCGATGCACTGGGACGGCAGCGCGTACCGCGCCTCCTTCACCGCGCCGGAAAAGCCGTGCCGCATGGGCTACGGCTTCCGCATCGACGGTCGGTACTTCGGCGCGCAAAGCGGCGAGGCGCATTTTGCCGATACGCCGCAGACCTACGGGCTGACCGTCTACGACGGCGCGTTCGTAACGCCGGAATGGTTCCGGCACGCCGTGGTGTATCAGATCTTTCCCGACCGGTTCTTCTGTTCCGACCGGGAACGCTTCCTGCGCGCGGCGGCGGACTACCGCGCAACGGGACGGTCGATCTTCGTGCACGACAGCTGGGACGAAAAACCGTTCTATACGCCGCACGGCGGCGCGAAGGAATATGTGCCTGACGACTATTTCGGCGGAGACCTGAACGGAATCCGGGAAAAGCTTCCCTATATCGCCTCGCTCGGCGTCACCTGCATCTATCTGAACCCGATCTTCGCCGCGCACTCGAATCACCGCTACAACACGGCGGACTACCGTTCGATCGATCCGCTGCTCGGCACGAACGAAGATTTTTCGGCGCTCTCCGAAGCGGCGAAGTCCTGCGGCATCCGCATCGTGCTTGACGGCGTATTCTCGCATACCGGCGACGATTCGGTCTATTTCGACCGCTACAACCGCTACGGGACGCACGGCGCATGCGAGAGCAAGGACTCCCCCTATTATCCGTGGTACCGGTTTTACGACTGGCCGGACACCTACGAGTGCTGGTGGAATTTCGAGACCCTGCCCAACGTCAAGGAAAACGAACCGAGCTATACGGAATTCATCCAGGGCGAAACCGGCGTGCTGAAAACGTGGCTCAGAGCCGGCGCGTCCGGCTGGCGTCTCGACGTCGCGGACGAGCTGCCCGATTCGTTCATCCGGGGCATCCGCCGCTCGATCAAGGATTACGATCCCGACACGGTGCTCATCGGCGAGGTCTGGGACAACTGCGCGACAAAATACGGTCCCGAGGGACGCCGCGGCTACGTCAGCGGCGACGAGCTCGACGCGCCGATGAATTATCAGTTCCGCGAGCCCGCGATCGAGTTTCTGAACGGACGCAGGGACGCGTTCTGGTTCGCCGAAACACAGAACACGCTTCTGGAGGATTATCCGAAGCCGTTTATGGACGCGTGCCTGAATCTTTTGGGCTCGCACGACACCGAACGCACCCGCACCGCGCTCACCGGGATCCCCGACGCCAGAATGCTCTCGCGCAGACAGCAGCTTGCGCATCATCCGGACGCGACGGCGCTTGCGCGCGCGTCGAAGCGGCTTGCGCTCGGCTACGCGCTGATGGCGGTGCTGCCCGGCGTTCCGTGCATCTACTACGGCGACGAAGCCGGCATGACCGGCATGTCCGATCCGTTGAACCGCGGCACGTTCCCGTGGGGACGCGAAAAGACCGCGCTCACCGAGCAGGTGCGCATGCTGATGAAGCTGCATAACGAGAGCGACGCGATCCGAAACGGCGGCACGCGCATCGCCGCGGTCGGCAAGCAGACCGTCTGCGTGATCCGCAGCAGCGCAAAGGAAACGATGATCCTGCTCGCGAACGCAGCAGACGCGCCGGTCCGCGCC
This sequence comes from uncultured Clostridia bacterium, assembly GCA_947166925.1. Classification (GTDB taxonomy): domain Bacteria; phylum Bacillota; class Clostridia; order Christensenellales; family CAG-138; genus UBA3792. The sequence continues at coordinate 1,985 of CAMVGD010000010.1, read as the reverse complement.
GTGCTCTACCCCGCCCTGTTCCGCGAGGGACCGGACGCGACCGAGCCGCTTGATCTTGCCGGAACGTATTTCGACGAGGACGGCGAAGCGCTCCTTGCGCGGAGCACGCTGTCGCTGACCGTGCCCGCAAACGGCTTCCGCATTCTGAAAAAGGTATAAGCGTCACGAAAATATCACAATCCGCTGTTGAAAAACGGCGAAAACCTTGTTATACTAATCCCACCGAACAAGCAAAGGAGAAACAAACATGACCATCACCAAGGATATGAACATCATGGATATCATCCGGGTCGACGAGGACCTCGCGGGCATTCTGATCGCAAGCGGCATGCACTGCCTCGGCTGCGCAGCGGCGCATTTCGAGAACCTCGAAGAAGCCTGCGCCGTCCACGGCATCGACGCCGACGCGCTGTGCAAGGACCTCAACGACTATCTCGAGAGCAAGCAATAAAAGACGGACAAGCCGCCCTGCCGATCCCGGCGGGGCATTTTTACAATTGCATGCAATTCAAATGCCATTCACGAAACTGAATGGATGCTTGCATAACTACCCTCCCGTCGGGCTGCGCCCGCCACCCTCCCTGACAAGGGCGGGTAGATCGCTTGCTCAAACCTTACCTCCGCCTGATGGGGGAGGTGGCAGCCGAAGGCTGACGGAGGGAGAGAAAAAGCAGAAAACTATGAACGAACGTGCAAAACAATGGAATCGGTTTATCACCGAGATCTGTATGCGTGATCGCGCTTCTCTGAACGAACGGCAGCGCGATGCGGTCATCTGCTTTTGGTACGACGCGGAGATGCAGAACGGCGGGCATTCCGCCTATTTTGACAGCGATCCGATCGCCGCGCCCGAAGAAGCGGAGTCTGCGATCCGCAGGATCGGAGGCGACGCGATCGCCGACAATTTCCGAAAAGCGGCGGAGACGGGCGCATCCGGCGACTGGGAGGAAACGGACAGCGCGTATTTCGCGTTCCTGCCTTCCCTTCCTGACCTTCTGATGGACCATGTCGCGCTCCATGCCGACGAGATCCTGAACCGGTAAATGCTATGGCAAATATAATCCGTTTACATTCGCTCGACGATCCCGCGCTCGACGTGTACGCGCGGCTCACAGAGGCGCAGATCCGAAACCGTCTGGAGCCCGAAAAGGGCGTGTTCATCGCGGAAAGCCCGAAGGTGATCCGGCTTGCGCTGGATGCAGGCTTTGAACCCGTATCCTTTCTGATGGAGCAAAAGCACATCGAGGGCGACGCGAAGGACCTCCTTGCCCGCTGCCCGGACGCGCCGGTCTACACCGGCGAACGCGCGCTTCTGAAGGCGCTGACCGGCTATGAGCTCACGCGCGGCGTGCTTGCCGCCGTGAAAAGAAAACCTCTGCCCGCTTTTGACGCGGTCATCCGGGACGCAAAGCGCGTCGCGGTGCTCGACGGGATCGTGGACGCTTCAAACCTCGGCGCGATCGTCAGAAGCGCCGCCGCTTTGAACATCGACGCGGTGCTGTTCTCCCCGACCTGCTGCGATCCCTTAAACCGCCGCGCGGTGCGCGTCAGCATGGGCACGATCTTTCAGATCCCGTGGACGTTTTTGCCGGCTCTTGCGGAGGGTGGGACCGATCTTCTGCATCGGCACGGCTTTTCCGCCGCCGCGATGGCGCTCGTCGACGATTCGCTTTCGATGGACGATCCGCGGCTGAAAGCCTGCGACCGGCTTGCCGTCGTGCTCGGCACGGAGGGCGACGGGCTTTCAAAGGAGACGATCGCCGCCTGCGACTTTGCCGTGAAGATCCCGATGGCGCACGGCGTGGACTCGCTGAACGTCGCCGCGGCAAGCGCCGTTGCGTTCTGGGAGCTGCGAAGATAATACGGTACGGAAAGGGGATGTTAAGAAAGTGCTCAGCATTTCTTAACATCCCCGATGAATTGCGGCTATGCCGCATGAATTGGCTGCGCCATGAATTGCCTTCGGCATGAATTGTGACCAAAGG
>CAMVGD010000009.1 GCA_947166925.1 uncultured Clostridia bacterium | reverse complement strand
TGTGTATTTGATCGCAAAAGCTTACGGCTCCTCCGTTTCCGGCGCTTCGGACGACGCTTCCATCCATGCCGGAACGAGATAGATGATGTCGCTCACCACGCGCTTCGCGTTGCTGGTATGGCTGATGACGCCGCCGTTCCAGTACATCTCCGCGGACCCGCCGCCGTCCAGATTGTACGCCGCGCTGCAGCCGAGATCCGACATGAGCTGACTCAGCTGATCGAGCGTCATACCGTCCGAGAAGGTCCCCGCATCGTCCACGATCTGCCGTCCGTCGACGATCACGAAGCAGTAATGACCCGGTTCGTAATACCCGATCGCGGCGCGCGGATTCTCATAGGCGAGCCGGTGCTTGATCGTTCTCGGGCTGCCGTCCTCCTCGAGAAGCCGCGGACCGAAGCTCCACACCTGCCAGGGATCGGCGTCGATGATGTCCCTGAGGCTGAAGGTGCCCCATTTCTTCGTCTCCATGACGCCGTCGCGGTACAGGATGCAGAGATCCGTATTGGTCCGGAGGTTCTTCCGGTACAGCTCGCCGTTGCGGTACACGATGCTGTCCTTGAACCCGAAATACGAGTCGCCGTCGATCGCCAGCAGCGCGTTGACGTCCGTCGCGATCTCGTCGACCCGGCGTCCGTAGCCGCGTTTGAAGTCGCCGCGCGCCGCCGCGGTGCGGATCAGCGTGACGTCCTGCACGTAGATATCCGCCACATAGTAGGTCTGGACTTTTCCGTAGGTCTCATACACCGTGAACTTCTCCACGGAAAGGCTCATCGAATCGTCGCGGTAGCTCCAGCCGTCCAGGACCGGCTCGGTCGAAAACCGCTCAAGGTATTTTACGCCCAGAAGCCCCGTCGGTTCCGGCGTCGGCTCCGGCGTCGGCGTCGGAGCGGGGGTCGGTTCCGGCGTCGGGGTCGGTTCCGGTGTCGGCGGAAGCGTCGGCGCGATCGTCTGCGTCAGAAAAATGACCTCCTCCGCGACAGGCTCCGGCGTCGGTACGGCGGTCGGCGCCGCAGTCGGCGCTGCCGCTTCCGTCTGCACGTCCGAAGCCGAGCAGGCGCACAGCAGGCACAGGATCAGTAAAATCAAACCGAATTTCCGCATGTTCAGCCTTCCGTATCCGCAGGCGTATAGGTGATGCCGTATACGACGCCGTCCGCAAACGTGACGGACAGCAGCGCCGTTCCGTCCGCAAGATTCCAGTCCGCGTCCTTCAATTCGGGAAACGCCTTCGCGGCGTCCTCCTCGGACATGCCGATATAGAGTCCCTGCGGCGTTCTGATGCGGTCGTCGTGGACCGAAATCGACGTGATGCGCGCGACGCCGTCAATCTCGTTCGTCCGGATCTCGAACGAATCGTAGGTGTGGAACACGTCCTCGGTATCGAACGCGCAACTTCCGCGCGTAAACGTGCTGCGCGCGGGAAGCGCCGAAAGGACCGGCTCCGCCTCGTCATAGATGCCGAAGCGCACGCCGTCCGCCTCGAAATACAGCGCGCCGTATTCGCCGCCGCGCACCGCGTTCGGGTCGATGAACACCGCGTTCGGATCGTCCTGTCCGTTCGCGCCGCAGCCGAACGACAGGAGCAGAAGCGCCGCCAGAAGCAGGATCGCCGTTCGTCTCATATCAGTTTCCCTCCGATAACCGTCGTTTTTCGTTTTCATACCGTTCGGTCAGCGCCGCGTAGTCCGCATCGTACGCCGCTTCGCCCCGATGGTCCCGTAATCCGTATTCCTTCTGCAGCACCGCGCCGAACCAGCGCGAGACCTTTTCCGCGCCGCTGACGTTCAGATGCTGCCCCTGGTCATAGGTGTCGGTCTGCATATCAATGCCGATCGCGTCGTTTTCCGCGATCATATTATCATACCGCAGACCGTGCGATTTTGCAAACGCCGCGATCTCGGCGTCCCACTCCGCGTGCCATTCCGGATAGATCGAGGGCGACTTGATCAGAACGAGCGCCGTGCCGTGCGTCTCGCACAGCGCCGCGATCCGTTCGAGCCACGCCATGCTCGTTTCGGGCAGCTTCGGATCGTACGGCTCCTTCGGCGTTTCGGTGGCGGGGTCGACGCCCGTGTGCATCACATAGCCCTTGAACGAGACCGGATCGCCGTCCGAAAACCAGTACGTCCAATCCTCCTTCGAAAGCTTGTCGATGCGGTCGTGATAGCGGAGCAGCGGGAACAGATAGCTCATGAAGTCCTCGCCGTCCGTCATGCCCGCCCGGATCGCGCCGAGCTTTGCCCGTCCGAAGCGCATGCCGTCGAGGTTGAGGCGGTTGTACGCCTCGGACTGCGGCTCGCCGTACTTCAGCGCAAGGACGTTGTATACGACGACCTTCGGCGTTTCGGTGCGGAAGGCGTCCTCCAGCAGGTAGTACGAATGCCAGACGAGCTGCTGCGCCCCGCCGCGGATATAGGACGTGATCCCGTATTCGTTGTACAGCGTCACCGGCGAAAAATGCTCGAATACCTCGCAGTCGCCGACAAACAGCACGTCGTGGTCCGTCGTTTCCCGATAATACTCGCCGGTCAGGTGCCCGTCGATCAGCGTGTCGTGATATTTCGGCGCGACGAGGCGCGAGACCGCGAACAGCGCTCCGAAACACACGATGCAGGCAAGCACGACGCCGCCGATGACAAGAAGATTTCGTTTCATATCAGAACCGGTTGTAGATAAACTGCGAGGCGTCGAAGCCGAAGCCGTAGCGCCCGAAGATCAGGATCGTGCCGATCAGCACGAGCAGCACGCAGACGGAACAGACCGTGCCGCGTTTTAAGATTCGCTTCCGGATCGCGCCCTTCCGCTGTACCAGCGAAAGCGCAAACATGACGAGCACGCCCGAAAAAGCGACCGCGTAATCGAAGTAGGAAAGTCCCAGCGACTGTATGCCGCCGCGAAATACCGCGCCCCAGTTCCACGTCGTGAACATGGAGAAGAAGGACGAGAACGCGTCGCGCACCGTGCCGTAGCAGTCGAGGATGCGCAGCGACGACAGCAGCAGCACCGTGCGGATCACGGTGAAGCCACGGTAGAACGCGCTTTCGGTAAGCCGCGGAAACCTTGCGTGAAACCGCGCGTACAGCGGCTTCAGCTCCTCGGAAAGCAGGATCACGACGCCGTTCAAAAGTCCCCAGACGAGGAAGGTCAGATTGCTGCCGTGCCACGCGCCGGTCAGCGCCCACACGAGCAGCGTCGCAAGGTAAACCGGCACGCGCCGCGAAACGCCGACGCCCAGCCGCCGCGTGCCCTTGGAGAGCGCGCGCATCGGCTTCGATACCGACAGCGGGTAATAAACGTAACGCTTGAACCACTCGCCGAGCGTGATGTGCCAGCGCCGCCAGTATTCCGAAATGCTCTTGGAAAAGTACGGACGCAGGAAGTTTTCCTCGATGGAAACGCCGAGCATTTCGCCGACGCCGATCGTGATGTCGATGCCGCCGGTGAAGTCCGCGTAGAGGCAGGCGGCGTATAAGAGCATTTCGACAAAGATGAAGTCTCCGCGGTACACGCCGGGCCGCGCGCAGAGCGCCTTGACCGCGACGAGCAGCCGGTCGGCGACGATCAGCTTTTTCCAGTACCCCCATGCGATGCGCAATGATGCGGACAGAAAGCGCCTGCCGTCGAACGCATGCGGCTCGGTCAGGGTCTTCCCCACCGTTTCCCAGCGCGTGATCGGTCCCTGCACGAGGAGCGGGAAGAACGACGTGAACAGCGCAAGCTTCAGGGGGTTCTTCTCCGCCGGGACCGACTCGCGGTACACGTCGAGCAGATATCCCACCGTCGAGAACGTGTAGAACGAAATGCCCATCGTGAGCGCAAGATCCTGTCCGAACGGCTTCCCGCCGAACAGTCCCGCGGAAAGCCTGCCGAGCATCGCGCCGTATTTGAGCGCAAAGAGGATCCCGAAATTGAGGATCAGGCAGACGATCAGCACGAGCCGCCGCTTCTTTTCAAACCGCAGCCGTGCCGCCTTGCGCTCCTCCTTCGTGTGCGTCGCTTTCATGGCGGCGATCGTTTCGCGCTGACGGACAAACAGCGCGTCGATCGCGCGCGACGCCGCGTACACCGTGACGATCGTTACGGCCATAAAGACCGCGCCCAAAAAGCCCGCGAAGCAGACGAAGACTGCGTTTGCGAGCAGCAGCACGATCCATTGGATCCGTTTCGGCACAAGGTAGTACACGGGCACAAGTACCGCCAGAAACAGAAGAAACGCCCACGAGGGGAACAGCATCAGTCGTCCTGCTCCCCGATCCTGGTGATCAGCGCAAAGAGCGCCGCCGCGGAGTTGAAGTTCTTCGGCACGATCTCCTTTGCCGGGATCACGACGCCGAATTCCTCCTCGATCCGCGTGATCAGCATGACGACGTCGAACGAGGCGAGGATCCCGCCGTCGACCAGACGCGTTTCGGTCTCAAAATCCGTTTCGGGATGCAGCTCCCGCAAAATATCCAGCAGTTTTTCCATCGGTCCTCCTATCGGTATAAAAGCAATGCCGCCGCTTTGCGGTCCGTCTTGCCGTTTTCGGTGAGCGGCAGGCGCTCCGTCTGCGCGGTGCGCTTCGGCAGCAGGTATTCGGGCAGCTTCTCCCGCAGCGCGGAAAGCAGCGCCGCCTTTTCGATCGCGCCGGTATAGACGAGTCCGAGCACGCTTCGTTCGCGGTCGAACACCGCGCACGCGGCGTCGACGCCCGCGACCGCCTTTGCCGCCGCCTCCAGCTCGCCGAGCTCGATGCGGTGTCCCATATGCTTGATCTGATCGTCCCGCCTGCCGAGAAACTCGAGCTCGCCGCGGTCGTTGATCCGCCCGAGATCGCCGGTCCGGTAGACCGTTTCGGGGTAATCGGGATTCAGCGGATTCTGTACGAACGCCTTTGCCGTGCGCTCCGGATCACGGTAGTAGCCGTGGCACACGCATGTCCCGCGGATGAAGATCTCGCCCTCGTCCGACCGCCGTCCGTTCTCGTCAATCAGAAAGATCTCCGTGTTGTCGAACGCGCGTCCGATCGGGATGCGTTCGTCGTCCGCAAAGTCGCGGTCGACCTCATAGAAGCACGACATGCCGGTGCATTCGGTCGGTCCGTACAGGTTCAGATACCGCGCCTTGACATGCGCGCGCCAGACGGAAAGCTGCTTCGGAGGCATGACCTCGCTGCCGAACGCGACGGTCTTAAGATACTGCGGTACGACCGCGTCGAACGTATGCAGCGCGGAGATCAGCGTCAGCGCGGGCACGACCCAGCAAAGCGCCGTGACGCGGTGCGCGTTCAGAAATTCCACGAGCGGCACGGGCGTCATGAACAGCTTTTTCGGCACAAGCACAACGGACGAGCCGCATTTCAGCGCCGATAAAATCTCCTTCATGCACGCGTCCACATAGAGCGGCGCCTGCATGCCGAACACATCGGAATCGGTCGCGCGAAGCGTTTTCGTGATCTGCTCCGCGTAGTCAATGAGCGCGCGGTGCACGCCGACGACGCCCTTCGGCGCGCCGGTGCTGCCGCTTGTGAACACCAGATACGCGGGGTCGGAATCGAGCGTTTGTTTTCCCGCCGTCTCGAGCGCATCGGGATCGGCCGGTTCGGAAAGGAGCGTCGAAGCGTCGAGCGCTTCGCCCGTATATCCGCATGCCGAAAGCAGCGCGTCCGCGCTTTCGTCGACGATGGCAAAGCGCGGTTTGACCCGCTCGACGATCGAACGGATGCGGCTTTCGCCCATCTCCGTGTCGACCGGCACATAGAAGCAGTTCGCCTTCCACACGCCGAAAAACGCCGCGATCATCGCCCCGCCGCGCCGCATCCACACGAGCACCGGCTCACGCGAGGCGCCGCGCATAATCAGTGCGGAGCCGATGCGGTCGGACCGCAACGCGACGTCTTCTGCCGTCAGCGTTTCCCGTTCGTCCGAAAACATCGGGCGGTCGGGCCCGGCGCTCTGCCGCGCGGACAGATATTCCAAAACCGTTTTCATCTCATTTTCCTCCGTTGTACGGCTCGGTCGCAACCGCCGGATACAGCGATTTGTCATAGCGCCAGTACGACCTGCTGTGCCGCTGAGTCTGCGCGTCCGTCCACATAAAGCAGCGGTTCACACCCGTCCATGCGTTGCACGCGTCGAAATGGTACCAGCCGGTACCGACGTTGACAAGCAGCCAGTAGTGATGCGTGTTCGCGCCGCTGCGCTGGACGCTGCGGATCTCGGCGTCCGTCTGTTCGAGCAGCAGCCGCGCCGCCGCGTACGACGTGAAGCAGTCGCCCCTGCCGGATGTAAGTCCGCGCACCGCCTCGAGCCGCCAATCCTGCTTGTTCGAGGTCGAAACGTAATGTACGTTCGTGAACACGTAGTCGTAGATCGCCTCGATCTGCTCGGCAAGCGTCATGTTGTCCGTCAGGATCTGCGCAATGACCTCCTCCGCCACCTTCTGCGCGCGGTCCTCCTCGACCATGGACGTGACGACGTGCAGCACGGCGTTTTTCTTTGCCGTATTGCCGCAGCGATCCTTGGCGTAATAGGTGACGCGGTAGTTGCCGATCCGCGAAAGATCCACCCCGGATGCGTCGACCGTGACCTCGACGTCGCCGTCGCAGTCATCCCACGCAAAGGCTTCCGCAAGATACGACACGCTTTCGTTCACATAACAGTAGCGGTCGCGCACGCCAAACAGCTCCGGCGGTTCGGTATCGTGTATCAGCGTCAGGGTGATCGTTTCCTCCCTGCAGTTTCCGCTCGTATCGACCGCGACGAACGTGACCGGCTGCGATTCCTTCGACCAGTCCGGTTCCGTCCGGTAGGACAGCGTGACCTCCGTCACGTCCTTCGCCCGCGCAAGCTGATCCACGGGGATCGGCGTATCCAGATACCATTGCGACCGCACGATCTCGATCGAAGGCGGCGTGGTATCCTGCACGTCGACCAGCGCGAGATTCTGCGCGCCGTCGACCGTGACCGCAAGCACGTGCAGCCCGAGATCAACGGGAATGAACTGCATGCTGAGCGACGCTTCCGTATAGGTCCCGTCCTCCAAAAGCTCCGAGACCGAAAGCCCCATCTCGCGCGCTTCGATCACCGTCGGAACGATATTTGAAAACAGCAGCGTTGCATACACCGTTGCGGTATTGCCGCCGCGGTCGGTGATCACTACGCCGATCGTCTGCGGGTCGAGGCTGTCCGGATCGGGCGGTTCAAGAAACGACAGCGTGACCGCCGTCTCGTCCGTGACGCTGCCGATCAACATCTCCGGCAGGATCGTCTCCCCCGGCTGCGCAATGCAGGTAACGCTGTCCGCGGCAGGCGGGACCGTGTCCCGCACGATCAGGCGCGTTTCGGACTCCATGCCGTCCGCCTTGACGCGAATCGTATACTCGCCCGGCTCGCGCATCATTTCCTCCGTGATCGGATCGATCTGGGCGTCTTCATACGCCGCGGTCAGGATCGCGTCCGCCGCCGGAGCCGGATCGCCCGCCTCCGCCGTGATCTCGTCCCGCGCGATCCGCACGTGGACCGTGACCGGAACGCGCGTCCTGTTGCGGCTTTCGTCCTCCAGAAGCACGACCGCCTCGTAATCGCCGACGGTCATAAAGTCCGGCGCGGTTTCGTATGTCACCTTGATGCGGCTTTTGTCGCGAAGATTCCTGATCAGCTTGTCCGGGGTCAGCGTCTGCCCCGCGGGAACGGTCTGTTCGGGTCCGTCCGCGGTCGGCGGCTGCGTATCGCGAACGCGCAGGATCACCGGCACGGCGCGGCCGTCCGCCCGGACCGTCAGGCGGTAGACGCCCGCCTTCCGGTAGAACGCCTCCGGTTCGGACCCGTATTCCGCCTCGCCGGTTTCACGGCGCAGAAACGCCGACGCCTCCGGCGTTTCCTCGCCGAGCTCGATCGTAAGCGTTCTGCGCACGGCGCCGTAATACATGCACAGCAGCACGAACGAAACGGAGACCGCAAGCGCGAGGACCGGCAAAAGCGCCGCCCACGGGGACGCCCTGCGCACGCGGTCTTCGCCCTGCGGCTTCTCTGCCCTTTTGCTTCGTTTCATGCGCCTGTCTCCATGCTGAAAATATGTTGGTATCCTTCCTCGAGCACCCGGAACAGGCGCTCCGCTTTTCCGCCGGCGGGCATGCCGTCGACCGATTCCGCCCGGCGAACGCCGAGCGTGCTGGAGGTGATCAGCACCTCGTCCGCCGCCGTCAGTTCTTCCTTTGAAAACGCCCGCTGCACGACCGGAACTCCGTTCGCCCGGCAAACGTCCAGCAGGATCGCGCGCGTGACGCCCGAAAGGATGAACCGGTCGTCCGGATGCGTGAAAAGCGTTCCGTCCTTCAGGATATGGACGTTCGTATGCGTGCCTTCGGTGACAAGTCCGTCGCGGAGAAAGACCGCCTCGTCCGCGCCCGCTTCCTTTGCGCGCTGGTTTGCGAGGATGTTCGGGATCAGGTTCAGCGTCTTGACGTCGCACATCCCGTAGCGAAGGTCCTCCGCCGTGATCAGCCGCAGCGTCCGGTCCCGCGGCAGGAGCGTTTTCGGCGTGACGGTCACCAGAAGGTTCGGTTCCGGATCGCCCTCCGGGAACGCGTGCGCGCGCCGCGCCGTCCCGCGGGAAACCTGCCAGTAAAGCACCGCGCACGGCTCGTCCGCCGCGGCGAGGCATTCGGACAGCACGCCCGCAAGCGCGTTCCGGTCCATGTGAAACGGGATCCGAAGCGCGCGGAGGCTCCGGCAGAATCGCAAAAGATGCGCCTCCGCCGCAAACGCGCGCGTTCCGACCGCAAGGCACGCTTCGTAACAGCCGTCGCCGAAATACACGGCGCGGTCGTTCATCGGCACCTTCATCTGATCGAGATCGCCGAGCGTTCCGTTGTACCAGCCGACCGCAGGCATGCGCCGATCCTCCTTCGTCCTATAATCGTACAGTATATCATACCTCTTTTTTTCGCGCCGTTCAAGTCCGAAGCGACAATTTCCGGCATCTTTTTGTCCGCCGTCCGCCAGGCTTGCAAAACCGGCGCGGTTCCGCTATAATAAAATAGATATGATATACGGTCCGCTGTACGCGGACGGAAAGGACGTTTGCGATGAAACGGAAAGAGCTGTCCGCCGCGCAGATCATCCCGATCGGCTTTCTGCTGATGATCGCGCTCGGCACGGGACTTTTGTCGCTTCCGTTCGCAACGGCAAGCGGACAGCGCGCGCCGTTTCTGACCGCGCTGTTCACCTCCACAACCTCGGTATGCGTGACCGGGCTCGTCGTCGTCGACACCTTCTCCTACTGGTCGCTGTTCGGCAAAGCGGTGATCCTTATGCTGATCCAGATCGGCGGACTCGGGATCCTTGCCGTTTCCGCTTCCCTGATCATGCTGCTGCACAAATCGTTTTCGATCCGCGGCCGCGCGATGCTGCGCGACTCCTTCGATCTCGATTCGCTGCACGGCGTGCTTCCGTTTCTGCGCAGGGTGGTCCTCGGCGTCCTCACGGTCGAAGGGATCGGCGCCGTGTTGTACGCGATCGCGTTCGTGCCGCGGTTCGGCTTTGCCCGCGGGATCTGGTACGCGGTGTTCCACGCGATTTCGGCGTTCTGCAACGCCGGTCTCGACCTGATCGGTCCGGACAGCTTTCAGCCGTTCCATGACAGCCCCTACGTGCTGCTCGTGACGATGGCGCTGATCATCTTCGGCGGTCTCGGCTATATCGTCTGGTTCGATACGTTTTCGACCGCGCGGGAGTCGGTCCGGCGCCGCTTCGGCGTGCGCTGGTTTTTCCGGCATCTCAGCGAGCATACGAAGCTCGTCCTCTCCGCGACCGCGTTTCTGATCGTGTTCGGCGCGGGCGCGACGCTGCTTCTCGAAATGCGCAATCCGCTGACGCTCGGCGCGTTGCCCTGGGGCGAACGGATCCTGAACGCGGTGTTTCAGTCGGTGACCTACCGCACCGCAGGCTTCGCCGCGATCCCGCAGAGCGGATTGTCCGACGGCTCGGTGCTGTTCGGCACCGTGATGATGTTCATCGGCGGTTCGCCGATGGGTACCGCCGGCGGCGTCAAGACCGTCACGCTTGCCGTTCTGCTGCTGAGCGCGCTGTCGTACGTGCGCGGGCACGCGGACACCGTCGTGTTCCGCCGCCGCATCGAGCAGAGCCTGGTGAAAAAAGCCGCGGCGATCCTGTCCTTCAGCCTGCTGCTGTCGCTGCTCTCCTCCGTTCTGCTGTCCGCGGCGGACGGTGTGCCGCTTACGGACGCGGTCTTTGAGGTCTTCAGCGCGACGGGCACGGTCGGACTGTCCCGCGGGATCACGCCGCAGCTGTCCGTCTTCGGACGGATCCTGATCATTCTCTGCATGTATCTCGGAAGGATCGGCCCGATCTCTCTGGCGCTGTTCTTCCATACGGACCTGTCCGGCGGCAAGAACATCCGCTACGCGCAGGGACGCTATTTTGTCGGATAATAAGGAGGCAACTATGAAAAAATCCATCGCAGTCCTGGGTCTTGGACGGTTCGGACAGTTTCTGACCTCGGAGCTTTCCAAAGGCGGCGCAGACGTTCTGGTCGCCGACGGCGACGAGGAGACCGTGCGCAGATACGCCAACAGCGTCAGCTGCGCGCTGAAGGCGGATCTCAACGATCCCGATGTCATCCGCAATCTCGGACTTGCCGGCGTGGATACGGTCGTCGTTTCGATGGGCAGCAGTCTGGATTCGAGCATCATGTGCGTCATGGTGGCAAAGGAGCTCGGCGTGCCGCACGTGATCGCGAAAGCCGCCTCCCTGCGCATGGGCGAGATCCTGCGGCGCGTCGGCGCGGACGAGATCATCTATCCCGAAAAGGAGAGCGCCGAGCTGACCGCAAGGCGGCTGCTGTCCTCCGACTTCCTGGAGTTCTTCGACCTCGGCTCCGAGCTTTGCGTGTTCAGCATGAAGCCGAAAAAGGACTGGATCGGCAAGACGCTGCGCGAGCTTCGGCTCCGCGACCGCTTCGGGCTCAACGTCATTGCGATCCGCGAGGGCGGCAAGGCAAGCGCGACGGTGAACCCGGACGAGGCGCTCGTCGCCGACGCCGAGCTGTTCGCCGTAGCGGAGCGCAGCAAGCTCGACCGCGTCCTGCACTGAACGATATATCCTTGGATCGACAGAGGCTGCTCAAAGGTTTTGGGCAGCCTCTGACACATTCCGAAAGCGCCTGCGGTTTTCGTGGACATTTCGGAAAGAGTGTGATATGATATTATTGAAAATATCGAGTTTTGCGGAGGCATACTATGCTGATCGACAACCGAATCCTCGTCGGCAAGGGCGAGACCGAAGCCTTTATCCGTCCCGAGATGGCGAACCGCCACGGCATGATCGCCGGCGCGACCGGCACGGGCAAGACCATCACCCTGAAGGTCATGGCGGAATCGTTTTCCGACCTCGGCGTGCCGGTGTTTCTGGCAGACGTCAAGGGGGATCTTTCCGGCTGCTGCAAGCCCGGCGAAATGAACGACAAGATCGCGTCCCGGCTTACGGGGATCGGGATCGATCCCGAAAGCTTTGCCATGCGGCGCTATCCCGTGCGCTTCTGGGACGTGTACGGCGAGGGCGGACATCCCGTGCGCACGACCGTTTCCGAGATGGGCGCGGAGCTTCTCGCGCGGCTTCTGAACCTCACCGACGTGCAGGCCGGCGTGCTCTCCATCGCGTTCCGCGTCGCGGACGACAACGGATGGCTGCTCATTGACCTCAAAGACCTCCGCGCGATGATCGCGTACGTCACCGAGCATGCGACGGAGCTTCTGCATCAGTACGGCAATATTTCAAAGCAGTCCGCGGGCGCGATCCAGCGCGCGCTTTTGCAGCTCGAGGACGCGGGCGGAAACCTGTTCTTCGGCGAACCCGCGATCGACCTCCGCGACTGGATGCAGACCGACGCGGACGGCAGAGGCTACATCAACGTGTTCCACTGCGCGAAGCTCTATCAGAGCCCGCTCCTGTATTCGACCTTCATGCTGTGGCTTCTGGCGGAGCTTTTTGAGGAGCTGCCGGAGGTCGGCGATCCCGAAAAGCCGAAGCTCGTGTTCTTCTTCGACGAGGCGCATCTCTTGTTCTCCGACGCGAAAAAGGCGCTGAAGGGCAAGGTCGAACAGGTCGTGAAGCTGATCCGTTCGAAGGGCGTCGGCGTGTATTTCATTTCGCAGCAGCCGAGCGATCTGCCGGATCCGGTGCTCGCGCAGCTATCCAACCGCGTGCAGCACGCGCTCCGCGCCTACACCCCCGCCGAGCAGAAGGCGATCAAGACCGCCGCGGCGACGTTCCGCGTGAACCCGAAGTTCAACACCGAGGAGGTGCTCTCCGAGCTCGGCACCGGCGAAGCGCTGGTGAGCTTTCTCGACGAGAAGGGACGTCCGTCGATCGTCGAACGCTGCACGATCCTGCCCCCGCAGTCGATGATGGGTATGATCGACGACGAGCGCAGAAAGAGCGAGATCATGGCAGACGAGCTTTACGGCAAATACGACGACGCCGTCGACAACGAATCCGCATACGAGATCCTGACCGGAAAAGCGCAGGAGGAGGCCGAACAAAAGGCGGAGGCGGAACGCGCCGAAGCCGAGCAGAAGGAGCGCGAACGGCAGGAGAAGGAAGAAGCCAAGGCAAAGGAAAAGGCCGAAAAGGAAGAAGCGAAGGCAAAGGCGCAGGCGGAAAAGGAAGCGCTGCGGGAAAAGGCGAAGAAGAAAAAGAAGACCTCGTCCGCGCTCGGCAAGGTTGCATCCTCCGCCGCAAGCTCGATCGGACGGCAGGTCGGCAACTCGCTGTTCCGCGGGCTTCTGGGCACGCTGAAAAAAATCTTCTGATCCATAGAAAGGAGACGCTCTATGGCGCTGTACTGTGAAAACTGCATGAAGCTTGTCGACGGACCTTCCTGCCGCACCTGCAGAAACCGGAAGCTCCGCCCCGTCGAGCCGGGCGATTTCTGTCTCGTCGCGGAGGTGCACTATATGCAGGCGGAAATGCTGAAGGAGCTGTATGCCGACAACGACATCCCCTGCACGGAACGGTCCGTGCTCGGCGCGGGGATCACCGTGAACCTCGGCGTCAACGTCGGGCTGACGCGGCTCTACGTGCCCTACGACCGGCTGGAGTTTGCTAAGGAGCTCTACGACGTCTATTTCAACGGCGCTACGGAAACGCCGTCCGAACCGCGCGAGCTTCTGATCGGCTGCGTCTACCGTCACTTCAAGGGCGGTCTGTACCGGGTCGAGGACGTCGCGAAGCATTCCGAAACGCTCGAGGAATATGTCGTCTACCGCAAGCTCTACGGCGACCGGTCGCTCTGGATCCGCCCGAAGGCGATGTTTTTGTCCCCGGTCGACCGGGAGAAATATCCCGACGCTATGCAGGAATACCGCTTCGAGCCCGTCGCGGACGAACCCGCCGGTACGCCTGAATAATCGACCTGTTCCTGTATATTTCTGCAAACGCTGTATACTCCTGTATGCGGCGTTTTTGCATGATTTTACGTGTGATTCATGTAAAATCCACGAAAAAAATTCATATAAAATTTGCATTTTTTTATGCAAGGTGCTATACTCGCATTGCCATCGAGAGTGCGCGAGAGACAAGCTCCGTGACCGCACAGCAACCTGCCTCAGTAAGGTGCTAAAGCTTGCATGATGGCATGTCAAAAAGCTTCGTCCCGATCCTTCGGTCGGGACTTTTTCGTTTCACGGAAAAATTTACGTTTGAAAATGAAAAAAAGTGCGACAAAACCGTTCATTATGTGGTATTATTAAGAAAGAGTTTTCAAAGCGAGGTGCTTTATGAAGAAAATACGCAGAGGCTGGGTACGGATCCTTGTGATCTTCTCGGCGATCGCTCTGCTCGGCGGCGGCGCATACTTCGTCTACCAGCGTCTTTCAGGCGGCGACAAAAGCACGGTCTACGTGCAGTCCGTCGCGTCGATCACCGGCACGGGATACGTCGGACTGCTTGCGCAGTACAACGGCATTGTGGAGGCGAAGGACGTCGTCGAGATCAACCCCTCCGGCAGCATGCCCGTCAAGGAATGCTATGTCGTCGCCGGCAGTCACGTCAACGCAGGCGATCCGCTGTTCTGCTACGACGTGGAGGACCTCAAGCTGCAGTACGCCCAGATCCAGATCGACATCACCGGCGTGCAGAACAATCTGCGCACCTATCGCGACCGGCTCGACACGCTCAAAAAACAGCTTTCGAAGCTGAAGGAAACCGACAGCGAACGCTATCAGATCGAGCTCGAGATTCAGACGATCGAGCTGGATATCAAAAAGGCGGAATACGACCTCAGCGACAAGCAGCGCAGGGCGAGCGAGATGCAGAAGCTGATCGACGCGAGCGAGGTCAGTTCCCCCGTCACCGGAACGGTGCGCTCCGTGCGCGACGATTCCGGCACATACGATCCGTTCGGCTACGGCAGCGGCGGCAGCAGCGCCTATATCACGATCATCGCGGGCACGGCGTACTGCGTCAAGGGCACCGTGAACGAGCAGACGATCCATACGCTCTACGTCGGCATGCCGGTGCTGATTCGCTCGCGCGTGGACGACACCGTCTATCACGGCACGATCTACCGCATCAATACGGACGCGCCGGAAAACGATCAGTCCGGCTACTATTACGACGGCGGCGAACGCGCCAGCAAGTACGCGTTCTACGTGGAGCCGGATACCGTGGAGGGTCTGCTGATGGGTCAGCACGTTTTGATCGACCTCAATACGGATACGAGTACGGTCAACGGACTGATGCTGCCCGCATCCTTCCTGTTCGAGGAAGGCGGAAACTATTACGCATGGGCGGCGGACGAAAACGGACGCATCGAAAAGCGCAGCGTCATCGTCGACGCCTATTTCGAGGAGACCGAGAGCTTCAAGATCGTCAAGGGTCTGACGCTTCGCGACCGCATCGCGTTCCCGGACGAAACGATCCGCGCCGGCATGCTCGCGGACGAGACGGTCTATAACGATCCTGCCGAAAACGGCGGCGGACCCGCGTTTCAGGACGGCGGCGAACCCGCGCTTCAGGGCGGCATGGAAGGCGGTTGGGAAGATTCGGACGACGGATTGATCATCGATTGGAATGATATGGACGAAGATTGGAATCCGGACGACTCTGCCGGCGACGGCTTCGGAGGCTGATATGCTGATCCGTCTCGAACACATCGAAAAAACGTACGGCACGCCGGAACATCCCGTTCCGGTGCTGCACGACGTCAACTTTACCATGGAGGAAGGCGCGTACTACGCGGTCATGGGACCCTCCGGCTCGGGCAAATCGACGCTGATGAACATCCTCGGCTATCTCGACACGCCCACGTCGGGAACGTATTACTTTGAGGACGTCGACAACAGCCGCGCGTCCGACGTGAAGATGGCGCGCATCCGCAACGAAAAGATCGGATTCGTGTTCCAGTCGTTCCACCTTCTGCAGCGCCGCCGCGCGTGGGAAAACGTCGCGCTGCCGCTGATGTACGGAAACGTGCCGAAGCGGGAACGGCGCGAACGCGCCGAGCAGGCGCTTTGCGAGGTCGGTCTCAAGGACCGTATGGATTTTTACCCCACGCAGCTTTCCGGCGGCCAGTGTCAGCGCGTTGCGATCGCGCGGGCGATCTGCACGCGACCGAAGCTGCTGCTTGCCGACGAGCCGACCGGCGCGCTGGATTCCAGATCCGGTCAGCAGATCATGGACATCTTCGATGGGCTGCACGAACGCGGCATGTCGATCATCATGATCACACACGAGCACGCGGTGGCGGAACGCGCTTCCCGCATGCTGCATATCTACGACGGCGTTCTGACGGGAGGTGACGCGGAGTGAAACGGACGCTCAGGATCATTCTCATCTGCGTGCTGTGCGTCGGTCTCGTGATCGGCGGCGTCTCCACCTATCTGCTGTTCCGCAAGCCGACCCCCTGCGAGGTCTACCCCGCCATGCAGTGGATGATGTCGTACATGCCGAATCAGACCTACCTGTACGGCATCGTGACCTCGGACGCCTCGCAGGTCGTGACAAAGACCGCCGACCGCACGGTGCTCGAGATCCTCGTAAGCCCCGGCGACGTCGTTTCCATCGGCGATCCGCTGCTGCGCTACGACGCGACGCGCGCGCAGCTCTCCTTCGAGCAAAGCCAGATCGAGCTTCTGAAGCTCGAAAACGAGCTCCGCTCCGAATATGCCGAGTACAAGAAGCTTGCAAAAAAAGATTATCCGAAGCCGCTCCTGACCCCGACGCCCGCGCCGACAAGCTCGACGGCGCCGCGCCGCGGACGCATCATCCGGCTCGATCCCGTCGATCCTTCGCCCCTGCCAGACCTGCCGGATCCCGATCAGCCGGTCCCCGGCACCGGCGCCGAGAACGATCCCTACGTGTATACGCTCGGCGCGGAGGACCGCGTCAGCTTCGCGTTCATGCAGTGGCTGCTGCAACAATCCGCAGAGCGGGAGACCGCCGTGTTTGCAAAGATCGTCCAGCCCGAAGCGGAGATCCTGTTCTCCGCTCAGCCGGAAGGAACGCTTTCCTTCTCGGTCACGGTCGGGAACGATACCGGAACCGCGGACCTGAAAACCCCGAAGGCGGGCACCGGCACGGAAGCCGATCCGCTCGTCTACGCGTACGCGTCCGAAGCGGTCGTTCCGTACGCATTTTTGTGCGCGCAGTGTGAAGCCGCCGCCGAACAGGAGCAGGACGTTTATGTGAAGCTCGAGGCGGTGCGCTTTACGGTCGATCTGCTGTTCACGCCGGAAGGCGCGTACTCCTTTACCACGACCGTACTGCAGCCCGAACCGACGGACACCCCGACGCCTACGCCCACGGCGACGCCGACGGCGACCCCGACCGCGACGCCGACTGCGACCCCGACGCCCACGCCTACGGACACCCCGGACCCCACGGATACCCCGGACCCGACCGATACCCCGGACCCGACGGATACCCCGGACCCGACCGACACCCCGACGCCCACGCCGACCGCGACCGCAACGGCGACCCCGACGGCAACGCCTACTGCGACGCCGACGACAAAACCGACCGCGACGCCGACAACAACGCCGGCCGCGGCGCCTACAAAAACGCCGACCGCGACGCTTACGAATGAGCCGACGGCGACCCCGACCGCGACGCCGACCGCGACGCCAACGAAGAAGCCGACCGCGACGCCTACAAAGAAGCCGACCGCGACGCCTACAAAGAAGCCGACCGCGACGCCGTACCGCAGGACTCCGACGCCGAGCCCCAATATGCAGCTCAACGAGCTTACGGAGCGGATCCGTGACGACGAGCTTCGCTATCGTCAGCTCGTGCTCGATATCGCAAAGGCGGAGCGCAGCGGTCTGGACGGCATTCTGTTCTCCGAGGTCAACGGCACCGTGATGACCGTCATGTCCCCCGACGACGTGCAGAACGGCGGCGTGCTCATCGAGATCCGCGGCGGAACGGGACTGCACATCAGCGTGATCGTCGGCGAAGACGACCTCTTTAACTACCCCGTCGGGACCGAGCTCACCGGCTTCTCCTACCAGATGCAGGACAATGTGACCGCGACGGTCTCGAAGGTCGGCACGATGCCGATCAGCACGAGCTATTCGGGCAGCGGCAATCCGAACTCGTCCGGTTACCTGCTGGTGCTCGACATCACCGGCGGCGCCACGCCCGGCGTCGGCGAATACATCGAATTCTCGAACCTGTCCTCGCTCTATGAGCAGGGCACCGTCTTCCTGCACGAGGCGTTCCTGAAGGACGCCGACGGCGAGACCTGCATCTATGTCGCGAACGAAGAAGGTCTGCTGGAGAAGCGCGTCGTGAAGACGGGCAGACATATGAACGAATACGTCGAGCTGATCGACACGCCGATCACGTCGGAGGACCGCATCGCGTTCCCGTACGACAAGAACTGCAAGGAAGGCAGTCCGGTCGAGGACGCGAAGAACAGTCTGTTCTACGGCGGCTGGTAAGGGGGTGTCGCCGATGTTGGAAAATTTCCGCGAAGCCTTTGACGGCATCCGTTCCCACAAGCTCCGCAGCGCCCTGACGATGCTCGGCATCATCATCGGCATCGCAAGCATCATTGCGATCTCGTCCACGATCATGGGCACGAACGAACAGATCAAGGAAAACCTGGTCGGCTCGGGCTCGAACGTCGTGACCGTGCGTCTGTATCAGGGCGATTACCCGTTCGAGACCGCATGGGCGACCGCGCCGGACTATATCACGGCGCTGACCGACAGCACGCTCGAGGAGATCCGCGCGATCCCGGAGGTCGCGAGCGCCGCGTACTATGCGCAGCGTGACGCCTACGGACAGATCCGGAGCGGCGGCAACGCGCTTTCCGCCGGCACGGTCTACGGCATCGACCGGTCCTATCCGTCCGTGTACGGCTACACCGTCCGCTCGGGACGCAGCATCACGGACAGCGACTGCACGCATTTCCGCAAGGTCGCCATGATCGACGAAACGGTCTCCGCGGCGCTGTTTTCCGGCGCGAATCCGATCGGCAAAACGATCGACATCTGCGGCGAGCCGTACATCGTGATCGGCGAATTCACGCGCGCCTCGGACTTCCGCCCGAAGGTGAGCACGCTCGACGAGTATTTCACCTATAACCAGTCGTCCGGCGGCAAGGTGCTGATCCCGTTCTCGACGTGGCCCGTGCTGTTCCGCTACGACGAACCGCGCTCGCTCGTGATCCGCGCGGTCGATACCGATTCCATGACGGTTGCGGGCAGAAAAGCCGAGGAGATTCTGAACGGCACCATCCGGCAGGAGAATCCGGAGGTCCGCTATAAGAGCGAGGACCTTCTGGAGCAGGCAAAGAACCTTCAGGAGCTTTCGAGCGCCACAAACCGGCAGCTCATCCTCGTTGCGGGCATCTCGCTGATCGTCGGCGGCATCGGCGTCATGAACATCATGCTGGTGTCGGTCACCGAGCGCACGCCGGAGATCGGACTCAAAAAAGCGCTCGGCGCGCGCAGACGGCGCATCTCGGCGCAGTTTCTGATCGAAGCGGGCGTGTTGACCTGCCTCGGCGGCATCCTCGGTGTGATCGTCGGCATCATACTCGCCTACGGCATTTCCAAGATGTCCGGCGTGCCGATCTTCATCAGCTGGGTCATCGTCGCCGCAACGGTCGTATTCTCGTTCGTGATCGGCATGTTCTTCGGCGCGATCCCTGCCTACCGCGCGGCGCGCCTCGACCCGATCGAAGCGCTGCGTCACGAATAAAGCCAAAAACAGCAAGGGTGCTGAGGACGTCTCAGCACCCTTTTCGTTTGCCGTTTTTATTACATGATACTGCCGTCGAGCGCGTTGATGTGCAGCGCGCAATCTTCCTGAGCGTTCCCGAAGGGAACATTTCACCTGCGAAGCAGGTATCACTTGCCGCAAAGCGGCAAACATCAATGCGCCGCAGGCGCTCAATATCCCGCGTCGGGATGCACGATCGAGCCGTCCACGGCGTTGAGGATCAGACAGTCGTAGCCCATGTCCATGTTGTGCCGGTCCGTGTCGTCCTCTCCGAAAAAGACGAGCCAGCACGGCATTTCAAAGAACGTGTCCGCGTTGCGCTCGCGGATCGTATAGGTCGAGAGGATCACCCGGTGGACCGTGACCGGAATACAGCCCTGCGTGTCGTACCATTCGAGCGAATGCCGCCGCAGATGCAGCGGGTTCGTCAGCGTCGTGATCGCGGTCTCCGCACGCGACGCGATCGTATCGAACGGCAGAAGCTCCACGTTCTCGTTGACCAGATCGACGATCTCGCGCGGGTTGTACCAGGTGAAGCTCAGCACACCGTTCGGTCCCACCATGACGTCGAGCATTTCGGTCATGATCGGCGCGGCGTACGTTTCCGCCCGGTCGTTTTCGTAGTTCAGGCTCCGGTCGAGCTGCCAGTTGACGTCCGGCACGGGATAGCCGCCGTAATCCCGGTGCAGCTTATAGGACCAGCCGGTCGCAAGCGCTTTGGTCTTTCCGTTCTTCTCGCCCATCAGGTTTGCAGGATACGCCCAGGTCACGGAAAAGCCAACAAGCCCCGTGCGGGAGAGCGCGGCTTCGAGCAAACGATCCGCATCCTCGCGCGGCATTTCGACGTCCTTCCAGTGCCGATAATCGCCCTCCTTGTGTTTCTTGTCCCATTCATACTCGTACGACGGATAGACGATCCCTCTGTCGACGACGGCGCTCACACCCGTTTCGGAGGCATGCACGGAGAGCGCGTGCCCGTCCGAAAGCGTATAGACGCTCCAGACGTCGTACGGCACATCGGCATAATCCGAAACCGTCCGCGTTTCGAGCCTGTCCGGCGCCGCGGCGATCTCCGCCATATACTGCTGCGAACGCTCCGCGACCTCCTCCTCGGTCGGCACATACTCGTCCCAATCGTCGCGATCCGGTCTTCCCGCTGCGTCCCATTCGCGCTTTTCCTGCACGAGATCGAGATACGCCTGAAACTCCGCGTCCAGTTCTTCCTTTGTCCTTTCATAGACGTATACCTCGGTCGGCGCGGCAAAGAGGTTTTGAAGGATCGCCGTGGTCTGCGCCTTCCCGAGCGTCGTCGTCCGCGTCCGGTACACCGGATACAGCCCGTCCGCCTTCTGCCCGATCGCGGCGTCGATCGTAAGCTGCAGCGTGCCGTGCACCTCTCGCGTGTCAACGATCTTCCGATCGCCCTCCATTCGGGCGCCCGTCGTTTCCAGCGCCGTAAAATCCGTTCGATACGGCTCCTTTTGCCAGCGATCCAAAAAGACCTGCGGCGCAAGCGGATCGCGCGGAAGCGCTCCGTTCTGCGGCTCGTCCGCGGTCCCGACCGTATCGGTGTACAGCTCGTTCAGCTTTTGTTCCGCAACGCCGTAGTTCTTATTCACGATCAACTCCGACTCCGGCGTCGCCACGCACGCGGCAAGCAGCAGCGCCGCAAGCAGCAATATCCATAGTCGTTTCATCAGAATCATCCCCTTCCTTCGGTCTGTCATCATCATACCGCCCAAATTCGTCCAAAACGTCACAAGGATGTAAGATAGTTGTATCGAAGTTGTAAAAACAAGGTCGTGTTCCCTGTCGCGAACAAGTATGACCGTGTAGGGGGCGTCCTCCCGGACGCCCTGCATGTCCCGAAGGAACAATTCACGGCGAATCCTATTCATGACCGTCAGGTCAATTCACGGCGAAGCCTATTCATGCGTGTAAGCGCAATTCATTCACTCGCAAACGGGACGCCGAGGGCACAGAGTTGAGCGCTCCCTCGGAGGGGAGGGCTTTTGGGATCGCATGCACGCGGCTTTCCTGTGCAAACAGGTGCAGAAAATAAGAGCGACCGGGTTTGCCGGTCGCTCGTTTGCGCAGAGGATTCAGTTTTCGGGGCGTGCCGTGACGTGGAAATCGCCGTCCCAGTCGCGGTAATCCGGAATAAACGGCTTACCGGTCACTTCGTTGATGTACACAGCGTCCGCAACCCAGCCGGTCATGGGACCTTCCATGAACATCCTGTCGTTCGCAAAATGCCAGATCTCCTTCAGCACGCCGTTGCGGAACTCGCACTCGTACCAGGTGCCGTCCTCAAGCTCGATATCCATCGTGCAGACGATACCGTCCACGACCGCGTTGACGCTGACCTCCTTCAGACCCTTACCGTGCGTGTTTGTTTCATCCGGGCCGTACATGCCGAGCGCGCAGATGAAATCCTGCGCAATGATCGTCGTTGCGTCCTCGTACTCCTTCTCGCCCCATCTTTCATACGGAACGTCCTGCAGGTCCTTGCAGGGAATGGTGCCGGTAAACGAGATCAGATCGCGCGAATACGCCGATACGATCATCGCGAACCCGTCACCCTTAAGCTCCCAGCAGTCCTCGCGTACGCCGCTTTCGTCGCGGTAGAACGTCCATTGAATGTTTCCGGCATAGAGCTTCTCACCGGAAAGATCCTGATAGAGCGTGCAAAGCATGTCTTCGATCTTCATGACGTTCGCCATTTTGCTTTCGTCCAATTCCGGCGGTTCCGCCTCGACGAAATGCTGCGGATATGCCTTTTCCGAAAAGCTGTTCTGCAGGTCCGCAAGGAAGTACTCGCTTTCGAGCATCGCATTCTGGCTCGGGAAGACCGCGACCTGCCACAGCTTGTCGCCGATGTACGCAAAGGTCAGACAGGTGTCCGTGTCGGTCGTGTACGAATAAACCAGCTCGCTGGTATATTCAAACTGCATCCCCGACCGTGTCCGGATCGGCTTCGCTTGGTATCCGAGCTGTTCCGCAAGCGCAATATTCTCCTTCTCACGGTCGACCGCCTTACCCTCCGGATAGGTCAGAAGGTCTGCACAGATCAGCGAATAATCCGATGCACGCAGCGCCAGGATGTACACGCCGGCGGGATCGCGCGTGATCAGAAACGCGTCGCGTTCGCCCGAAGCGTCGGTGAAAAGCGCTGTATACGCGCTGTCCGGTTCATATCCGGTCAGTTCCGCGTACGACCGTCCGAACAGGATTTGCGTCAGCCGGTCCGCCTCTTTACATGCGGCAGCAGTCTGTTCCGCGCTCGGCTCTTGATCGGTCCACAGGAACCGGTTGTCGGCGATCCAGATGCTGGACCGGATCGGGATCACCCGTTCTCTCCGTCTCTGCACGTCCTCCGTGATCCACTTGATCTGTTCCGCGGAGAGCTTTGCGCCCTGCGCCGCAGGCGAGGGCGTCGGTTCCGACCTGTTCAGGTCCTCGACGGATCCGTTTTCCGGGTCATATTCCGCTTCGGTCTCGCTTGTCTGCATCTTTGCTTCCGTCTTCGCGTCGGCGACGGTCGCAAACGTGCTTCCTTCCTTCGAGAAGCGAATCACGCCAGTGAGCAAAAGTCCGGAAAAGATGCCGAGGCACAGGACCGCGGAAAGCGTGATCAGAAGCACCTTGTGCTTGTGTAAGAGTGTTTTCATGGCATTTGCCTCCTTTCTGCGATCCCATCGTAGCATGGAACTTGTAACAGAGTCATCACAGAGTTGTAAGAGAGTTGTAAAATCGTCGGAGCCTGCTCGGCTTTTCTTGCCTCCCCTGTGTAAGGGGAGGTGGGTGAACGCAGTGAACCCGGAAGGGTTGTTCACGCGGTTTTGCCGCAATTCACGTCCGCTGGACAATCCTTCACGAAAGCCGATTCATTGACAACCCTCCCGGCTCGTTCCTCGCCACCCTCCCTTACACAGGGAGGGCAAGAATGCGCGCGAATCCCATAGGGGGAAGGCTTTTGGCTGCGCTCACGCAGAGGCTTCCCCCAGGGTGGGGAAGCTGTCACCGTCAGGTGACTGACGGGGGGTATGATCCCATGATTCTCCGCAAGGAGAATCGTCCTGAACATGCCCGAAGGGCATCTATCACCCGCGCGCAGCGCGGATATCACTGCGCCATAGGCGCCGCATCCGCTCCGAACCGGACCGTCGCCGTCGTTCCCTCGCCCTCCTTGGATGCAAACCGCAGCGTCGCGCTGTGGAGCGCGGCGATCTCGTGACACAGCGGCACGCCGAGCCCGCTCCGGATCGAGGGATTTTTCGCATGCGACGGGTCGTTGACGTAGCGGAGCTGTTCCGGCGTCATGCCGGAACCGTGATCGATGATCTCGATCACGCCGGGCGTCGCCCGCATTCTGACCGGCGCGCCAGGGTCGGACGCCTTGACGGCGTTGCCGATCAGGTTGCCGAGCATGCTGAGGATCAGCGCACGGTCCGCAGTCATCGTGTCCCATCCGATCTCCGTTTCGAGCGTCGGATAGGTTTGCTTCAGGTGCGCCGCAAGGTCGTTGAGCTTTACGCGCTCCGGCTGAAACACGTTCTTGCGCGCGTCCGCAAGGGTCAGAAGCTTTTGCGAGATCTCGCCGAGCCGTTCGCTCTCCGATACGATATAGCTTGCCGCCGTGTGCTGCTGCTCCGGCGTCAGCTTGGCGCGCTCCAGAAGCTCGCCGTAGCCGCGAATGACGGTCAGCGGCGTCCGAAGCTCGTGCGCAAGCCGTTCGACCGGCTGGTTGACGCGCTCTAACATGAAATACAGCGCCGCCGCAATGCCGGCGGTCAGAAGCGTGCAAACGAGCACCGATCCGATCGCTTGCCGCACCGTCCGGTCAAGCTCGTCGGTCACGTCGAGCCCGAAGCGCAGCCATACGCCGTCCGACAGCGTATCCGCCATTGCAAGCACGGTGCGTCCGTTCTGTGTGATCCGGTGCACCCTGCCGGGCTCGACTTCGGGCGGGACCGGCTCGATCGAGACCCAGGTCTTTTCCCCGCGTCCCAGCGCAAAGGTCGCGCCGTTGCTGTCATACAGCGCAAAGCCGCGCACGTATGCGGCGCGGTTCTGCTCCGGCGTTTGCGCCAGCATCCCGTCGACCGACAGCGCAAGCGCCTTTTCCTCGCCGATCGCGCGTGATTCGATCGCGCTGAACGTCGCCCGCAGATTCTGCAGCACGAGAACAAACGTGCTGACAAACAGCACCGCCGCCACAAGCGCCACCGTCAATACATAGCTTTTTTGTCTGAGCTTCACGGCATCTCCTCAAACCGGTATCCAAGCCGGTAGACCGTTTTGATCCGTTCGTCCAGTCCGAGCTTCTTGCGAATCCTCTGGATGTGCACGTCGATCGTACGAGACTCGCCTAAGAAAGAAACGTCCCACGCCTCGCGCATCAGCTTCTGCCGCGACAGCGCGATGTTGCGGT
Source organism: uncultured Clostridia bacterium (assembly GCA_947166925.1). Lineage (GTDB taxonomy): Bacteria > Bacillota > Clostridia > Christensenellales > CAG-138 > UBA3792. The sequence goes on along the minus strand of CAMVGD010000009.1, from coordinate 14,604 downwards.
TCTTGACAAGGACCTCCAAGAGCGCGTATTCCTGCATGGTGAGATCGACCGGCTCGCCGCCCTTCGTCACCGTCTTCGCCTCAAAGTCGATCACAAGATCGTCGATCCGATAGCAGCTTTCGCTCTTGTGCGTGCGGCGCAGCACCGCCTCGACGCGCAGCAGAAGCTCCGTCATCTCGAACGGCTTGACGATATAGTCGTCCGCGCCGCGCTCGAAGCCCTTGACCTTGTCCGCGGTTTCACCGAGCGCGGTCACGAAGATCGCCGGCGTGCCCTTGAGCTTCTCATACACCTTGAAGCCGTCCGTGTCCGGCAGCATCACATCGACGATCAGAAGATCGAACGGCGTCTCCTGCGCTGCCTTGATCGCTTCCCTTCCGGTGTACGCCTGCACCGCCGTGTGTCCCACCATACCGAGGTTCAGCGCGATGAGATCGTTGATCGCGTATTCATCCTCAATCACCAAAATCCGTGCCATATGCCCCCTCCTCAGGTGTATTGTAACATATTAGTTGTAACCAAGTTGTAAAACATGCGGCTTTGCCGCAATTCATGTCGAAGATAATTCATGTTCCGCAGGAACAATTCATGACCGTCAGGTCAATTCATGCGACAAGGCGAACATCTTTGCGCAGCCCCGGCGTTCAATATCCTTTCCGCACGTCGATCACCGTGCCGTCGATCGCGTTGATCGAGAGCATGGGCTCGTACGGATAGGTGCTTTCGGTCGTCTCGATATAGTCCTCGACCTCGGTGCGCGTGTTGACGCCGTAGAAGCTCCACACCGGCACGAGCAGCGCGCTGTCCCATTCGTTCGGCTCCTGAATGCGCTGCAATGTAAGCTCGATGCGGTCGATGTCGTATTGATTCTGCGTCGTTGCGCCGTACTTCAGGTCCGGCTCGGTGATGTTCATTGCGGCGGCAAATTTCGTGTTGACCATTTTGAGATAGATCTTCATGATCTTGTCGAACGGCAGCAGATTCGCGTTCTCCACGACCGTGTCGCACACTTGTATCGGCGCATGCCAGTCCATGCCGGCAATGCCGTCGCGGTCCATCCAGAACGACAGGATTTCATATTCCCACATCGGGCCCAAGATATCAGTCGTGTCCCACGTTTGCCCCCGGATAAACGACGTATTCACGCCGTTGACCGTGCGCACGCATTTCACCCAATACATCGGATCGTCCGGCTGTTCCTTGACCTGATCCGGCGCGTACAGGACCGACCAGACCGCAAAGTCATCCATTCCGTTTTGTTTGAGGAACGCTTCGACGTCCGCTTTCGCCTGCTGCGGCGTGTAGCTGTCGTTCTGATACGTGTCGGGAACCGGGAAGCATCCGATCTCATCCGGGCGGCTCTTGACTTTTCCGTATATCAGATACGCACCCTTCCTGTTTCCCAGCGGAGAATCCGGGTCCGTGTTCAGCAAAACGAACCAACGGTCCATCGCCTTCGTATACGCCTCGATGCCCAAGGAGGTGGATTCATGGGAAACCGGTCCGTCTGCGCCGTTTGTGATATAGTTGTGCGCGATCGTCTGCTGTTCGCCGTAACAGCGGACCGGCTCGACGGAATCCGGCGCGTCGGCATAGCTTGCCTTCAGCCGTTCGATCTCCGCCTTGACGTCGGCAAGGCTTTCCGCGCCGTGCTCACGGCTGTACGCCTGCTCGTCCGAAATGTTTTCCGAAAGGTATTTGATGCGCTCGGCGATCTGCGTCTTTGTATAGGTGCGGTCGAGATAATAGAACTCTGCATCGCCGCACAGGTTCTGAAACAGGGTGCGGATGAACGCCGGATCGAAGCCGCTCCGCTCGACGCGCACGATCGGGATCGCCGAAACGTCCGGCACCAGCACCTTGGCGTCGACGTTCAGGACAAAGTGTCCATCCGCAAGATCGGCGTGATACCGATACGTCTCCGGGATCTGATAGCGTTCTTTAAGCGACGGCAGGGGCAGCGCGGTGTACCTGTCGCCTTCAGTCTGTACTCGCCCGACCACATCCTCCTCGGGCGCAGGCGTGGTCTTCGCCATTTCAAGCATGGCGACCGTATCCTTTTGCGGCACAAAGTCCTCCGTCGGCGTGGGCACGCAGGCAAGGAGCAATACAAGCGCCGATAAAATCAAAATCATGCGTTTCATTTTCTCACCTCAATATCCTTTGTTCAGGTCGATAATGCTGCCGTCGATCGCGTTGATCGAGATGATCGGCGAATCATTCATATATTGATAATGCGGCTCCTCACGCGTTTCGCGCGTTTTGACGTTCGTACGCGTGATCATTGTCGTGCCGTAAAAGTTCCATACCGGCACGAGCAGCCCCGTATCGAACCGGTTCTTTTCCATCACGCGCTGTAAGCCGAGCGAAATGCGCGTAATCTCCATATGCATATCGGACGGGTAATCCGATTCGATCACCTTCGATTCGTCCAAAATGAGCCACGGCTTGTGCTCGATCCAGATCTGACATTTGAACCGCTTCATGATTTCGTCAAGCGGCAGCAGATTCGACGCAGACAGCACGGTCTCCCTGATCCCAAGCGGCGCATGCCATGAAAGAATGTAGACGCCCTGCTCGTCGATGCAGACGGAAATGCTCTCATACTCCCATCTCGGCGCAAAGACCTGATCCCCGGCAGGGGTCCCTCTGGTCGACATCATCCTGCCGAGAAAGGCATTTTTAACGCCCGCGACCGAGCGCACGCAGCTGACGCGGTAGCCGCATTGCTCGCTTTTGGTATCCGGATAGCACATAATTGAATCCGCCCTGATTTCGGGGAAGCCCGCGGACGCAAAGAACGCCTCCGTGTCCGCCATCGCCTGCGCGGGGGTGTAGGTGATAAACGGATATGCCGCAAGCTCCGCGGGGTTTTCGGGATCGCGGATCGCGATCTTCGGCGTATGCGCGTCCACGTCTCCCTCGCCGCCGTACAGAGCCGAGCGGGTGTTCATGACGGACAGATACGTATCTTCAAGCCGGTGACTGCTGATCTCATCCTGCCCCGGAATCGTCAGCTGAACGATCAGCCGGGGCTGCTCGTCGCGCGAGACCGCGTCGAAGCCGTAACGCGTGACCTTTTTGCCATCGTATTCGATCTGCATGACGCCGATCGTGCCGTCGCAAACGTCCTCGTCGACCGTGTCCGGTGCGGTCTGCCACAGCTCCTTCAGCTCCGCGATCGACTCCGGGATGGATGCAAGGTCCTCTTCGTCGAGTTCGGCGCGCAGCGCGGGGTCGTTCAGCTGGTTTTCGAGCCACGCGATCGTGTCGGCGATCTGCGATTTTGTCATCACATTGCTGTTAAGGTACATCGTGCGCCCGCCCGTCAGCGCGTTGAAGATGCGCGTGATCTCTTCCTGCGTAAACGTCCCGTGCTCCACGCGGATGATGGGGATATCGGCAACGTCCGGGACCTCGACCCGCGCGTCGATGTTGACCGTAAAATGCCCGTCCGCTTCGGTGACGGTTTCGGAAAGCGTTTCCGGGATCTGATACCGTTCGCGGATGTGCGGCGCTTCGGGCAGTTCGCCGTTCTGTTCCGTGCCGCCCGCGAAGCCCACAACGTCGGAAACCGGCGTCGCCGCCGCCTTTTCAAGCATCTCCTCGGTGTCCTTGTGCGTCACAAACTCCGTTTCCGGCGTGGGCTGGCAGGCAATCAGCAGCAAGACCGCAAACAGCAAAACAAAGATTCGTTTCATGGCAGAGTTCCCCCATTCTGTTTTTCAAGATGAGAATAGCATCGAAATTCGTCCGAAACGTCACAAAAGTGTCACATAGTTGTAACAGAGTTGTAAAAAAAAGATTCTCCGATCTCTCGGAGAATCTACATGAACTTTCCCGCAGGAAAGATATCACCTGCGAAGCAGATATCACTTGCCGCATAGCGGCAAATATCACTGCGCTGAAAGCGCTTACAGCCGTTCCGGCACCTTGGCGTTGACTGCGGCGATCAGCTCTCTGACCTTGGCGGCGACCGTTTCGGCGGCGCCGTCGATCGCGATGTCCTCGCGGAAGGACTTGTCGCGCGCGGCAAGCTCGAACGCGTTCCGTCCGAGCGTCTTCGGGGAAATGACCACGCGCACCGGTGCGCCCAAAAGGTCCGCGTCGGAGAACATGACGCCCGCGGAAACAGGACGGTCGTCGTACAGCACCTCGACGCCCATGGCTTCGAGTTCGCCGCAGAGCTTATCCGCCGCGTTCTTCACGTCCTCGTTGTCGATGCGCAGCGCGCAGATCTCGACCTGCCACGGCGCGATCGTGATCGGCCAGATGGGGCCGTAATCGTCGTGATGCGCTTCGCAAACCGACGCAATGAGTCTGCCGACGCCGATGCCGTAGCAGCCCATGATCGGGTTCTTGCGCTCGCCGTTCTCCGCGTCGTAGGTCATGCCCATGGCTTCCGTGTAGCGCTTGCCGAGCTGGAAGATGTTGCCGACCTCGATGCCGCGGGAGATCTTCAGGCTGTGCCGTTTGCAGTTCGGGCAGGTGCCGCCCTCGACGGCTTTACTTAAATCGAGGTACTGCGTATCCTCGGGCAGATCGCGCGCGGGCGTGAAGCCGGTATAGTGATACTCGGGCTTGTTTGCGCCGCAGACGAGGTTCGTCGCGCCGACCAGTGAGCGGTCGAACAGCACGGTCGCGTTCGTCTTGAGGTTGACCGGTCCGATGTTGCCTGCGGAAAGGTTTGCATTCTCGATATCGACCGCCGGATGGATCTCCGACTTCAGGAAGTTCGTGAGCTTGGTCTCGTTGACCTCCTTATCGCCGCGCACGAAGATCAGCACGTAGGAATCGTCTGCGTTGCGCTGATAGACGACTGCTTTGCAGGACTTTTCATCCGGCATATGCAGAAGCTCGCCGACCTCAGCGATCGTCGCGGCTTCGCCGGTGAAGACCTCAGTCAAAGGCGCGAGCGTCTCGTCCGCTTTGTTTTCGGTGATCGCGTCGCACGCTTCCATGTTGGCGCGGAAGCCGCATTCGGGGCAGGTCACGATGGTGTCTTCGCCGATGTCGGTCAGAAGCATGAACTCGTGGCTGACCTTGCCGCCCATCATACCGGAGTCGGATTTGACCGCAAGCACCTCGGGCACGCCCGCGCGGGCGTAGATGCGCTCATACGCGCGGTAGGCGCGATCGTAGTACGCCTCGAGGTCCTCCTGCGATGTATGGAACGAATACGCGTCCTTCATCGTAAACTCGCGCACGCGGATCAATCCGCCTCTTGCGCGCGGCTCGTCGCGGAACTTGGTCTGGATCTGATAGATCATGAACGGGTACTTCTGATACGTGCCCGCCACGTTCATCGCCATCTGCACCGCCGCCTCCTCGTGCGTCATGCCGAGGACCATGTCGGCGCCGCCACGATCCTTGAACCGCAAAAGCTCCTTGCCGATGGAGTCGAATCTGCCCGAGCTCTGCCAGAGCGTCGCGGGCATGACGACCGGGAACAGGACCTCCTGCCCGTCGATCGCGTCCATCTCCTCCCTGAGGATCTGCTCGATCTTGTTCTGAATGCGCTTTGCCGGCATGAACAGCGAGTAGATGCCGTTGCCGACCTGCTTGATATAGCCGCCGCGCGTCATGAGATTCTGACTCTCGATGTCAAACGCGCGCTCCTTGAACCGTTCGCCCAAAATGTTCTTTACCTTCATATGCTCCTCCAAAATGGTTTGTGTGTTTTGCTTCATCGGATGGGCAATGCCCGTCCCTACTGTTTTGTTACTCACATCAATCCGTCAGACGCAGCGACATGCGCGGTGCGTCTGACTCCTTGCATTTCGCGCCGCCCGGTGCATCAAAGATGCATAGGCGCGGAATGAAGCCCCGTCTGAAAACACAGTTTTCAGACGGATTCCTCGTACATCCAATAGATCGCGCCGTCGGAAACGACCATGCCGAGGCTTTCCTGCAGCTTCCGCGACGCGTCGTTGGTCGTGTAGATCTGCCCGTACGGCGTCCACCCGCGGCTGAGCGCGAGGTTATGCAGCGCGATCTCCAGCGCGGAGCCGATGCCGAGTCTTCTGAACTTCGGCAAAACCTCCAGCATGCCGCCGGAGCCGTCGCCGTGGAAGCCGATGAACCCCGCGATCTCGCCGTCCCGGTAAGCGGCAAGCACGTCGCCCTTTTCGATGCGCTCCCGATAGCGTTCGGGATCGCCCTCCGGGTCGTAGACCGACAGCAGAAGCTGCAGCTCCTCCTTCGGAAACGGCCGGATCTCGCACACCTGCGGCAGCGGGATCGGCTCCCTGCCCGGATAATACGCCTGCCAGCACGCCGACGCGTGGTTGATGAACGGAAACGTATGAAACACCGCATCGCGCGAGGCTTCGTTATGCGCCACGAACAGGTGAATGTCCGCCGGGACCGTTTCGAGCGCCTTGAGACCCGCTTCGACCGTGTCAGACACAACGAGGCAGAAGCGATCCATCTTGGTGAGCAGCACCGCGTCCGGTTCAGCGTACAGGATCTTTGCGCCGCCGCGCCGGATCGCCTCGATCATGTCGATGCGAAGCGTCTTGTCCTGCTCCAGATACGCAAGAATCTCCTGCTCGGTCATGGCGTGACCCCCTTTACGTCCTTCGAGAAATGCTGATAGTCGGGCTCGGAAAAGTCGCCGCCCCACTTCCAGCCGTGCTGTTTGAACAGCTTGTAGCAGAGATCGTCCTTCGTGATCATGCCGGGGCGCAAATCCGTACGATCCAGATACGGCTCGCTCTCCTTCGGTGAAAAGCTCCCATCCGGCTTCACATACGGGTTCTCGACCGGATTGACGTCGATCGCCGTGCCGTAGCTGTGCCGCGAAAAGTATTTCTTGCCGGTGACCCTGCGGCAGCAGTACGCCGAGGTATTGTCCGCCGACATCGAAAGCCCGTCGTCGAACGGCTGTCCGAAATCGTCCAAAAGCCTGACCGAGCGCAGCGGGTAGCGCGCGTCGTACAGCGCCTCGAAGATCTCGATCACGTCCTTTGCGACCTTCTTATGCACCAGCAGCTCGCCCTCGTGCTCCGCGCCGTCAAAATCGACGTACAGGATGTGCACATAACGCAGATCGTCGAGCTTCACCGGCGCGTCCTTCGGATTCTCCGGATAGCTCATGCCGGTGACGTAGCTTTTCAGCGCTTCGGTCGGCGCACAGTACCAGAACGCCTCGTTCGTTTCGGACGCCGTGATCTTCTCTCCGCGATACGGATTCGGGGTCGGCGTGGGTTCCGGCGTCGGTTCCGGGGTCGGCTCCGGCGTAGGCGCAGGCGTCGGCAGCGGCGGAAGCGTTTTCGGCTCGTCCGTTTCGATCGCGACGATCACGTCGTCTCCAACGGCAGGCTCCTCCGTCGGGACCGCCGTCGCGGGCGGTTCCGTCGTTTCGACTGTCTGATTCGGCTGTACCGTGCAGGCAAGCAGGAGCATGGCACACAAGAGCGGCAGAAGGCGTTTCATAAATGTCAGTATACCGCAGATTCCGACGCTTGTACAGAGCTTTTTTCATATAAAAAGCAGCCGTGCTGCGCGCACGGCTGCCCGTTCGGGGCTTTGTTATTTCAATTCGAGCTTTTTGAGCTGCTGCTTTGCGATGCGCTCGCGGCGGCGCTGTCCGCTCACGACGACGTAGACCATCATGATGATCGTGATGACGTACGGGATCGCCGAGGTCAAGTCGGCGTCGACAAGCTTGGAGCTCTGCAGCTGCAGACCGATCGCATCGAAGAAGCCGAACATCAGCGCGGCAAGGAACACCTTGACCGGGTTCGCGCCGCCGAAGATGACGCAGGCGAACGCGATATAGCCGCGGCCGGCGACCATGCGCTGACCGAACTGCCCGTTGAGGTTGCCGAGCGACAGATGCGCGCCGGCAAGCCCGCAGAATACGCCGCACAGGATCGAGGCGATCCACTTCATGCGTTCAGGGTTCTTGCCCGCGGTGCGCAGCGTTTCGGGCGATTCGCCGGACGCGCGGATCCAGAAGCCGAGCGGCGTCCGGTACACGAACAGCCACATCAGCGCTACCAACGCCCAGGTCATGTACACAAACAGGCTGTGCCCGCTGATGACGCTGCCGAGGAACGGAATATCCTTGATAAGCGGGATCGCGATATTGTGCAGATGCGGAGCGTTGGAGATGCCCGCGGAGTCGAACAGCGTGCGGGAAAGATACACGGTGATGCCCAACGCAAACGTGTTCAGCGCGCAGCCGATGATGAATTCGTCGCTCCGGAGCTTTACCGTAAACAGGGCGAAGAACAACCCGACGAGGATGCCGAATATGATCGAGGCGACGATGCCGAGCGCGGCGCTTGCAAGTGCGGTAGAAACCGCCGCCGCGGTGAACGCACCCATCAGGATCATGCCGTCCATACCGATATTCATGATGCCCGCGTGCTCGGTCATAAGCCCGCCCAAAGCGGCGAGCGCGACCGGCGTGGCGCTGCGCAGCATCTGGTTCAGCGTGCTGGATGCGACCGTCCAGAAATTCCAGGTATTCTCATTCATTTGCGGCGCCTCCTTCCCTGCGCGCAAGGATCGCGCGCTTTGCTGCGCGTGTCTCCCTCGCATTATGAATCGCGGCGCGAACGCCCTTTTCGCCCGCCATGCAGAAGATGACGGCAGTCTGAATGATCCAGTAGATCTGGATCGGTACGCCGACGGTATCCTCCATGTAAATCGCGCCCCACTTAAGGACTGCAAAGATCAGCGAAATGATGATCGTCGGGATCGGCTGATACTGCGCGATCATCGCGACCATCAGCCCTTCAAAATAGTATTCGTTTGAGATCGACGACTGGTACTTGCCGGCGGCGCCGTACACGCGGAACATGCCGCAAAGTCCGCACATCATGCCGGAGACCACCATTGCGAGGATCACGATCCGGTCCGCCTTGAGCCCCGCAAACCGCGCGAACCGCGGATTGTCGCCGGTCAAACGCATTTCATAGCCCTTGGTCGTCTTTTGCAGAATGTACCATACGAGGAACGTCAGCGCAGCGGAAATGAGGATCGCGGTGGACAGGTTCGAGCTCGGGATGAGCTTTCCGAACAGGAACGAGCGGTTCAGCGGGCTCGTGTCGCTGACGACGCGCGGGCTCGGGTTTTTCCACGGACCTTTGGAAAAATAGCCGCAGATGAACACCGCGACCGAGTTCAGCATGATCGTGGTGATGACCTCGTTGACCTTGAGCTTGACCTTCAATACGCCCGGAATAAATGCGTAGAAGCCGCCGACGGCGATCGCGCCGAGTACCGCGCACGGGATCGCGATCCACGGGGACGCGTCCTTGAGCCAGACGCCGATCTGCGCGGCAAACAGCGCGCCGAGGATCAGCTGTCCTTCGCCGCCGACGTTGAAGATGCCGGCGCGGCTGCCGACGTCGCACGCGAGACCGCACAGGCACAGCACCATCGCGTATTCGAGCATGTTCCCGAAATACAGATTGGAAGAGAAGGATCCTCCGAGCAGCGCGCCGAGCGCCTTGCCGGTGTCGTAGCCGGTGATCGTCAGGATCACGGTGCCGATCAGCAGCGCGACGGAGAGGCTGATCACAAGCGCGATCAAATAGCCGAAATCAAACCGTTTCTTCATGCCTTTGCCCCCTCTCCTGTCCCGGTCATGTAGAGACCGATCTCCTCCTTGGTGATCTCGGACGCTTTGAACTCGCCGGTGATCTTTCCCTCATAGAGCGTAATGATGCGGTCGGACAGGCGGAAGACCTCGTCAAGGTCCGCAGAGCTAAGGAGGATCGCCGCGCCCGCGTTGCGCTGTTCGATGATGCGCGTGTGGAAGAACTCCATCGCGCCGATGTCCACGCCGCGCGTCGGCTGCGAAATGATCAGCACCGGCGTGTCAAAGCTGAATTCGCGCGCGACGACGACCTTCTGCATGTTGCCGCCGGACATCGAGCCGACCTCGGTATGGATGCCGGCGCCGCGGATGTCGAATTTTTTGTAAAGCTCCTCGGCGTAGCGGTCGACGGTCGACCGGCGCTGATGGAAGCCGAACAGATTGAAACGCTTGTCCTTTTGCTTGCCGACGAGCAGGTTGTCCGCGACCGACGCGACCTTGTCGACGCCGGTGGAGAGCCGGTCCTCCGGCACATGCGAAAGCCCCAGCGCGCGGATCTCGCCGGGCGTTTTGCCCGTTGCGTCGTGCCCGCAGACCGTGATATGACCGCGGTTGATCTTCCGCATGCCGGTGATCGCTTCCAAAAGCTCGCTCTGCCCGTTGCCCTCGATCGCTGCGATGCCGAGCACCTCGCCCTTCCGCACGCTGAGCGACACGCCGCGCACCGCGGGCAGTCCGCGGTTGTCCGCAACATAGAGATCGTCGACCTCGATCGCGACGTCGCCGGGCGTTCCGGTCTTTTCGAGGTGGTCGAACAGCACGGGCCTGCCGACCATCATGGACGCCAGCTTTTTCTCGTCCACGTCGCAGGTGTTTTCGACGCCGATGAGCTTGCCCTGCCGCATGACGCCGACGCGGTCGGAGATCGCCATGACCTCATAGAGCTTGTGCGTGATGATGATGACGGTCATCTCCTTTTCACGCACGATGCGGCGGATGACCTCAAAGAGCTCGTCCGTTTCCTGCGGCGTCAGCACCGCCGTCGGCTCGTCCAGGATCAGGATGTCCGCGCCGCGGTACAGCGTTTTCAGGATCTCCACACGCTGCTGCAAACCTACGGAGATGTCGCGCACCTCCGCGGACGGATCGACTTCGAGCCCGTACTCTTTGACGAGCTCGCGCGTGAGCTGTTCCGCCTTTTTATTGTCGAACAACACGCCCGCGTTTTTCGGCTCGCGTCCCAGCACGATGTTCTGCGCGACCGTGAACGACGGGACCAGCATAAAGTGCTGATGCACCATGCCGATGCCGCGGTCGATCGCCGCCTTCGGAGAAAAGTTCGTGATCTTCTCGCCGCGCACATACAGATCGCCCGCCGTCGGCGTGTTGATGCCGTACAGGATGTTCATCAGCGTCGACTTGCCCGCGCCGTTTTCGCCGACCAGGGCGAACACCTCGCCGTTTTTGATCGACAGCGAAATGTCGTCGTTCGCGAGCACGCCCGGAAACTCCATGGAAATGTGTTCAAACCGGATCTCGTCCGTCAATCATATCACCCCTTTTCATGCGCGCATGCGCAATTCATGGCGGAGCCAATTCATGTCCAAAGGACAATTCATGCACCGAAGGTGCAATTCATTCACCTCATCCGCCTGACGGCACCTTCTCCTCAAGGAGAAGGCTCTCAGGTCAAGCGATCCATTCGGCTATAAAAAGCGGAAGCCGCCCGAACGAGCAGCTTCCCTGTCAAAAAACCTCAGTTTCTGGTGGTGTCGACCTTGATCTCGCCGGAGACGATCTTTGCGCGGATCTCTTCCACCTGTGCTTTGATCTCGTCCGGGATCTGCTGGGTCGCGCCCTCCTCGCCGTAGCCGATGCCGACGTAGCCGTTCGACATGTCGGCGACCCAGGTCGTGCCGAGCTGGGACGCGTCACCGCCGACGATCTTGGAGATCGCGTCATAGATCGACTTGCCGACTTCCTTCTTCATCGAGCAGATGATAACGGCGTCGTTGATGTACTTCTGGTCGGAGTCAACGCCGATCGCGTAGAAGCTCCCCTCCTGCGCCGCCTCGAACACGCCGTCGCCGGCTTTCGATGCGATCTGGAAGATGACGTCCGCGCCGCGGTCATGGAGCACCTTTGCGCAGTCCTTGCCCTTTGCCGGGTCGTCATAGTCGTTGGTGTAGTTGATCTCGACCTTGGTCGCTTCGTTGAAGTATGCCGCGCCCTGCTTGTAGCCCACGATAAAGTCGTTGATCGTGATGCTGTCCTCGCCGCCGACCGCGCCGACCGTGCCGGTCTTGCTCATCGCCGCCGCAATGTAGCCCGCCAGGAACGATCCCTCGTTCTGCGCGTAGACAATGTTCAGCACGTTTGGAACCGGTGCGGAGGTCTCGTTGTCGATCCAGATGAACTTGACGTCCGGGAACTCCGGCGCAACGGTCTCGATGTCATAGAACTCCCAGCCGACGCATACGACGATGTTCGACTGCGCCGCCGCGTTCTGCATACGGACGGTGTGGTTCTCGTTGTTGCACTCGACAAACTTCACGTCGAGACCGGTGAAATCCTTCGCGAGGCGTTCGCCGCCCTCTTTGGAAGAATCATAGAAGGAACGGTCGCCGAACGTGCCGGCAACGACGATCGTCACGACGGTCTTGTCCGGCTCGGTGGACGGCGGCTCGGGCGTCGCTTCCGTTGCGGGTGTTTCGGGTTTATCTGCCTTCTTGCATGCCGCAAAGCAGCCAAGCGTCAGCACAAGCACCAACAGCAATGCGATGATTTTTTTCATTTCATTATCCTCCTGCGTATTGCCCTTTTCGGGTACGATATCAGTATAATACGAAACCGCAGCTTTTTCAACCCGCATTTTTATTGAAAACACACATGAACCGACCGCTCGCGGCGCAAACTAACGAAAACGAAAGGAGGTCCCGTCATGGAACGAAACGATCAGCAGATCGGCTGCGAGGTAGAAAGCTGCCGCTATAACGAGCAGGGCAAACGCTGCGCGCTCAGAAGCATCTGCGTCCGCCCTGCGTGGGGCTGTTCGTCCGAACGTGAGAACGAGAGCCTTTGCGGCTCCTACGAGCACCGCAACTGAACGCAAAAAGGACTGCCCGCAGGTTCGGACAGTCCTTGTTTTTTCGCAGAAACGCTGTGCTTGTTTTCAGGCGTCCGCAGTGCCCGGCGATACGATCACATCCACGGTCACGGTCATGTAATTGTCCTTCTCTGCGACCAGTGTATACGTCGTCGGCGCATTGCCGACAAGCTTCAGATTGGCAAAAAAGATACCGTGCTCATACACGACGGCTTTGGTGCCGTTGACCGTGAGCGTTACGTCCCTGTCGATCGCGGGCGTTTCATCCTCGCTGCTGAGCAGCATACCGATCAACCGGTAGACGCCGTCCCTGTCCGCGCTGACGTTGTATACGCCCTCGCTTGCTTCGCCTTCGGAGTCGAACGCGAGCAGCAGCATCGGGAATTCGTGCGTAAACGACGGACATTCCACCGCGTGCTCCGTGCCGTCCGCCAACGTCATTGTCACGGAAGGTCTGATTTCAAGCACATTGTCCGTAAGCGGCTCGTTCGGAAAGAAAACCTCGACCGGAATCTTGACCTTGCGAAGCTTTTGCACATTTTCCATGTTGATGTAGGAATAATCGTCCTGATGCGAAAACAGGATGCGAATCGTTGCGCCTGCCGGGATCGCCGCTGTGATCACGATCATTTCATGACCCGTGTCATCCACGGTCTTTTCAAGCTGCACCGATTTCCAGTCCGGCTCCTCCGCCGGTTCGGACGCTGCTTCGGACGCATCGCCGGTTTTGCGGACAAAGACGACTGCCGCATCGTCATGCTCCATGCGGAGCGTATCGGCATCGGGATCGTAGATCACCGTCTGCTCATCATTTTCCTCATCAACGATCGTGATCGTATTGCCCGAAACGGTATAAACGAAGATCCCGCCGTGCACATCTTCGCCCACCCCTGCCTCCAGCTTGCCCGCGCCGTTCGGATAGAACGAAAACTCCGACTGCATCCCGACCGACTCCGGATCACGGATCGTGCCGCCTATCTCGACATAGACGATCTTCCAGTCGCCGAGGATCGCATCCAGGCAGGACGGCGCTTCCGTCGGTGCAGGCGTCTCCTGCGTTTCCTGCGCGCTGTCCGGCTCCGTCGCAGCGACGCGCCGTATCAAGCTGCAGCCGACGGTGCAAAGCAGCGCAAGCATGAGCGTAAGCGCAAGGATCATTGTCTTCTTCATCATTTTCTCCTTATTGTTCAGCGGAAAGCGCCTTATTCGGTCCTGTCATGCGCTTACGGCTCGACGACGATCGTGACGGACGCGGTGACGCAGTTGTCCTTCTCCGCGATGAGCGCATAGGTCTGCGACGCGCCGCCGACGGGCGACAGCTCCGCCGTAAACACGCCCTCCTCGTCCGCGGTCAGCTCCGTTTCACCGAGGCGCACGCGCGCGTCCGCTTCGCTCACCGTGAAGGTCAGCGCATATACGCCGTTCTCTCCCGCCTTGACGCGAACGGTGCCGTCGCTGTCCGTTTCAAACGCGGACGTGATCCCGATCGCGAGCGTCGGGAACGTATAGTGCACGGACGGGCACGCGATCTCGCATTCCGTACCGTCCGCGGTCGTGATCGTGACGTGCGGCGTATAATCCGCCTCAGCCGTATCGAGCGGGGCGTTCGGGAAGTAGGTCTTGATCGGAACATGGACCTTGCGGTAGGTCAGTTCGTCCTTGTCGTTGCTGTATTCATAATCCGTCTGCCCGGGAAGCTCGACCTTCAGCGTCGCCCGTGCCGGGACGGCTGCCGTGATCTTGATCGTATACCCGCCGTTCAGGTCCTCGTACAGTTCGACCTCGGCGGCTTTCCAGAGATCGTAATCCTCCGGCACGGCGGTCGGCTGCGGTTCCGGCGTCGGTTTCTCCGTCGGTGCGGATGTCGGCGCGGCTGACGGCATGGCCGTCGCCGCCCCCGGGGGCCGCGGCGTTGCCGGGCCTGGCCCTCTCGCGCATCGGGGAG
>CAMVGD010000008.1 GCA_947166925.1 uncultured Clostridia bacterium | reverse complement strand
CCGGGAAGACGAAACGCTGCACTATTCCGACATCGCCATCGTCGCGTCCTCGCTCGAAACGTACGCGCCGCTGCTGCGCCGCGCGTGCAGGCTTCGCAGGATCCCGCTGTTTTTCGACGCGTCGCGGCCGATCCTCGGGCATGCGGCGACCGATTTTGTACTGTCCTCGGTTCGCGCCGCGGTCGGTTCGCTGAACGTGAACGACCTTCTGCATGTGCTGAAAAGCGGCTATGCGGGCGTGTCAGTGTTCGATACCGAGATCCTCGAAAACTATCTCATCCGCTACGGACTGTACGGCAGCGCGCTTCTGAATCCGTTCACGATCGGCGAGGTGCCGGCGGAGGCGGAGGCGGCAAGGGCGGCGATCGTGCCGAAGCTGCTTGCGCTCAAAGAGGCGCTTGCCGAAAAGACGGCGGGCGGCAAGGTCCGCGGCGTCTACGCCTATCTCGGGACCGCGGGGCTCAGGGAACAGCTTGAGGCGGAGGCGGACGCGATGCTCGCCGCAGGCGAATCGCAGGACGCGCAGACCTATGCGCAGATGTGGAACACGCTGATGACGCTGTTCAGTCAGATCGACGCGATCATGGGCGACGTGCCGATGGGACAGAAGGAGTTTGTCGCGCTTTTGGAGGAGGGACTTTCGAGCTACTCGATCGGCGTGCTGCCGGGGAGCAGGGATCAGGTCGTGCTGGGCGATCTCGTGCGCACGCGATTGAACCGCAGCAGGGTCCTCTTTCTGCTCGGCTGCGCCGAGGGCGTGTTCCCGCCGACGCGCAGCGACGACGCGCTTTTAAACGACGCGGAGCTCGGCCGCATGGAAACCTGCGGGCTCACCGTCTGGGGCGACACGGCGCTGCTTTCGGAGGCGGACCGCCTGCAGCTCTATACGCTGCTCAGCAAGGCGACGGACCGCATCTTTTTCTCCTATGCATGCGCGGGCGCGTCGGGCGAGCTGGTGCCTTCTCCGATCCTTCAAACGGTCGAAACGCTGTTCCCGTATCCCGAAAAGCAGGTGATCGTGCGGCGGACGGGCATGCTGCCCGCGAACGCGGAGGTCGGCTTTGAACGGCTTTCGGAGCTTTTGCGCACGTACAATGCCGAGGGCGTGATCCTGCCCGGACTTCCGGCGCTGCACGCGTATTACGCGAACGATCCGGAGTACGCCGGGGCGACGGAGGCGCTTCTTTCGGGACGCGCGGGCACGAAGGCGGAGACGCAGCTCGGAAAGACGCTGGCAAGAAAGCTGTACGGCGACGCGCCGGCGATGAGCGCGAGCCGGCTCGAGCAGTTTGCGCGGTGTCCGTTCGCGCAGTACCTGAAATACGGGCTCGGCGCGGAGGAGCGCAAGGAGGCGGCGGAGCGCGCGGACAACGTGGGCACGTTTCTGCACGACGCGCTGGACCTGTTCGTCAGGACCGCGCAGGGCGAGGGCAGGGACCTTCGGACCATGACGAACGAGGAGGCGGACGCGATCCTGGACCGCATCCTGCCGCCGCTTCAGAAGGAGCACAATGACGGGATCTTCGAGCGCAACGCGCGGCAGAGGGAAGCGCTCGTCGTCCGCATCCGCATGATCCGCTGGTGCGTGTATTCCGTGCTGCGCCAGATCCGGGAGGGCGGCTTCACGATCGCCGCGACCGAGGCGGAATTCGGCAAAAACGGCGGTCTCCCGCCCGTTACGCTCGTCCTTTCGGACGGCACGCGCATCCCGATCGGCGGCAAGATCGACCGCATCGACAAGACGCCCGACGGAACGATGTTCCGCATCGTGGATTATAAGACGGGCAGAAGCCATACCTTCGATCCGTCGAAGTTCAGTAGCGGCGAGACGATCCAGCTCCCGCTGTATCTTGAGGCGGCAAAGGCGCTCGGCGGCGAGGCCGTCGGCATGTACTATATGCCGCTGTCCGCAGACCCGCCCGAATCGAAGGACGAGACGCCGATGAACCCGCTGTCCGGCGTGACGGCGGACGACGAGGAAGCGATCCGGGCCGGCGACGCGGTGTTCGACAAAAAATCCGGGCTGATCAGAAAGCTCGCGGTCAAAAAGGACGGCTATTCGGGCGATCTTGTTTCGCGCGCGCAGCTCGAATCGCTCAAGGATCAGGCGATCCGGACCGCGACCGTCAACGCGGAGCGCATCCTGTCCGGCGAGGCGAACGTATACCCGACCGAATCCGCGTGCACATGGTGCCCGTACGGCGCGGTGTGCCGCTTCGACCGGCAGCTCAGGTGCAGAACGCGCTTTGTGCAGAAGCTGAAACTGGACGATCTTCTTCCGAAGGGAGGCGACGACGCATGAGCTTTACCGGCGCACAGATCGACGCGATCGAAAAAAGCGGCAATCTCATCGTATCGGCGGCGGCAGGCGCGGGCAAGACGACCGTGCTCACCGAGCGTGTGTTCCGGCTCGTTTCGGAGGGCATGCCGGTCGACCGCATGCTCGTGCTGACCTTTACGCGCGCGGCGGCGGGCGAGATGAAATCCCGCATCTCGAAGCGGCTCGCGGAGGCTGCGCGAAAGACCTCCGGCGCGCAGGCGGCATATTACCGCGAACAGGCGGCGGCGGTCGCCAACGCCAGCATTTCCACGATCGACGCGTTCTGCGCGCGGATCGTGTTCCGGCATTTCTTCCGCGTCGGGCTCACGCCGTCGTGCAAAACGCTCGACGAGACCGAGACCGCCGTTTTGCGCGCGGAAACGCGGAACGCCGCGCTCGACGCGCTCGCCGCGGACAACGCGGAGGCGTACCGCATGCTGATCGTCGCGTTCGGAAACGAACCCGCGCTTCAGGAGGCGATGGAGGGCTTCGAGGACTTTCTGGCGGCGCAGCCGGACCCCGCGGGCTGGATCGACGCGCAGGAGGCGGCGCTGGACGATCCGGACGCGCTGAAGCCGCAGCTTGCGTACGCGCTCAAAAGCGACAAGGCGGAGCTTCTGCGCGCGATCGACGCGCTGCAGTCCGAGACCGACCGCGTCTCGCCGGCTTACGGCAAGATCCTGTCGATCCTTTCGACGCTTTTAAGCCACGCCCGCGGCGCGCTGACGCGCGAAACGCGCGAGGACTACGCGGCGGCGCTCTCGGGCATTCTCGACTGCAAGGATTCGCTGCGCTTCCCGAACGGGACGCCGGAGGAGGAGAAGGCGGGCGTGCAGAAGGCGAAGGGGCTGTTCCGTGACGTCGTGAAGGCGCAGGCGGAACGCAGCGCCGTGCCGTACGATGTGCTGCTCGAACAGGAGCGGCAGGCGGCGCCGATCCTGCGCTCGTTCTATGCGCTGATGCGCGCGTATTTTGCGGCGTTCTCCGCGGCGAAGCGGGCGAAGAACGCGATTGATTTTACCGATCTCGAGCATATGGCAATCGAGATCTTAAAGGACGACGAGATCGCCGCGGAGTACCGCGAGCGCTTCCTCA
The DNA here is from genome assembly GCA_947166925.1 of uncultured Clostridia bacterium. Lineage (GTDB taxonomy): Bacteria > Bacillota > Clostridia > Christensenellales > CAG-138 > UBA3792. The sequence goes on along the minus strand of CAMVGD010000008.1, from coordinate 36,158 downwards.
CGATCATCGTCGACGAATACCAGGACAGCAACCGCGTGCAGGAAACGATCCTGAACCGCATCGCAAGGAAGGACGGGCTGTTCTTCGTGGGCGACGTCAAGCAGTCGATCTACCGCTTCCGCATGGCGGAGCCGGAGCTGTTCCTGGAAAAATGCCGCGATTTTCACGGGCAGAGGGGCACGCGCATCGACCTCGGACACAATTTCCGCTCCGGCAAGGCGGTCGTCGACGCGGTCAACGCCGTGTTCGGAACGATCATGAAAAAGCCCGTCGCGGAGATCGAATACGACGCGGCGGCAAGGCTCATCCAGGGCAACCCCGCCGTGCCGGACGGCAGGGCGGAGCTGCATCTGTTCGGAAGGGAGAACGACCCGGACGAGGAGGAAACGCTTGAGGACGCCGAAGCGGAGGCAAGGTTCGCCGCGAACGTGATCCTGGAGCGCATGCAGCGTCCGGTCACGGACGGCAAAACGGTGCGCGAATGCCGCTTCGGCGATTTCGCGGTGCTGCTGCGCAGCAAAAAGCACGCGCGCGTCTGGGCGCAGACGCTGGCAGAGGCGGGCGTTTCCTGCTATGCGCAGGCGTCGGGCGGGTACTTCGATTCGATCGAGGTCAAGCTCATGCTGAGCCTGCTTTCCGTGCTCGACAACCGCCGGCAGGACATCCCGCTTCTGGCGGTGCTGCGTTCGCCGCTGTTCGGCTTTACCGACGAGGCGCTTTCCGCGCTTCGCATCCGCAAAAGAAACTGCCCGCTGCTCGACTGTCTGCTGTCCGCAAGGGAGAGCGAACCGAAGGTCGACGCGTTCTTCGGCGCGCTCGAACGGTACGAGGCGCTGTCGCGCCGCATCCCGCTTGCCGAGCTCATCGAGCGCATCCTCGACGAGACGCGCTATCGCGAAATGGTGGGCGTACTTGCGGGCGGCGAGCAGCGGCTTGCGAACCTTTCCGCGCTGGTCCGCGCCGCGGCGGACTGCGACGCCGCGGGCATGAGCGGCGTGCACGGCTTCATGCGCTTCATGGAGAACGTCCGCGCCACGGAAAAGCTCGGCGCGGCGGCGACGGTCACGGCGGACGTCGTGCGCATCATGACGGTCCATGCCTCCAAGGGGCTCGAGTTCCCGTTCGTGTTCTACGCGGGGCTCGGCGGCGCGTTCAACCGCAGGGACGAAATGAAGGCGCTGCTGCCGCACGCGGCGCTCGGCACGGGGCTCCGGTATTTCGACGAATTCGGCGTCAGGCACGAAACGCTGACGCACGGCAACACCGTGCGCGCGGTCTCCGACGCATCGTGGGCGGAGGAGCTGCGCGTGCTGTACGTGGGCATGACGCGCGCCAAACAGGAGCTGTATCTGCTCGGCTCGGCGTCGAACGCCGACACGCTGACCGAATCGCTGCAGCGGCCGACGCTGCTCAGCATCCGCAAGTCCAATTCCGCGCTGAAGCTGCTGCTGCCCGCGCTGAACGGACACATCACGCCGGTCGTGCATCAAAAGAGCGAGTTTCTGCACACCGCATCGCGCGCGGCGGCGTCAAAGATCCCGAGCCCGGGCGACCGGGAGATGCGGGACCTTGCGGAACGGTTTTCGTGGACCTATCCGCATCCGACGCTCTTTACGCTGCCGGACAAGACCTCGGTCACGGGGCTTTCGAAGGACGACGCGCCTGAGTTCCTTGCGCCCGCGTTCGAGACCGGCTACGACGTGCTTTCGGAGGGCAGCGCGGTCCATCGCGCGCTCGAATGCATGCCGCTTGCGGACGAAGCGAAGCGCGCGGCGTATCTTGCGGCGCTTCCCGGCGTCACGGATTTCCACGCGGAGGCGATCCGGCGCTTTGCCATAAGTCCGCTGTTTTTGCGCATGGCGCGGTCGAAGCGCGTCGAGCGCGAGTGGAGCTTCCTCTGCCCGATGCCCGCAAGGACGCTTCTCGGGGATACCGATTCCGACGAGCCGGTCCTGCTGCAGGGCGTGATCGACGCATGCTTCGTTGAGGACGGCGCGTGGGTGCTGCTCGATTACAAGACCGACCGCGTGACCGGCGATCCGAAGACGTACGCAGAGAAGCACGCGCGGCAGGTCGCGCTGTACGCGGAGGCGCTTGCGAAGCTTTCCGGGCTTCCGGTAAAGGAGCGGCATATCGTGCTGCTCGGCGCGGACGCGGAGGTCACGGTATGAGAACGTATCCGGACGCGTTTTTAGAGCGCATGCAGGCGCAGCTCGGGGCGGCGTATCCCGCGTTTTACAGCGCCCTGCAGGAGCCGCCGAAAAAGGCGCTGCGCATCAATACGATCAAAACGGACCGGGAGGAGCTTTCCGGACTTCTGGGTCTGCCGCTGCCCGCTCTGGACGAAAATCCGGACGGCGCCGCGCTGCCCCCGGATTTCAACCCGAACGCGGCGCCGCTGCATGCCGCGGGACTGTTCTACATGCAGGAGGCGACGGCGCAGGCGCCGGCTGCCATGCCGGACCTGCCGGACGCGCCGGTCGTGCTCGATCTGTGCGCCGCGCCCGGCGGCAAGAGCGCGCAGCTTGCGGCGAAGATGCACGGCGGCGTGCTGTTTTCTAACGAGATCGTGCCGTCGCGCGCGGAGGTGCTTTGCGGCAATCTCGAGCGCATGGGCGTAAGCAACGCGATCGTCACGAACGCCGCCCCGGCGCCGCTCTGCGAGCGGCTCAAAGACCGCTGCGACGCCGTGCTCGTCGACGCGCCATGCGCGGGCGAGGCAATGTTCCGCAAGGACGAACAGGCGGTGCGCGACTGGTCCGTTGAGCACGTGGAGACCTGCGCGGTGCGGCAGCGCGCGATCCTCGACGACGCCGCGGGGGCGGTGAAGCCGGGCGGTACGCTCGTCTATTCGACCTGCTCGTTCTCCCCGCAGGAGAACGAGGAAACGGTGCAATGGTTTCTCGACCGGCACACGGACTTTGCGCTTGCGCGTTCGCAGCGCTTCTACCCGCATACGAGCGCGGGCGAGGGGCAGTTCTGCGCCGTGCTGTTGAGAGACGGCACGCGCGTTCCGTCCGTGTTTTCGACCGGCAAAAGCGACCGCGTCCCGGCGCTCGGGGCGTTCTCCGGCGAAGTGCGGCTCCCCGAAGGGCAGATCCGGCTTCTGAAGGACGGGCGGGTGCTGCTGCTGCCCGCGATGCCGTTCCCGTTCGACGGCGTGAAGCTCGTGCGGGCGGGGCTTCTCTTGGGCGAGGTCAGGGGCAGCCGCTTCGAGCCCGCGCACGCGCTTGCGATGGCGGGACGCGAAACGCCTTTTTTCCGCACCTGCGCGCTCTCCTTCGACGAGGCGATGCGCTATATTCGGGGCGAAACGCTGATGAAAGAAGCCGAAAGAGGCTACGGCGCGGCGACGTACGAGGGGCACGCGCTGGGGATCTACAAAGCCTCCGACGGCATGCTGAAGAATCACTATCCGAAGGGATTAAGACTTTTGAAATAAGGGGGAAGGACCGATGGATCAGAGCAAATTTGAGCGCTTCGACATGAAGAAACCGCCGTACCGCACGGCGTGGTACCTGCGTCCCATCACGTACCTTTTGAGCGCGCCGGACGTGAAAAAGCACGGCGCGATCATCCGAAAGATCGGCGTGGAGGGTCTGAAGCCGCCGTATCTGCTGCTTTGCAACCACAACGCGTTTCTGGACTTCAAGGTCGCGACGAAGGCGATCTACCCCGCGCGCGCAAACTACGTCGTGGCGATCGACGGGTTCATCGGGCGCGAGTGGCTTCTCCGGAAGGTCGGCTGCATCTGCAAGCGCAAGTTCACCAACGACGTCACGCTCGTCCGGCAGCTCCGGCGTGTGGTGAGTAACGGCGACATCAATGTGATCTATCCCGAGGCGCGCTATTCCTTGTGCGGCACGACCGCGGTGCTGCCCGCGTCGCTCGGCAAGCTCTGTAAGCTTTTGGGCGTGCCGGTCGTCACGTTCATCTGCCACGGACACCACATCAATTCCCCGTTCTGGAACCTGCATGAGCGCGGCGTCAAGCCCACCGAAGCGGAGATGACGCTGCTCTTTACGGCGGAACAGCTGAAAACCGCGACGCCGGACGAGATCAACGAAACGCTCGTGCAGGCGTTTCAGTACGACGATTACGCCTGGCAAAAGGAGAAGGGGATCCGCGTGACGTACGAAAAGCGCGCGGAGGGGCTTCATAAGGTCCTCTATCAGTGCCCCGCGTGCCGGACGGAGTTTCAAATGGCGAGCGAGGGGACGCATCTTTTCTGCAAGGCCTGCGGCAAGCGCTGGTTCTACAACGAGGACGGAACGCTTTCTGCCGAGACCGGCAGGACCGAGTTTTCCCACATCCCGGACTGGTACGAATGGGAGCGCGAGAACGTCCGCGGGGAGGTCGAAGCGGGCACGTACGATACCGGAGATATGCCGGTCACGGTGCGGTCGCTGCCGAACGCAAAGAAGTTCATCCTGCTCGGCGAGGGCGTGATGCGCCATGACATGAACGGCTTTCACGTTTCCGGCACGGATCCGGACGGCGATCCGTTCTCGATGGAAAAGAGCGTGCCGTCGCTGTATTCGTGCCACATCGAGTACGAATACCTCGGCAAATTCGGCGACTGCGTAGACCTCAATACGCTCGAGGACACCTGGTACATCTATCCGCACGACTGCGACTTTGCCGTCACCAAGATGGCGCTCGCGACCGAGGAGCTCTACTTTGCCGACTGCCGCAAAAAGGGCATTCCCGTTAAGCCGGGGCTTGCGTGAGAAGGCGGCACAAATCAATGGAACACGAAATGCGTCTGGACCCGGAGCCGTTCCGGATGATCAAGAGCGGACAAAAGACGATCGAGCTGCGGCTGTATGACGAAAAGCGGCGAAGGATCGCCGTCGGGGATACGATCGCGTTTACCGAAACGGAGACGGGCGAAAAGCTTTGCGTGGCCGTGACGGCGCTGCATGTCTTTCCGTCGTTCGACGAACTGTACCGCGCGCTGCCGCTCACACAATGCGGGTATACGGAAGCGGAGCTTGAAACGGCAAGTCCGGACGACATGCTTGCGTACTACACTTTGGAACAGCAGAAGCGTTACGGCGTGGTCGGGATCGGGATCGCGGGGAATAGTGTTTTTTGAGCAGTATAGGGGACGACTACCCTCCTGTCAGCTGATGCTGACACCGATGGTCTCACATGGTCGCAGCGCGTCGTATGCACTCCTTCTGCTTCCTTTCCACTCCGCTCTGCTCCGTTACAGAGGTAGATCGCACGCTTCCCGCGCGTACCATCGACCCGCGCTTCCGATTCGCTTCATCCCGCTCTGCGGGCGCTCATCTCCGCGCCCCGTGACAAGGGATGGTCGGTTTGCAGGCAGCGTTGAGCTCCCCTTGTGAGGGGAGCCGGCACCGGAGGTGACTGAGGGGTAGTTGACACAATCAGAACGGCAGTACGGCGGCGTCCGAAAGCACACGGACGCCGTCTTTCCATTCCGTCGGCAGCACAAAGACCGAGAACGACTCGACCTTTTTGAGATCGCCCATCAGCTTCAGAAGCTCGAATACGGACAGGCTCGAGGTGAACGCGCCGCGCGTCGCGCTTCGGAACGCGGGCAGGTCCCACAGCGACACCTTGCCGAGATAGCGGACGACGCCGACGCCGAACGCCGCCATCCCGCTTGCGCGCGTTTCGCCTTCCTCGCCGAGAATGCGCAAAAAAGCGGCAAGGTCGATCCCGCCGCCGTCCGCCGGCAGCTCCGGCGCGAACGAAAAGAACGCCTCCATGCAGGCAAAATCGACACACAGGTACGCCGGGGCGCAGTAGCCGCAGAGGTTCCGCACAGCCCAGACAAGGTTCCAGCAGCCCTCGCGGACGCCCTCGGCGCGCACCGTCGCAAGCGACAGCGGCGCGGCGTCGAGCGCGGTGACCTGCGCGCCCGGTCCGAGCGTAAAGACCGTCGTCTGCGTTTCGCACGGGATCGCCACGACGGTCGCCTCCGGCGGCTTGACCCGGACAAGCAAAACGGCGATCGCCTCGCCGTTCTGCGTTCCGATCGCCATGAATTCCTTGATCTCGTCGTTATAGATCCCGTCCCGCATCCGCCGGGACCGGGCTTCCGCATCCGGTGCGGCGGAGGGCGTCGGGGAAGGGCTGACCTTCGGCGTCGCGGGTAGCGGGGAGGACGTCTGCGCCGCGCCGCCCGGTACCAGCGGCAGAAAATAGGGCGTCGGGGACGGCGTTTCCGTCGGAGACGGGGTCGGCGCGGGCGTGTCGGAAGGCGCGGGCGTTTGGGTCGCGGGCGGCAGCGAAGGCGCCTCCGGGATCGGATCGCTCCTCCGGAACGAGGTCCAGAAGATCAGAAATCCGATCAGCAGCAGCGCGGCGACGCCGGAGAGCGACACGATCAGGATCATTTGTTTGCGGTTTAGATGCATGGAAAGCCTCCGAAACAGATCGTTTTGCCGTTAGTCTGCCGCATGCCGCGACATTTTATCCGCGCCGTTTGCGTCGATTCTTATATTATTTCAAACGGTTGCGTGCGGAAACAAGTCATATTATAATAGGCGTATCTCTGATTCGGAGGGAGAACATGAAACAGGAAAAACTGCGTAAAATGATCCTTGCGGCGATCTTCATCGCCATAATCATTCTGCTTGCCTTTACGCCGATGCTCGGCTACATCAAGATCGGACCGCTGTCCATCACCACGATCGGCATTCCGGTCGTCATCGGGGCGATCATTCTCGGACCGTATTACGGCATGCTTTTGGGCTTCGTCTTCGGTATGACGAGCTTTCTGCAGTGCTTCATGGGCGACGCGTTCGGCGCCGCGCTGGTCGGCATTTCGCCGGTGTTCACGTTCATCACCTGCATCGTGCCGCGCGTGCTCGTGGGTCTCGTGCCCGCGCTGCTGTTCCGGCTCATCATGAAGCGACCGACCAACAGCCGTTCGGTCGCGGTCTTCGTGTCCGCGCTCGCGGGCTCGCTCACCAACACCGTGTTTTTCCTCGGCTTCCTCGGCCTGCTGTTCGGACAGACCGAGTATATCAAAGCCATGCAGGTGCAGGCAGACGGCACGACGATCTCGCTCATCGCGCTGCTCATCGGATTTGCGGGGATCAACGCGATCGCGGAGGCGGTCGCCGCGGCGATCATCGCGCCGCCGGTGTACTTTGCGCTGCAGCCGCGTAAGAAGGTCGTCGGCGTGGACGTCGGCGCTTCCAGCACCAAGATCGTTCTGATGCGCGGCACGAAGCTGCTTCGCGCGACGCTCAAGCAGGAGAACGAAACGCTGGAGGAAGCGATCCGGCGCTTCAATCCGGAGGATGCGGAATACATCACCGTGACCGGCGTCGGCGCGGCGGCGCTGCCGGATACGCTCTTAAACCGCAAGGTCGTCAAGGTCGACGAGTTTGCCTCGCTCTATCGCGGCGCGTCGATCACGGCAAAGCGGCTGAACATGATCGTGGTAAGCGTCGGCACGGGCACGGCGTTCGTACGCGTCACGCCGTTCGGCGCGTGGCATCTGGGCGGAAGCGGCGTCGGCGGCGGCATGCTGCAGGGCATGAGCGAAAAGCTGTTCGGCAAGTTCGATCCGAAGGAGCTGCAGGCGCTCGCGCTGGCGGGCGATCCCGAAAAGTGCGACCTGCTCATCAAGGACGTCACGACGGCGCAGATCGGCAACCTTACGCCCGAAACGACCGTTGCAAACTTCTCGAAGGCGGGCACGGCGGATGACGCGTCGCTCGCGCGCGGGCTCTATACGCTGATCTTCCAGTGCATCGGCGTCATGGGCGCGTTCTGCACGAAGGCGCATCTCACCCGAACGATCTTCGTGTGCGGCGCGATTCTCGATTCGCAGCCGATCGCAAAGGAAATGCTCGACGGCATTGCGAAGCTGCACAAGGTCAAGTTCGTCATTCCGGACAATTCCGCGTTCATCACCGCGATCGGTTCGACGCGGAAGGTGCAGGGCTGACGCATCCTGCCGGTTCCGGCTTTCGACGGCACACCGAATATTTTTCGGAGAATTTGAAAAAAACACTTGCATTCTAAACGCGTATTTGTTATAATGCGCGTTGCAGCGCTGATGTAGCTCAGTAGGTAGAGCACGTCATTGGTAATGACGAGGTAGTCAGTTCGAATCTGATCATCAGCTCCACGTCGTCGCGGACTTCGCTAAGTTCGCGACGACTTTTTTTGTAAAAAGTCATCGCTCGCCCGCTCCGTCGCTCCTCCTCTCCGCAAACCACTTCGTTACAGCGGTAAATCGCGCGCTTCCACAAGCTCCATTTCGCTTCGCTTCATTACGGCGGTAGATCGCGCGTACAAAGATCCCGCTTGCTGCGGCTGCTCGGTTGTAAACGCCCTCGCAACGCCTCCGCTGCGCTACCAATCGCTTGCGGGCAGCGCGCCTGCGCCACAAATTGCTTTTGTACGCTCTGCGTGCAGGATCTGAATGTAGTTTACGACCGGCTCTTTTTGCCGTTTGGGGCGTCTTGACTCCCGCAGAGGGATCGAACCATCGGCGAGCGATGAACATTGACAAGCCGTGCAATTACGATGTACTATATATAATAATGCTTTTTCGATGCCGTGAAAGGCATGCATATTCCCGGAGCAAAAGCATGACGGCGTTCATCGCAAAACAGTAAGTGAGGAAATATGATTCCAAAGAGAATTCATTATTGTTGGTTCGGTCGCGGAGACAAGCCCAAACTGGTACAAAAGTGTATCAAAAGCTGGACAAAACACTGTCCGGACTATGAGATTATTGAATGGAACGAAGATAATTATGATCTTTCGACGGCACCGCTTTTCGTTAAACAGGCGATCGAAGCGAAAAAATGGGCTTACGCTACCGATTATATCCGTCTGAAAGTGGTATACGATCACGGAGGGGTCTATCTCGACACGGATGTGGAAGTGATCAAAAGCATGGACAGCCTTCTCAAGGATACTGCTTTTTTCGGCTTTCAGAATAAGTGCAACGTCGCCACCGGTCTCGGGTTTGGCGCGGAGAAAGGGAACGCGCTGCTTCTGGATCTCATGAAAGGCTACGAGGGCATCCCGTTTATATTTGAAGACGGAAGCATGAATGCCACCCCTTGTCCGTTAAGAGACGCACCGGTATTTGAACAATACGGACTCAAGCAGGATGGTTCCGAACAGTATTTGAATGGGAACATTCATATCTATCCGATGGAATTCTTTTCCCCTTTCGATTACAGAACCGGACATATGAAAAAAACCAAGCATACCGTTTCGATTCACTGGTTTGCCGCAAGCTGGTTTTCGGAGAAGCAACTTCGGCGAAGGAGGATCCGATGGATCAGGAACGGATTGCTGTATGTTCCGATGTGTTTGAGCAAGAAAGTGTTAGGTCAGGAACGGTTTGAACGGCTGAAAAGATGGGTAAGGGGAAAACTCAGGGGAACATAAGGAACCGGAGGCGGTCTGTGAAAACAGAGAACGGACCGTATAAGACGACAAAACCATTCCGAGGCAGTCTGCTGGATTTGCATTTACGGAGACCCTGCAGTATCGGGACTGAATCGCTTTTCTTGTAAAGCGGGACTTCATTTCGATGTATACGGACACCATTAGATGGATGAGGATTGAAGCATGATAACCATCAGCGTCGTGATGCCGACATATAATACCCCCGTTCCCTTTTTGAAGGAGGCGGTGGAAAGTATCCTGTGTCAGACTTTTCAGGATTTTGAGTTCATTATAGTGGATGACGGTACCACAGACGGATCCCGTCAATATCTGGAAGAACTGACGGACCGTCGTATTCGGATCATTCGAAACGAAACGAATATCGGGATTACCAAATCCCTGAATATCGGTTTTCGTGAAGCAAAAGGGAGATACATCGCCCGCATGGACGGCGACGATGTCTCCCTGCCCGAACGCTTTGAAAAACAGCTTGCATTTATGAAAAGTCATCCAAATGCGATCGTATGCGGAACGAAGACGGCGAAGATCGGCAAGCGGATGTCTGCTCCTAAGCGCGGTATGGAGGATATGGAGAGCTATCGGGTGAGGATGCTTTTTGCCAATCCCGGACCGGTCCATTCAACAGCGTTTTTTGATCGTGAGAAACTGAATCGATTTCACATTCTGTACGATGAAGAATTGATCTACGCGCAGGACTATGGAATGTGGATGACGATCAGCCGGTATGGGGATATATGCGTATTGCCGGAGGTGCTGGGGCTTTATCGGGTGCATTCCGATCAGATTTCAAAAGCACATAGGCAAAGCCAGATCCGGTGTGATAAAATGACCCAGCGAAAGCTTTTGACGCAGCTGCTGGGGAACGTGACCGATGAAGAATCGGATATGCATTACCGTTATTCGACCGGTTACTATCCAGACGCAACGCTCACACCGCAGATCATCGAATGGTACGACAGAATACTTGCCGCGAATTCTCAGCGAAAGATCTATGACCAGAAGAAACTCAAGCGGCGGATCGTTCGCATCAAGCGGAAGCTGATCAACCAAACGTTTACAAAGGAGATGTCAACCGGAGAAAAAGCGAAGCTGTTGTTTCGACATCTACCTTTTTGGGATGCGGTATATGCTGTTTTGAGAAACATGGCGCTGAGGATCCGCAGGAAAGCGCGCAACAACTCGGTGTGAACGGCTTCCGGCATCCTTAAATCGCACGAATGATCAGACAAAGCGGGAACGGATAAAGCATGATATCTGATTAAACCGACCGGATCGCCAAGGAATACATGCCCGGACAGATCGGCGAAACGACGTCCGGAGACGAGCGGCAGCGCTTCGGCGCCCGCATCCGCAAAAGGGAAGACGAAAAGATCGGCGCACGGAAGTACAAAAACGGCGGACACCGGCGCAATGATAACCGGGAAGTATATTCTGCTGAAACCGATTCCGGATCAATGGTTACAGGCAGCCGCCCATTCGGGGCAAATCCGTATGACTTCGTATGCGGTTATTTCTTTTTCCGCCTATGGACGCCCATTTCATCGTCTGTCAGTTCCTGCGGATAGCTGCCTTGCCACGGGAACATGATCTTCTTTCGGGTAAGACAGTACTTACAGAACGGGATCTGCCGATGCAGTTGCCTCAAAAGTTCGTATCCGTCTTTCACGCTGTACAGATCCGTCCAGCAATCTTCGCTGACCTCTCTTTTCACGTTCAGACGGGACATGTTCTTTTGATACACCATCGGAGGGTCGCACAAACACAGCCTGCCGTCGTCGCTCAGGATATGACAGCTTATAAACGAGCAATGCCGATGGTTGCTTGTTCCGTTTCCCGCGGTTTCGCCCACCTCATACTGGAAATACCGGATCGGTTTGGAAAAAGTATACGGGACCTTGTATTCGTCAAGCCGCTCTTTGATCTTTTCGGCCATTTTGACGGTCGGGGGATAATAGGAGATATACACGACAGCCTTGCTCTCCCGGATCGCATCAAGGATCTCTCCTTTTACGTGCGGGATCAGCAAACCGTTTGACACAACGTACAGCGTCGCATCCGGAAAAGCTTCCCTGACAGCGGCGGCAAACTGTCCGACGTCCGGATTCAGGAACGGTTCTCCGCCCACCAGCCTGAAGACCTCGATATGGTCGAATACTTCACGGAGCCGGGAGAGATGTTCCCGGAATCTGTCAAGGTTTCCCCAGACGGGTTCCTTCACAAGATTGCTGTAATGCGAGCATCCTTTGCATCTCAGATTGCAATGACCCGAAACGTCAAACTCGAGGTATCCCAAAACAGGCTTCTCAAACTTCATGATCCTGTCGCTTTTTACGTCGTAAAAGAAGAGCCGGTCGCTGAGGTGCTTCTTTTCCAGCTGGATCTGAACCCCTTCATGAAGCCATCCGTCGCCGGTTTTCAGCTGGTCGATCAGCAGGTACAGGGTATTCCGGCTCCGACCCTGCAGCATTCTTCCCGCTGAAAACAGAGAATACCTGATCCGCCGCTTGATTCTTTGGCAGTTCGTGATGCGTTCCGACAGCTTATAAGTGACATACCGGCGCATCAATCCGTCCATATTTCCTGCCATGCGGACCCGGAAACCGTTTTTCTGAAGGACGTCCTTCAGTTCCTGCACCCGTGCATCGTCATGCAGCTGATAGCTGACGATGCAGATATCTCTGATTCCGGTTGCCTGCAGCAATTCGAAATTTTGCATATTCTTTCCTCTCCCGCAGATTTGGATTGAGCTTGTCCGGATACTGTTATCATAATAGCATACGATGCTTCAAAATACAACGTCATGATATCAGTAAAGACTACGGAATTCAAACAATGAGTATTACAGAGCTGTGTGTTGCAGAAGGTTGGGTGTTCTAAAACGCACCCGCTCCTACGAAAATGAACCTTGTATCATCCATTCGGTCCAATGCCAGTTTCATATGCGGGAGTGGCGGAATGGGATACGCGTTCGGTTGAGGACCGAATGGGGCAACCCGCACAGGTTCAAGTCCTGTTTCCCGCACCACGTCGAGTGGTGATAACGGATTTCGTTATCACCGCTTTATTTTTACCGATTGATGATCTGATAAAATGAAACATCTTGCGAAAAGCGATTGATGTTGATAGAATAAAACAATCGAAAGGAGGCGCGGAATGAGGATCCTGCTTGTAGAAGACGATCAGGCGATTGTTGAGACGCTCTCGGAGTTTCTGGAAAGCGAGGGCTTTTCGATCACGTCGAAATCGTCGGAAAAACCGGCGATCGCAGCGATCGATGCGGCGCCGTTCGATCTTGTGCTGCTGGACGTATCGCTTGCGCGGGGAAGCGGATTCCCCGTCTGCGAAGCGGCAAAGGCAAAAGGAATCCCCGTGATCTTCCTGACCGCGTCCGGCGATGAAAACAGCGTGGTCAAAGGGCTCGACATGGGCGCGGATGACTATATCACCAAGCCGTTCCGTCCGCGGGAGCTTGTTTCGCGCATCAGAAGCGTGCTGCGCAGAAGCGGTGCGGAATCCGTGCTGCTGCTCGGCAACGGCGTCACGGTCGATCCGGATCGCGGCGTGGTGACAAAAGACGGCGGCGAGATCAAGCTTTCCGCGCTGGAATTCCGGCTGCTGATGGCGTTTCTGAACCATCGCGGCAAGCTCATGACACGGGAAAAGCTTCTGGAGGACATCTGGGACATTGCGGGCGATTTCGTCAACGACAACACGCTGACCGTGTACATCAAGCGCCTTCGGGTGAAGCTCGGCGACGATCCGCAGGATCCGCAGATCATCAAAACCGTACGCGGGCTCGGGTACCGCATGGACTGATATGTTTCGGAATCGGGAACTGAAAATCGAATGGATCATCGACGCCGCGCTGACGGTTCTGCTTTCCGCGGCGGGTTTCTTTGTGCATCCGCTTGCCGGCGTTTTGCTTCTTGTGCTCGGCGGCGGGCTTACCGCGCTGCATCTGTTTCTCGGCCGCCGGCGTTATGCAAGGATCGAAGCGCTTTCAAAAAGCGTCGACCGTGTACTGCACGAACAGGATCAGATTTTGATCACGGACAGCGAGGAGGGCGAGCTTGCGATTTTAACCGCGGAGATTCGCAAGATGACCGTGCGCATGAAAGAGCAGACCGAGCAGCTGAAGGACGACAAGCGTCTTTTGTCCGACGCGATCGCAGACCTGTTTCACCAGATTCGGACGCCGCTGACCTCCATGAACCTCATTGTGTCGCTGCTTTCCGAGGACGACCTTCCGATGGAAAAACGGCTTCGGTATCTGCATGAGCTCAAACAGCAGCTTATGAGGATCCAATGGATCACGGAAACGCTTTTGAAACTCTCCAAGCTGGACGCCGAAACGGTGCGGTTCCGCCCGGAGCCGATCGCTGCAAAGGAGCTCATCGAACAGGCATCGGGGCCCCTTGCAATCCGCATGGAATTGAAGAATATCGCCTTTGCAATTGAGGACGATGGCGCCGTGCTTTCAATCGATCGGGCATGGACCGTTGAAGCGCTTTCCAACATTCTGAAAAACTGCATGGAGCATACGCCCGAAGGCGGGAAGATCACGGCGCGCGCGGAGGAAAGCCCGGTGTTCTGCCGCATTACGATCAGCGATACCGGAACGGGCTTTGATCCGGAGGATTTTGCGCATATCTTCGAGCGCTTCTACCGCGGCAAAAACGCAGCGGACGACAGCATCGGGATCGGGCTTGCGCTTTCGCGTGAGGTGATCGCCGCACAGGGCGGCACGATCGTAGCAAAGAACGCCGACACAGGCGGCGCGCAGTTTGTGATCACGTTCTATAAGGCAGTTCTATAAAAAACAAAAAAGTATTTTTGTGACAGTCACCGAACTGTCACTTTTCTTTTGTACAATGGTTGCAGAAGAACCGAAGGAGGTCATTTTCATGGAGATTTTGAAGGTCGAAAACCTGACGAAGATATACGGCGCGGGAAACGCTGAGGTCCGCGCATTGGACGGTGTATCGTTCACTGTGGAGAAGGGCGAATTCCTTGCAATCATCGGTCCGAGCGGCAGCGGTAAATCGACGCTTTTGCACGCGCTCGGCGGCGTCGACCGTCCGACGTCCGGCAAGGTCTATATGAACGGGCAGGACGTCTACGCGCAGAACGAGGAGCAGCTTGCGATCTTCCGCCGCCGTCACGTCGGGCTCATCTACCAGTTCTATAACCTGATCCCGGTGCTGAACGTGGTCGAAAACATGACGCTGCCGGTGCGCATGGACGGGCGCAAGGTTAATGAGGAACGCCTCGAGGAGCTTTTGCACCTACTCGCATTGGAGGATCGCAAAAATAATCTGCCCAATCAGCTTTCCGGCGGACAGCAGCAGCGCGTTTCGATCGGACGGGCGTTGATGAACGCGCCGGAGATCGTGCTTGCCGACGAGCCGACCGGCAACCTCGATTCCAAAAACAGCCGCGAGATCGTGGAGCTTTTGAAACTATCCAACCGCAAGTACAACCAGACGCTGATCGTCATCACGCACGATGAGCAGATCGCGCTGCAGGCGGACCGCGTGATCGCGATCGAGGACGGCAGGATCACGAAGGACGAGCGCATCCGGAGGGCGCAGGCATGAACATTCTGCATACCTTTACACGGCGCGCGCTGAAGAAGAACCGCATGCGCACATGGGTCACAATCATCGGCATCGTGCTTTCGATGGCGCTTTTGACCGCAGTCATCGAAGGCGCGTACAGCGGACTGGTCTATATGCGCGGCGTGACGACAGAGGACACGGGCGACTGGCACGGCTACTTTTGGGGGCTGGATGATTCGACCGCGCAAAGCGTCAAAGATCAGGACTTTATAGAGGATGTCGTGATGACATGGCGGCTGATCGGCTATGAGGCGAAGGATTCCGAAACCGAACGTCAGCCGATCTTTGTCGATGCGCTCGAAGGCGATTCGCCGCTGATCGCAAGCCGCATCAAAGAAGGCAGAATGCCCGAAAACGATCGTGAGCTGATCCTCTCAAGCAATTTCTACAATTTTGCACGGGAGACGGATCTTTCCGCTTACGAAATCGGCAAAACGATCACGCTGCCGATCGGCAATCGTATGAGTCCGGACGGCGAGCCGCTTTCCGAGTATGATTCGATGTGGGAGGGCGAGACCGTCGTCGATGCCGTTCCCATAACCTATACGATCGTCGGCGTCTACAAAAGCTTCGATCCCTCGGTGCAGGGCACGGGTTACCGCGCGCTGACCAAAGGACAGGGAACGGGCGCGTGCTCGGTGTTCTTTACGGTCAAGCAACCGTATTTTTTCAAATCCGTCATGAACCGCCAGACGGTTTCGCAAAACTGGCGCAAAAACGCCTCGCTGATGCGGTTGTACGGCGTGTTCAATGACGACATCATTGTCAGTGTGCTCTACGGCTTTACGGCAGTGCTGGTCGTGCTCGTCATGTTCGGCTCAATCTCGCTGATTTACAACGCGTTTTCGATCTCGATTGCCGAGCGCACGCGGCAGTTCGGCATCCTGAAATCGATCGGCGCGACGAATAAGCAGATCCGCGCGTCGGTGCGCTATGAAGCGCTGGTGCTTTCCGCGATCGGCATCCCGATCGGGCTCATCGTCGGCTGCGCGGGCATCGGGATCACGCTGTGGGCGATCCGCGATACCATTTCGGCGTTGATGCCGAATACCGAAACGCAGATGCGCCTTGCGCTGCATCCGGTAGCGCTGCTGATCGCCGCGGTGATTGCGCTCATCACGGTGCTGATCTCCGCCGCGGTTCCCGCACGGCGGGCGGCGCGCCTGCAGCCGATCGAAGCGATCCGCAGCACGGCGGATATCAGGACCAAGGCGAAGGAGGTCAAAACCTCCAAGCTCACCGAAAAGCTGTTCGGCTTCGAGGGCGCGATGGGCGCGAAGAACTTCAAGCGCAACAGGAAGGGCTATCGCGCGACGGTGCTGTCGCTGTTCATGAGTGTGGTGCTGTTCATCTCCGCCTCGTCGTTCTGCGCGTATCTCACCGACATGGTGAAAACAGTCGCCGAAAACAGCAGCGTCGACGTGTTTGCCAATGTGCCGGTTTATGCCGCAAAGGATGTGATGCGGCAGATGCGTACGCATGACGGCGTCACGCGCTCGGCGTACAGCTTTATGCCGGATTCCGGCGCCGACGGCTTCCATGCCGATCGCGCGCTGCTGACCGACGCCTACAATGCCGTACCGTTTCACGGATATACGTTCAACAACGAGCAGTTGGATGTGGTTCTTTCCGTTCTCTATCTGGAGGACGACGCGTTCCGCGCGCTGTGCAGGGCAAGCGGCGTCGATCCCGAGCCATACTTTGCGGAAGACTGTCCCTACGGCGTGCTGATGAACACGGATATCACCGAGCCCGTGATCGACGGCAATCACATAAGATACTACCGCTACGATCTGTTCCGCGACGACGCGCTGCCCGCTTCGGTTGAGACGAAGGAGATCCAAAAGCGCGACGGCTTTGTCTGGGAATATGAGTATGATCACGAGACGGATGAAACGAAGATCGCCTACTATCCGGAATCGTATTGGCATGAGGTTATGGAAGGCGCCGCGGAAACGCATTCGTACACGCTGGATCGTACGCGAGCGGACGCTGTACTCACATTCGACGAGGCGAGCGTGCCCGTGACCTACTCGTTCGACGCGTTTGTACAATCCGACGATTTCTGCATCCCGTCCGATCACGCGTCGCTGATCTATCCGTTCTCCCGCTTGCCGCAAGAGGCGTTTCGGAGCGAATCGCAGGCGCAGCTGTACTTTCAAACGACCGATCACAAAGCGTTGACCGAGGCGCTTCTGAAGCTCTTTTCGGAATCGGAATTCCGTTACAACGCCTATGCGGACGACGTCGCCGAGGTGCGCGAAAACAGCCGCATGATCGTCGGCGTCGTCAACGTGTTCGCCTACGGCTTCATCATCCTGATCTCGCTGATTGCGGCGGCAAACGTGTTCAATACGATCAGCACGAGTATCATGCTGCGACGCCGCGAGTTTGCGATGCTCAAATCCATCGGCATGACGGAGAAGGGAATGCGGAAGATGCTGAGCTACGAATGCGTCATCTACGGACTGCGCGCGCTGCTTCTAGGTCTTCCGGTCTCGATCGGCGTCACGTTCCTGATCCACCGGATCGTCGCGCAGGAGCTTCAACGCGGCTTCTACGTGCCGTGGCACAGCATCGCGATCGCTGTCGGTTCGGTGTTCCTCGTCGTGTTTGCAACGATGCTTTACGCGCGGAACAGGCGTAAAAAGGACAACCCAATCGACGTCTTGAAGAACGAAAACCTATAAAAAGCAAAAGTCTTTCGCCAGACATCATAATCGTAAATAAAGGTATGTGCGGCTGCCTTTGCATTGTGCTTTAGGTCCGTTATCAACACTCACACCACGTCGTCGCGGGCTTTGCTGTGCTCGCGACGATTTTTTCATTTTATAAGAAAACACTGCACCGAAAAGCTGTCGCTGTCAATCTCCTGCAGTTAAGCGGGATCGCGCGTGCCGATATTTGTACGGGATCGCGTAAGCCGATATTTCGGTTGCACATCAATTCTGCACATGATATAATACGGCATCGGATATTTTTGGCTGGGGGATCGGAACCGTGCAATTTGACGATCGGAAACTGAGGGCGTACAGAGGCGCCCGCCCATACGCGTTCCTAAGCTATTCGCACAAGGATAAGGCGGATGCTGAGCTGATCACGTATGAATTGATCGATCGCGGGTTCCGTGTATGGTTCGACGAGGGACTGACGCCGGCAAAGGAATGGGATGAGGTCATTGCGAAACGCGTTGAGGAATGCAGCTATTTCGTTGCGCTGCTTTCGCAGAATTATCTGGAGTCCGAAAACTGCCGGGACGAGCTGAATTACGCGCGGGACAAGAACCGGCCGCGCATGCTGATCTATCTGGAGAACGTCGAACTGCCCGCCGGGATGGCGATGCGGCTGTTGCGGAATCACGCGCTGCACAAGTGGGAATTTGAAAGCATTTCGAAGCTGATCGACAAGGCTGTGACGGCGGAAGGCTTCGAGGTTTGCCGGTATTGGAATTTTGTACCGGAAAAGAAACCGGAGCCGACGGAGCCGGCGGAACCGAACGTGCCGGAACCGGAACCGAAACCGAAATCCGGATCGAAAAAGTTTTGGCCGGCGATCGCTGTGATCGCCGTGCTGCTTGCCGCGGTCGCGGTGCTGATCGTGTTCCTGTACGGGAAACAGGACTGTCGTTTTTTGCAGGCGATCGGAACGGAGCAGAGCGGCGCGAACGGTGGGGGAAGCGGAGAACAGAGCCCGCCCGAAGCGCCGGCGGAGGGTCGCATGGCGGAGCTGGAGGAGGAATGGGAATCGGCAGACTTCCGCTTTTCGGTCGGAGGTACGCCGCATGCGGTCCTCTACAACGAAGACGGGCAGACGGAACGCGTTCTGCTGCGGCGGCTGCAGGACGGGCGGTTTACGATCTGCGCGGAGTACCGCTTCACATGGAACGGAGACCGCATCCAAACGATCGAACGCTGCGACACGGCGGGAAATCCGGTTGCGCGGCATATGTTTGCATACATCGATGACTGGCTGCAAAGCGATACGATCTATACCGACGGGACGGTGACCGGCAGCGAGGATACGGCGTTGGAGAAGGACGATTCCGGCAATACGGTGATCGTGTTCCCGGAGGACGGAAAGATCCAGATCAGCGTACTTGAGGATCCGACGGCGCACGACACGTATTACGAGGAATCCATGCAGCTGTTTACCGACGGTTTTGTATTCTTCATCGGAGGATATTCGAATCAGACGCTGACGATCACCTTCAACAGGGAAGGACAGCTGGCGGACGAAGCGTATATGGTCGGCGATCCCGCGGACGCCAAGTATTACGACAAGCAATGGCGGGCGATCGGATAACGCACAAAGGAATCAAAAAGCGCGTTTACACGGCAGGAAACCGTGCAGCGCGCTTTTTTGTACTGCGATTCAGCGGACCTGCTTCACGAGCCGGAACGGATCGTTCGGGTCGAAGGCGTAGCAAAGATCGCCTTCGGCAATGCCGAGCGCGCGGCAGGCAAGCGAGTAGATCAGCGGATTGGGAGAAAATCGCTGCCGCGTCCGGAGCGTGTCCCGGAAGCCGCGGGCTTCACAGATCGCCGCAGCGACCGCCGCCGAGCGCGATACGCCCTCCCAGCAGTGCACGATCAGACACTCGCTGCGGAGACCGGAAACGAACGCCTTGAGCCCGGACAGATCCGAAAGCGCCGGCAGCGGGCGTCCGTAGGGGATGCCCTCCTCGTCGTACGCCTCCGTGAGGTCGTTCAGCCTGAGCCGCAGGATCGTTTCGACGTTGGGATTGCAGGGAAGGACCGCGTCCGCTTCGTCTGTCGAGGTGATCGAGAGAACGGACGTCGGCGCCTGTGCGGCTTCGATCAGCGCCGCGGCTTCGGTCCGGCTGCAGATTTCGATACGCATCCGGTCGTCACCTCTTATGTTTCGTCTGTTTCCGGAAGCGACTCGAGACATTCCTTCGCTTCGCGGGAGAACAGACCGTTCCGCGCGATCATCTCGCGGCAGAAAGCACGGACGTCGTCATCCGTATAGCCGGGAAAGCGCGGGCAGGCATAGGTCCGATGACTCAAAGCGTCGCAGTCCGGCGCGGGATACCGGTATCCGGTCAGGCGGCAGAAGGCGAAGTACCGCTTCTCGCCGAAGCCCTCGAACGCCGCGCGTACGAGAAGCGCCGGATCGTCCACGCGCAGCACCTGCTCGTCGATGAGCCAGTATGCCTCGTCGAACAGATCGTCGGAGCGGTACGCCGGATCGACCGCGGGGACCGCCGTAAGACCGAGCTTCCGCAAAGCCGCCTGCTGACGGATACCGTTCGCGTTTCTTGCGAGATTCATCAAAAGCAGCCGGTCCTTTGCAGGGTCCAGCCTCCGGATATCCCCGGCGGAGTACATCAGGTGGATCGTATCGGGATCATGGGAGCCGATTCGATCGGCTGAAAACAAAAGACTGTTCATTCCGGTTCCTCCTCTGCATGCCGCACGCAAAAGCCCCGCTTTACTGAAGCGGCAGAATTTTTTCGAGCACGATTGAAGCAATGAGCAGTCCGTCTTCGGGATAATAATCGTACTGGATGTTTTCGAAGCCGTCCTCAAGCTTTTTCCGGTCGTATTTGGGGTACATCTGGATCAGCTTGTCCTTCCATATCTCGCGAAGGTCGCTGCACATCTGCCGGTAGGCGGCCTGATTGACGATCCGACCGGTATCGGCGTCCCAGAAGATCATATGCTGCAGATTCTTGGGCGGATGGGGGTAAGCGATGGCAAAGAAATTGTAGTTCCACTTGACCGGCGGGCGGAAATCCTCATAGTAATGGGCTTTGATCAATTCCACTGCGTGCTTTTCAAACAGCGCCTTTCCTGCCGGAACGGGGCTTTGCCCCACCTGTGCGGCTCCGGAGGGATTCACGTCTGCAAACACGCACATCATCATCATAAGGGACTTTTCAAACATCTTTTTTCCCTTCAAAAACGAAAACAAACCCATGCTCTTTCCTCCTTGGTTTTATATCTTCTTCATCAGGCGCAGACGTCAGATTCTGCCGTTGCCCATACCGAACAAAACCGTCTTTCCGTCCGGCTCGAACCGGAGTTCTCCGATTCCGCCGTCCGCAACAAACGACGCGAGCAGTTCGCCCGTTTTTGTGTCGTAGAGCTGGACCCGGTGGTTGGCGTCCTTATAATCCCGTTTGCCGGAGATGCAGAGGTACCGTCCATCGTCGGAACAGTCGGCAAAGAAATCGCTTGCACTGCAGCAAGCCTGATTCTTATCGACATGGAACAGCGTCTTTCCGGTCTCCGTATCGACGATCACGGCGGCGTCGTCGCAGACAAAGACGATCTTTCGCCCGCCGTCGATCGCGCGCGTCAGCGCGTTCGAGAAACTCGTTTGAAAGATATTCGTCGGATTGCCGTCCGACAGGGGGCGTGAATACAACTGCCGGTTCCGCTCCGCGTCGTACAGCTCGATCCTCGGGTTTTCGTGGTCCGTGAACAGCACGTGCAGATATTTCCCGTCCCCGGTCACGTCGAAGTACTCCTCCCCGAAGGACTCGTATTTTTCCTTGCGGAACAGTCGTCTGATCGGTGTTCCGGGCCGCTTCAGCGTCACGCTGCCCAAAAAACGGCCGGTCTTTGCACGATAGATCGAGACTGTATGCCGGAGCCCCGCGTCTACGGCGACATACCGGCGGTCGGCGCTGAACTGGATCTCGTAGGGGCAGCCGCTGAGGTACATGCCTGTCCTTTGATGTGAAAAGGAGTCGGCATACAGCTCCTCTCCGTCCCCGGGCGCGTCCGGGATCGCCCAATGCCTGAACACGATACAATCGGCGTCCTGAAAATTCTTACTGACCGCCGCCGAGCCGTCCGGCATGAGATAGGTGAAGTCCCGGTTCATTCTGCCCGTAAGACGCATCCGGCGCTCGCATGCGCCGGTCTGCCGGTTGAAGACAAACAGCCGCGGATCGTCGCTCCGTCCCGAGGTGCGTTCTTTTCCGGGATCGACCCAGTTGTCGTAGCAGGAGGCAAGAACGGATTTTCCGTCCCGGGAGAGGGCGACGCTGCGAATGGGAAGCGAAGCGCTGTACGCCTGCCGGTCTGCGGCGCGGTCCGCAAGCGGCAGCATACGCATCTTCTGTCCGTCGATGAGCAGCAGGACAAAGCTTTCGTCGGCGGAGACATCTGCGGCGCTGCATAATCCAAGTCCGCGGTATTCGTTCACACGCGCAAAGGTTTCGGCGTCGTACAGCACGACGGTGTTCCCCGCCGCAAGAAGCAGATTTCTCTGCTTCAAAAACAGCAGAACGTGAACGGAGGCAAGATCCTGGTCCTGTACAAGCTCTCCTGTATCGGTGCGGTAAACAAGCGCGCGCCGACCGTCCGACGCGGCGACGAACCTGCCGTCCCGGGAGAGCGCGATCGCCTCGATGTGATGCTTCCATTCCCCGACCGGCTTGCCGTACGGCACGAGCGTACCGGTTCCGGCGTCGAGACGAAACAGATACAGCGGGTTGTCGATCCGTTCGAAATCGGGAGTGTCAAAGTCTTCATGCGGGTTTTGCGGATGGATGTTGCCCACCGCGGCGATCCCGGCGTCGCACAGCGCGGCGCAGCGGGCGGTCCAGCGATACATCGGCGTTTCATAGGCGACGCCGCCGTCTGTCAGCCGGTAGATGCGGACGGTGTTCGGCTCATCCGGCAGGATCAGCAGATCGCCGCAGACCGAAAACCGGTAATACAGAAGATGCCCCTGCCGATAGTACTGATACGGCGTATACTGACCGGACACGGAAAACCGCCGCACGCAGGCAAAGTGTTCCGTTTCATACACCAGAATTTCTGCCTCCTGCTCGCCGGCATATCGGGATCTGGTGGTTTTTATGCCTGCCGCGAGCTTTTCTCCGTTCTGCACGGCTGCGATCTGTACGAAACACGCGTTTTCCGGCGCGGGGATCGTTCCCGCGACGGCGCCGGTCGCGCATTCGCGGATCTCGATCGTATGATCATTGACGATCGACGCGCACAGGGCGTCGCGGCGCAGGATCGCGAAAAGCGGTTTTTCGGTTATTTTTCAATGAACAGATAGGTCATGAAAAAGCCCATCTGCGCATAGCTCGTTTCGGGATTGAACTTGATGGTCTTGACGTCCTCTCCGTTGTAGATAAAGCCCGCTTCCGCCAGCGCCTTTTTGACCTTCGCCATCAGGTCTTTGTTTTCGCCCGGCGTCGGTCTCCAGGAGCTGTATCTGGTTTTGTTCCATTCGGGTCCGTATACGTGGACGTTCTCCTCCTTGCCGCTGAATCCAAGCTGTACCATTGCTTCGTACATACCGGAACCGAGAATGCCGAACCCGTGGATCACGTCGGTCAGACCGCTCGGATCGGGTCCTCTGCAGATGAAAACGAAGCTGTGCTGCTCCTTTTTCTTTTTCAGCCATGAAAACAGTGCCATATCAAATATCTCCTTTCTGTTCCGAACATCTTTGTATATATAATATAGGACGCAAACGGGGATGTCAAGCGCTTTCCGGCCCGGAAGATCGGGGGAAACGCTTGCAATCCCGCCGGGATATGGTACAATAAAACACACACCGGAGCGAAGAAAAACGGTTCCGGACGCGTTTCGGAGGGGAAGGCATGCTGCATCGGACGCCTTTAGCAGGCATTGAAACCGTTCTCGAAAATTACATCAGCCAAATCTATCGAAAAACGCTTGCGGATCTGCTGCTGACGCTCGGCGCGATCCTTGTGCTTGCCGTGGGTGCGGGATTGTTCCTTTACGCATTGGAGCGCGGCAGACGGGCATATCTGTCCCGCCGTACGACGCGGAGGACGTTCCATTACGTTTTCATGGCGATCACGGTCCTGTTTGTCATATTCCGGTTTACGGGCGATCTCCGTACGCCGGGATGGATCTTCGCCGCCGCATCCGCCGTATCCTGTGCAGTCGGCATTTTCGGACTTGTCACATGGAGACCCTTCGGCGTTGTGTTTTCGCTGCTTTCGGTATGGATCAGCTTGCCCATCGGCGAGCTGACGACGGTCCTTGCGGCGGTATCGGACGTTCAGAACCTGTATTCCTTTGCGCCGGAATCGAGGATCGCCGTGCTTGCCGCACAGAATTACACGATCGGACGCATGGCGGCGCTTGCGGTCTATGCCGCGGTCGTTTCGGCAGTGATGATCGATTATTATGCGAAACGCCGGTACCTGTTCCGTACCGCACAGGCGAAATACTTTACGGGCATTTCGCTCTGCCCGTCCTGCGGCATGCCCGTCATTGCGGGCGACGCGCATTGTATGGCATGCGGAGAGGACGTTTCGGACCGTCCCGGCTCCACGCTGAAATGGACGCCGCTCGACAAAGTCGTGCACTGCAGCGTCTGCGGCTCGCAGCTGAACGAACAGGGGGATTGCCGCCGCTGCGGCAGCGGACCGATGACCGCAAAAAAGATTGCGAAGCAGGCGGGCGGAACATTGAAGGACGAGCTCAAAAAGAAGCTTTGGTACGTGCTCGTTCCGATCATACTGATCATTCCGACGTTTCTTTTCAGACCGATTGCTTCTTTGACGAAGGGAAGCGCCGCTGTCACCAACGATTTTACGACGCGCCTTCTCGAATGGTATGCCGAGCCGTCTGTCGCGGAGGATGCGGCATGGATGTCGGAATTCGACCGCGCAACCGAAGCGCTGACGGCGTTCAATGCGCGGACGTTTGAACAGGATCCGAGCAAGTTTTCCTATTACGACTTTTACGTCTACATACAGTACAGCGAAGCGACGTATCGGCAGAATGCGGCGGTACAGGCGCTGAACGAAGCGGTGCATGATTCGGATGACTCGCAGATCGAAGCTTTGGCCGCTGTGTTTGACGACAGCATAGATCAACAGCTCCGGGCGCAAAGAAGCGGAATAAATCTTCTCGGCGGCAGCGCTTTCCGAGGGTCGGCAAACCTCCTGATCGATCCAATACGGTTCTATATGGGGCTTGCGCCCGCGTATGTGCTTCCGGCCGTGCTGTTTGCGCTGGGGCTTGCGGGCTTGATTGCCGGGATCACCCTGCTTGCAAAGAGGAAGAACGGCTCGCCGTTCGTATACGCGGCGCTGGATCCCGATACGACGCCTGAGACAAGAGCGACAGCGGAGAAGAAGCGCAGGTCGTTCCTGCGCATGGAACGGACGGCGACGCTGATCGGGATCGGGATCGCTGCGCTGATCATTCTCATTACGGGCGCCGTTGCGCTTGCAAACCGCGTGAACGAAAAGCCGACGGCGGAAAGCGCCGCAGCGTATGGCATCGTTGCGGACGGAGGGACCGTCGTCGGATGGCTTTCCCTGTGCGAAACGGATCCGGACGAAGCGCAAAAGCAGATCGATTCGATCCTGCCGGTCGTCGAGGACTGCGCGGAGCGGATGAATACGATCATTTCGGATCCCGAAGCAGATCCAAGGCTTTTGTCGGTCGCAGAACAGCTTGCGCCGAAGCTTGCGGGTCTTCGGGAAACGCTCCGGACAGGAGCCCTTCCGGACCAAGCGCTTCGGAAAACACTTGCCGGATTGTTTAAAGACGGGATGAAGCTCTATGAACAGATGCTGTTTACCGACATGTTCGATCAGATGAACGATCTCTGATCCGGGAGAAAAACAAGAATCGTTTTATCATACACACCGTCCGCGCCGGTCTTCCGGTGCCGACGCTTTGCGTCTCCGTGCGTTTACCGTGTCGGATTTCCGTTCGCGTGTCAAGAGTCCGGACGGCTTCGCTGCCCAAAGCGCAAAAAGACGTTTCCAAAAGTTTTTTTCGACGTGACAGATCCGATCGATCCCGATCGTCTGTAAAAAGAAAGACTGAGCGAGGAAAGCGGGATCGGAATTGCGCAGCGCGGCGGAATGTGTTATACTGCCTGTGATATACGACGATGCACGGGAGGGAACGCGATGTACGAACGAACGGAATTCTATGAAAAGGTCAGGGAGCGCATGCTCCGCTATGCGAAGGTCGATACGCAGTCCGATCATTACGGAAAGGATACGCCGACGACGCAGAAGCAGTTCGACCTGGCGCGGATGCTCTTTGACGAGCTCAATACGATCGGCGCAGACGAGGTGTATCTGGACGAGACCGCCTGCGTGGTCTACGGGAAGCTCCCTTCGACCATGCCGGACGGCGGTGGAAAGCCATTCGGTCTGGTCACGCATATGGATACCGCGCCGGACGCGCCGGGCGCGAACGTAAAACCGTGGGTGCTCGAAGCCTATGACGGCGGCGATATCCTGCTGAACGCGGAGCGGAATATCGTGATGTCGCCGAAGGAGTTCCCGAATCTTCTCGGGTACGTCGGACAGGACCTGATCCTTACCGACGGCACGACGCTTTTGGGCGGCGACGACAAGGCGGCGATCGCCGCGGTCATGACGTTCGCCGAGCATTGTCTTGCGCATCCAAAGATCCCGCACGGACCGGTCTCGCTCGCGTTCACGCCGGACGAGGAGGTCGGAGGCCTTGC
This sequence comes from uncultured Clostridia bacterium, assembly GCA_947166925.1. Classification (GTDB taxonomy): domain Bacteria; phylum Bacillota; class Clostridia; order Christensenellales; family CAG-138; genus UBA3792. The sequence goes on along the minus strand of CAMVGD010000008.1, from coordinate 9,660 downwards.
GAAGGATCTGGACCTCGACCGCTTCGGCGCGAAGGTCGCATACACGCTCGACGGCGATCATTTGGGCTTTTACATGGACGAGACGTTCAACGCCTCCGAGGCGACGCTCGAAGTCAAGGGGCTCAGCGTGCATCCCGCTACCGCGAAGGGCATCATGGTCAACGCCGCGGACGTCGCGGGCACGTTTCTTCAGATGCTGCCGCGCTTCGAAAAGCCGCGGTACACGGCGGGACGCGAGGGCTTTTTCCATGTGATCGCGGTGAACGCCGGCGTGGAGCACGCAAAGGTCGTGCTGATCATCCGCGACCACGACCGCACACAGTTTGAACAGCGCGAGGCGTATCTGGAAAAATGCGCGGACGCGCTGCGTGCGGAATACGGCGCAGACCGCGTTACGCTTACGATCGAGCAGTCCTACCGCAACATGAAGGAGTACGTCGACCGCTGCCCGTATTTGGTCGAAAACCTCACCGAGGCGATCCGTGCGGCGGGGCTGGAGCCGAAGACGGAGCCGTTCCGCGGCGGCACGGACGGGTCGGCGCTTTCGGAACGCGGACTCCCGTGTCCGAACCTCTCGGCAGGCTATGAGAACGCGCACGGGCGGTTCGAGTACGTCCCGATCCCGTCGATGGAGAAGAATGTGGAGATCCTGCTGCATCTTGCCGGACGATTCGGCGGGATGGATGCGGAATAAGGGGGAGCCGCATGGAAACAGGTGAACGCACACCGATTTTTACGAATACCTACACGACGAGCGAGGAGACCGACAAGCAGACGTACCGCAGCATCCGTTTTGTGTGGCGGGTGGCCGTGTTCCTGCTCGGCGCAGGATTTTTGGGCTATCTCGTGTACTGGTTTATCCGGATGCTCCAGTGGTCGGCGCTGTCCGGGAGACCGATCTATACGGAATCGCTGTTCTGGATCTGCCTTTCGGGATTTTCGATCTACGGATTTCTGATCGTGCGCGAGATCCTTGCGCCGCAGCTCTTTGCAAGAAGACAGACCAAACGGAAGATCGAGCTGTACGGTGCGACGGAGATCACGATCGACGCGGCGTTCTATGCGGACGGGGCGGCGTTTCACGACCGCGCGTCCGACGCGAGACTGGAGCTTGGCTATTCCGCCGTGCACCGGCTGACCGAAACGAAGGACCTGTTTCTCATCCGGACGCAGCAGAAGCAGCTGATCGCACTCTCGAAGGACGGATTCGACGGCACGGACATTCCGGGCTTCCGCACCTTTATGGATCAGAAATGCCCGAACGCGAAACGCAGATGGAAGAAAGCAGACTGAAGGAGGAAAACGCAATGGAAGAACTTGAACGGAAACCGATCTTTGGCAACACCTATGAGCCGAGCGTGGAAACGTACCGGCAGATGTACCGGCGCATCCGCAAGGGGCTGACGTGGCTTACGACGATCCTGTTCGGCGCAGCGGCGATCTATGCGATCTATACGGTTATCCGCCTGGCGGTGATCTACGGCGGTTCGATCTTCACGTCGGTTCACCCGTGGCTGATGATCGTGATGGCGGCGTATCTGATCTTTGCGATTGTTTTCATCGCATGCACTCCGCGGCGGCTGGCGAAAAAAGCATTGAAGCGGCTGCAGGAAATGAGCGGCGGCAAGACGCCGTCGGTCCGCGCGGAATTCTTTGACGATACGGTCGAATTCCATAACGACGCGAACAAGGGCGAAACCGTTTTGCAGTATTCCGTATTCAAAAAAATCGGAGAAACGGAGGATCTGTTCCTGCTGTGGACGCAGCAGAAGCAGGTCATTCCGATCGCAAAGCTCGGCTTTGAGAACATGGACATTCCGGGCTTCCGCGTGTTCATGGACGAAAAATGCCCGAACGCAAAACGGAAATGGAGAAAGGCGGACTGAATATGAAAACGATCTATCTGGCAGGCGGCTGCTTCTGGGGCATGCAGAAATTCCTCGATCAGTTCGAGGGCGTGAAGGAAACCGAGGTCGGCTATGCGAACGGACCGGAAAAAGCGCCGAGCTATCGCGAGGTATGCGACAATTCCGGACACGCGGAGACGGTGCGCGTCGCGTACGACGAGGCCGCGCTTTCGCTTCCGGAGCTGTTGCGCTTCTATTTTCAGGTCATTGACCCCGTTTCGGTGAACCGGCAGGGTGAGGATAGCGGCATTCAATACCGCACCGGCATCTATTACACGGACGCGGATCAGCTTCCGGAGATCGAAACGGTGTACAGGGAGATCGAGGCAAAGGAGGGCAGACCGCTGGCGGTCGAGGTCGGACCGATCGAAAACTTCTTTTCGGCGGAGCTTTACCACCAGAAGTATCTCGACAAGAACCCGGGCGGCTATTGTCACATCCCGACGCGGTACTTCCATCTTGCGGACAAAAAGGAATAACCGTTTGCCTGAAAGCCGCAGTCGTCTTTACGGCGGGCGGACAATCAAGAGACGCAAAAAACCGGCAGCATACACTGCCGGTTTTTCCGTTTCTGCTGTTATTTGCCTTTGATTTTCACGTTCGTCAGCGTGGAAAGATCCTGCAGGGCGCCGGTCGCTTCGTCGTATTCGCCGAAGCCGAGCATATCCATCAGCGGTCTGCCGTAGATGACCGTGCCGTCCGCGGTTTTGTTGTAGACCGGTTTGTTGATGATCTCGCCCATGAAGGTCAGCACCGTGCCGTTCCCGCCGTCCAGATTGAACGCGTCCTTCACGCCGAGCGATTTCATCAGATCGACCATCATCAGATTGTTCAGACCTCTTGCCTTGCTGCCGCGCTGGTCTGCGATCACCGCCACATAATGCCCGGGCTCGTAATAGCCGATCATCGTGCGCGCCTTGTATCCCATAGTCGGATAGGCGGTCGCATCGGGACCCTCCTCGCCGTCGCGTAGGATGATCGGACCGAACTGCCAGCCGATCCATGCGCCGTTTGCGATCTCCTGATCGATGTCCAGCTTTTCTTTTTTCAGATAGAAGGTCTTGAAGGTGCCGTCCTTATAGATGAGACACGCCGAGCAGGAGTTCCAGCCCTTCTTTGCGCGGAAATCCTGAAGGACCACGCCGTTCTGCACCACCAGACCCGAATTATAGTTGCCGTTGAAGCCGAGGACCGCATTGACGCGGCGGGCGCACTTGTCGGCGTCCTCCGAATGCTTGTTGAACTCGCCTCTCCCGAATACATACTGCATCGAGTTCAGGTTCCGGATCCAGATATCCGCGACATAGTAGACCGTGGCAAGGTCTCTGTTTTCCGCGACGTCCGGCAGAGTCCCTTCGTATACGGTGACCGCGATCCTGACGTCGTCGCTCTGATAGCTGTAATCCGCATCGACGCCGGTGTCGTAATCGGGGAAATTGACGGCGATATCGCCCTCGCGCGGGACGCGCGTCGGCTCCGGCGTGGGCGTCGGTTCCTCGGTGGGTTCGGGCGTGGGTTCCTCGGTGGGTTCGGACGTCGGCGCTTCCGTCGGTGCCATGGTTTCGACCGTGATCACGTCCGGTTCATCGGGCACGGCGGTCGGTTCCGGCGTCGCTTCCGACACGGGCTCCGACGGTGCGGAAGGACCTCCGCAGGCCGCGGCAAACGCAAAGAGCAGGGCGGCGCAGAGGATCAATGCTTTTTTCATGGAATTACCTCCGATCCTTATTCGGATCATTTTCAGAAATCATTCTTTGTCTATTGTAATGGAACGCCGCGTATTTTGCAAGCTTGCCGGAAAGAGTTCAAAGAAATGTGACAATTCCGACGACATACCGCGTCCGGGAACGACTGACAGCCGGCTTTCGGTCCACTATACTGTATCTGAAATCAAAACGGGAGAGCGGGCGGCATATGTTTGATATTGCGATCGATCGTATCAGCTACGGTACGATCAAAAACCGGGAAACCGTTGTTTTTGCCGTTCCGTTCGGGACGTATCAAATGCGGATCAAATGCGGTCTGCGGCATACAGACGTGATGGTTACGGTCGATCGCGACAATCCGCTTGCATATCTGCAGGTGTATGAGCATATCGGACTGATCCGAAGGACGGTCGTCGTAAAGCATACCGATCCGACCGAAATGTCGCTGAAAAGCTGATAAGATAAAAAACCGCCTGCGGGCGGTTTTATTTTTGCTCCGTTTCGCGGAGGTATCCTTCGGATATGTGCCTTGCAAAGTCCCAGACGCTTTGTACGGCGGGGGACATCGGATGCAGCCGGTATCGGAGCAGGCAGATCTCGCGCGTCATCGGCACATCGGAGAACGGAATAAGCCGGAGATTGAACGTGTCGAGGATCGGCAGACGCGGCATGATCGCGACGCCGGCGCCGGTCGTGACGGACGCGGCGATCGAGCTGTACTCGTCCGCTTCAAAAACGATGTTCGGCGAAAACGATGCCTTTTTGAATTTGTCGGCAAGCTCGCGGTAGATGACCGCTTCGTGCGAGATCGAGATGAACTGTTCGCCCGAAACGTCCGCGAGCGAAACGGATGCGCGCTCGGAAAGCCGGTGCGACGCGGGTATGGCAAGGAACAGCTCCTGCTTTGCCACGGGCAGATATTCGACCGAATCAATCTCCGGCTTGCCCGCGATCAAAAGGTCCAGCGAGCCGTTCAGCAGCTGCTCGATGAGCCCGCCTGCCATGCCCTGATGGAAGCGGAACGCGGTCTGGCGGCTGCCGAGATGCGCGTAGAAGCGGTCGACGAACGCCGGCAGCACCGAAAAGCTGACGCTGTAGATATAGCCGAGATTGATGATCCCTGTGCCCGGCGTTCTGAGCTCCTTCAGCCGTTCCTGTCCCTTGCTGAGCTCGGACAGCGCGCGCTTTGCGTACGGCAGGAATTCCGCACCGTATTTCGTCAGCGCGATCTGCTTGCCCTGCTTTTCAAACAGCGGCATGCCGAGCTCCTTTTCAAGCTTCGAAAGCGCGTATGAAAGGCTCGGCTGTGAAATATAGAGAAGTCCCGCCGCGCGCGTGTAGTGCAAAACCTCCGCGGTCACACAGAAATACCGGAGCTGCTGCAGCGTCATACGGGCTCACCTCCGAACAAAGGCTTCGACAGCGTGCGCCACGCGTCCAGCAGGAAACCGAGCGCCAGCATGTCCGCCGCGCCGCCGGGGGAGAGATTGCGCCGGATCATGTCCCGGTCGAGCGCCTCCGCCGCCGCGATCCGTCCGGACTCGGGCAGGAACGCGATCGCTCTTGCGCGTTCGCGCACGAATTGCAGTCCGTCCGCGCCGCCGCGGTGCAGAAGGTTCGTATCGGAAAGGACGGCCATGACGTCGATGAGCGCAAGCACGCCGGGATTTTCGGAATCCCGATGCGCAAAAAGCCGGTCCGCAGCGTACTGCGCGTGAAAGAAGCCGTCCGCCGCTTCGCCGACCGCGCCGCGCGCGCCGTGCGCGGCATACGCTTTTGCCCCGTTCGTATCCCGTTCTGAAAGCGCGTGCGAAAGACGCTCGTTCGCGTCCGACCGTGCCAGCGCGGCCGCGTGTCCGACCGCACAGCCGCCGAACGACAGCGCCTTGCCCATGCCGTACAGCAGAAGACCCATCGAATAGATCATGCCCTTGTGCGTGTTGACGCCGTTTGTAGCGGCAAACATCGTCCGTTCGGCTTCGAGCCCCGCCGTTTTCAGCGGCGCCATGCCGCTGTCCGCGAGCCCGAGCCGCACGGCGGTCTTGAAATAGGGGACCAGCGACGCCGCGCTTCTGAGAAACAGCGGCACATCCATATCCGCATGCGCGCCGTTGTTGTTCCGATCGACCAGCCCGGGCTTCGGCGTGGTCATCAGCTCGCGCTCGAGCGCAAAATGCGCGGTATACGCCAGCGTATCGGCGCAGAAATCATTGAGCAGCGTTTCCGTCGCAGCCTTTACCGCGTCCAGTCCGTGCGCGCGGCTTCTTGCGCAGTCCGCCGCCGGTCCGTCGCAGACGAGACATCTGCGCGGAACGCTTCTGGAAAGCTTTTCGCCCTGCGCGTTCAGCACGTCGAAATCGAACAGCCGCGCGGCAGGGAAAGCTTCTTCAAGCCGTTCGAGCGTTTCCTTGACCGTCGCCGCGTCCGCCTTCAGCAGGATCAGCGCCTCCGTGCCGGTTTTTGCGTCGACGATGCGGCGTTCCGCTTCCGGATAGCCCAGACGTCCGAACGCTTCCATGCCGCGGTCGAACAGCAGCCGCGTTTTCGGCGTGCGTTTCACGTCGCCCGCGATGTTCAGGGAAAGCGAAACAAGGCAGCACGTTTCGTCCGTCGATGCAAGCATCGCGGACTGTGCGGCGGCGCGGCGTTCGCGCGCGTCAAGCATTTCGTTCAACGTAACGGAGGATGGCTGCATAGGTGGTTTCGGGTACGAGGTCTTTTGCAAGCTCCGGCTTGCCTTCGCGGATGAGCGCGCGCACGCGGCTTGCGCTGATCGCTTCAAGGCGCGGGATCTCGATGAGCTCTATGCCGCTTTCGGGAAAAAGCTCCTTCATACGGCGGTTGTAGGCGCAGGTCGTCGGCGAAAACGGTTCCTCTCCGACAAAGCGCTTTTTGATGTGCAGCGCCGGCGCGATCCGCTTGCGGAACAGCTCGACGTCAAGATCCGCCTTGACCTTGTCGGCATGTTCTTCGTCGCGGATGAAGTAGGCGGGGAAGGTCTCCCGCGAGACAAGATATTCGTCCGTGTGCTCGATGTGGCAGTTCGGAATGTGCGCCGTGCCCGCTTTCACCATCTCGAACCGCTCGTCGGGTGAAAACATCGAGCCCGGTTCGGAGACCGAGAACACATACAGCACGTCGCAGTGCTTTGCGGCGTATTCGCAAAGGTGCAGATGCCCGCGTGTGAACGGGTCGCCGTTCACGACGATCGCGCCGCATTCGCCTTCATACCGCGGCAGCGAGGCAAGCCAGTCGGCAAAGCCGTTTCTGCGGTCCTCCATCAGAACGGCGTCCTTCGTTTCTATGATCGGATAGAACCCCATCGAGGAAAACATGGCGCGGTTCTTCGGCTTCGTGCAGATGAAAAGCCGCTTCTGACCCGCGCGCGCCGCTTCGTTCAGCAGTTCCGAGAGCACCGAGGCAAAGATCCCCTCACCCTCGAGATCGGGGGAAACGGCAAACTGCTTCAGCGTGTGTCCCGCGCGCGCGCCGCACGCAAGGATGTTGAAATCGTCGTCCGTTGCAAGCGCGACGACGTCGGCGTCCTCCTCGTCGCGGAGATCCGCGGAGAATAGAAAATCTTTATAACGCGCAGCGAGCCGCTTCGGAAGCGGCGTATAAAACAGGGAAATATCCAATTCTGCCTCCCGCATGCGGCACGTTCTGCCGCACGCCTGCCGATATCAGTGCGAAAAACGGTCCGGAGCGTCGGTTTTCCGCCGAAAAACGAAAAAACGACGTCGGTTTTCCGCCGGCTTCAGTATAGCAGAAACGACGGAAGGAACGCAAGCCCCCAAATGCAGTTCCATAGAAAATATCTATGAAAAATTATCAAAAATATATTTGAAATTATACATGGCCGTATCTATAATAAAGACAGAGCGGCAGAGGCTTTTGCTGCGGAATCATTTCAAAAAAATATGAGCATGGGAGGAAACAGAAACGATGATCCAGTATCACGCACAGGGCATGCTGTGGAAGAACGGCGCGCCGGTCCCTGCACCGGAAACGGTCGAAAAAGCAAGAGGACGCGAACGCACGATCGCTTACCAGATCATGGAAGCGCACAGCGCATCGGACGAAGGCGGCGTCATGCATATCCATTTTGACGCGCTGGTCTCGCACGACATCACCTACGTCGGCATCATTCAGACCGCGCGCGCGAGCGGTCTCAAGGAATTCCCGATCCCGTACGCCATGACCAACTGCCACAACAGCCTTTGCGCGGTCGGCGGCACGATCAACGAGGACGACCACGTGTTCGGTCTTTCCGCGGCGAAGAAGTACGGCGGCATCTATGTTCCGGCAAATCAGAGCGTCATCCATTCTTATGCGCGCGAGGAGCTCGCAACCTGCGGCAACATGATCCTCGGTTCGGACAGCCACACGCGCTACGGCGCGCTCGGCACGATGGGCGTCGGCGAAGGCGGTCCGGAGCTCGTCAAGCAGCTTCTTAAAAACACCTATGACGTCAAGCCCCCGGAGGTCGTGCTCTGCTACCTCACCGGCGCGCCGAAAAAGGGCGTCGGCCCGCACGACGTCGCGCTTGCGCTCGTTAAGGCGACGTTTGCCGAAGGTCTCGTTAAGAACAAGGTCCTCGAGTTCGTCGGCCCGGGCCTCAAGAATCTCCCATTCGATTTCCGCAGCGGCATCGACGTCATGACGACCGAGACGACCTGCCTTTCCTCGATCTGGGCGACCGACGACGAGATCAAGAACTACTACGACATCCACAAGCGTCCGGAAGCGTACGAAAAGCTCGAGCCGGCAGAGGGCGCGTATTACGACGCGATGATCACGATCGAGCTCGATAAGGTCGAATCCATGATCGCGCTGCCGTTCCATCCGTCCAATGCGTACACGATCCACGAGTTCCTCGAGAACGCGGACGAGATCCTCGCAAAGGTCGAGGCGGAAGCGGCGAAGAAGTTCCCGAAGGCGCATCTTGATCTGCGCTCCAAGGTGAGCAAGAAGGGCGTTCTGGCAGATCAGGGCGTCATCGCGGGCTGCTCCGGCGGTCTCTTTGACAACATCGTGGAGGCTGCGGATATTCTGAAGGGCGGCAGCACCGGCAACGGCTACTTCTCCCTTTCGGTTTATCCCACGAGCGTTCCGACGAGCCTTGCGCTCACCAGAAACGGCAAGACCGAAGCCCTCCTGGAAGCGGGCGCGATCATCAAGCCGTCGTTCTGCGGACCGTGCTTCGGCGCGGGCGACGTACCGGCAAACAACGGTCTTTCGCTCCGTCATACGACGCGCAACTTCCCGAACCGCGAAGGTTCTAAGCCCGGCGAGGGACAGATCTCCGTCGTCGCGCTGATGGACTCCCGCTCGATCGCGGCGACTGCCCGGAACGGCGGCTACATCACCGCTGCGACCGACGTCGAGTACGAGACCGAACGTATCCCGTACGTGTTCGACGATTCCGTCTACGAAAAGCGCTGCTACAACGGCTTTGCACATGCGCATCCGGAAGAAGAACTGATCCTCGGGCCCAACATCACCGACTGGCCGAAGATGTATCCGCTGACCGACAACCTGCTCGTGGAGCTCGACGCAGTCATCCGCGACCCGGTCACCACGACCGACGAGCTGATCCCGTCCGGCGAGACGTCTTCGTACCGCAGCAATCCGCTCCGTCTTTCGGAGTTCGCGCTGTCCCGCAGAGTGCCCGAGTACGTCGAACGCAGCAAGGCCGTCGCAAAGGACGAAGCGGCGCGCCGCGCGGGCGAAAAGCCCGAAAAGCTCGTGAAGGCGCTTTCCGCGGTCGGCAATGCAGACGAGCTTATGGGGAACACCCAGTTCGGCTCCTGCGTGTTTGCGAACAAGCCGGGCGACGGCTCCGCACGTGAACAGGCGGCGTCCTGCCAGAAGGTGCTCGGCGGTTTTGCGAATATCTGCTACGAGTACGCGACCAAGCGCTATCGCTCCAACTGCATCAACTGGGGCATCCTGCCCTTTACGCTTGCGGACGGTGCGCCTTTCCCGTATGAGGACGGCGATTTCGTGTTCGTCCCCGGCATTCGCGCCGCCATCGAGAATGACCG
>CAMVGD010000007.1 GCA_947166925.1 uncultured Clostridia bacterium | reverse complement strand
ATCCCGGCATGGACAAGAGCTATGCGGGCGGGTATATGCCGGTACAAACGGACGGTTCGGTGCAGTTCATGATGCCGCTGCTCGGAAAAACGCTCGGCAATACGATCCGTGTCGTTCCGGAGTTCCCGTCTGACGGACCGTTTGCGCCGTCCAACCTGCAGTTCGATGTCTATGAGAAAACTTACGACGTCACGCAGGGCAAGGACAATAAAACCGGGAAGATGGACGCATACCTGATTCAGTTCGATGCGCCGTTGAAAAGCACGTATTATAACGGTACCTATACGGTCACACTCCATGTGACTTACAAAACGCCTGCAAGCGATCCGACCGAGCAGACCTTCACCATGCAGGTTCAGATCACAGGCGGCAAAACGCAGTCCTCCGGCGGTGGCGGAGGTCCCACCGCGGTACGAAAGCCGATCATTCTGATCGACTCCTGCATGATCACGCCGACCGAAGTATCCGGTGGGGAAAGAGCATCTGTTTCCGTCTCCATGAGCAACGTCGGGAACTACGACGCGAAAAACATTCGCGTATCGCTGATCCCCGAATCGGACACGATCGCGTTGCGCGGCGATCTGAACGCAAAGTTCTTCGACGCGCTTCCGATCAAAGGTAAACTGGACGCCGATTTCGACCTCGGGATCGCGCCGGGTGCAACGGAATGCGCCGCGGTCTTTACTGTTCAGATCAGCTATGAGGACAGGTACGGCGGTTCGTATACCGAGGAAGGCAAGTACACGATCAACGTCACGCAGCCGAAGATCGAGATCATCGACTGCGAATACAGCGAGGTCGTCAACGGCGGCGACGGGTTCACGGTTACGCTGACCGTAAAAAACTCCGGCACGCGCGACGCAAAGAACGTCGTGGTGCAGTATGTTTCGGGCGACGATTCGATTCGCCATAAGGGCGTACAGGATCATCAGACGATCGAAAGTCTCAAAAAAGGCGAATCAACGACCGTGACCTTCGATCTTCGTGCGCTGCCGAGCGCTATGGAGGGCAAGCATTCCTTCCGGTTCAACTGCTCCTATCGGGACGCGGCAAACGGCGGCTCCTATGAAAACGGCACAGATTATCCGCTGACCGTCGTGCAGAAAGCTTCGCTTGGTTACGATGAAGTTCGGCTGCCGGAATCGATCGTTAGCGGCGAGAGCTTTACCCTGCCGGTTTGCGTCTACAACACCGGGTTTTCGCAGATCTTCAATGTTCGCTGCTCGCTGAATTGTGACGGGCTGATCTCCTCCTCGGCGTTTTTAGGCAACCTTGCCCCGCAGGAAAGCGTGGACAAGGTGATGACCGTATTCGTCACCACGCTGTCCGGCTCGCAGAAATACGGCGAATCCTACGGTAATATCGAGATTACTTATGAGGATGTTAATGGTGTGAAACAAACCGAATACCAATCAGTCAAGATGACGATTACGGAACCCATTAAATTCACAGATGAAGAGAAAGAGCGTGAGAAGCAAAAAGTAGAAGAGCAGCAAACCCTTTCTCAATGGTGGATCTCACTGCTCGTTGCAATCGCAATCATCATTATTCTGATTGCGGTTATTCTGATTGCCCGATTCGCACGCATTTTGAAGATGAAATGAGGAGAACATGGAAAAACTTAACAGTTCCCGATGGATACGTTGCCCGCTCTGCGGCGGAAAGACTCGGACAAAAGTATATGAGAATACCGTCCTCCTACGGTTTCCCCTATACTGTCCAAAGTGTAAGACAGAAGTGAAGATAGACGTCATGCGGTTTGAGATGACAAAAAGCAAAGAGCCAGACGCATAACAGATTAGATGCGGAGAGCCTGCTTTCTCGAAAGAGAGGCAGGCTCTTTGTTTATTCTGTGATATCCGTCTTTTTCGTCGAGCGCATGAAGAAAAGTAGTTCACGTATGATCGGAATCAATGCTTCAGCTTCCTTATCCGAACACTCGGAAACAAGCTGCTGAAGAACACGGAGACTTGGATTATCGATCTTTATCTCTGGATAGAAGATCTCCTGAGGGTCAATGGACAAAGCACGAATGACAGGATACAGAGTAGCAAGTTCGGGATTCGCATTGCGGCTGATATTCTCCATCTTCATAATATTGGATGGATCCGTATTCGCAAGCTCTGCAACCTGCTCTTGCGTTAGTTTAAGTTTCCCTCTTGCTCTTTTGATCGCGTCTGCGAGCGGCTTAGAAAATTCGTTCATTATAAGTCACCTCATCTGTTATTTTAAGATAAGGATTCCCGAATGATAATTACTTATAAGTCTTCAAAAGTGCTACTTATAGTTCTGTATCGATCAAATTCTACTGCAATTCTTTTCTAAATAAGCAAGTTTCTTGCACCTTTATGGTTTATAATGCCAGCAAAACAGAAAGGAGAATGAGAAGAGAACCGGCTTTTGAAAGACGGTTATTGATTCTTGAGATACTGAGTGTTCGTAGATTTGCAACTGTTCAAGAACTTGCGGATAGATTCGGCGTCTGCAAGCGGACGATTCAGTATGATCTTGACTATCTCTCTTCGATCATTCCTGTCTATTCAGTTCGCGGAAAGGGGGGCGGGTTTCATGTGCTTGAAGGATGGCGCAACCATCATCAGTATCTGACGAACGATCAAGAGGATCTGTTGCTTCGACTCTTGCCTTCATTGTCCCTTGAGGATCAGGCGATCATACAAGAGATTCTATCTGCATTTTCTTTGCATCAGAACCACTAATAACTGTTTGGAGAAAATACGCATGTACAATTCACGTCCGGAAAGTCGAACACATTTCAGAGTGCGATATGATGCGGAGGGGCACAAACTCTTTTATCGAAAAAGCGCAGACGGGAAATGGATCCTCGTATCCCCTGAAGTATTTCGCATCATCCGATCCTCTGTGCGTAAAGAGGAGTACGAACAAGAGACGGAATTGTGGCATGGAGTCTTTTCTCTATCATTGCTTAATGATGAGCCGAAAGGTCGAGACTCGCTTCTATATACGGTTGATTCTCCTGAAGATCTTTTGATCTCTTCAGAAGATAAAAGCCAAATCATATACCAAGTACAGGAGGTCATTGAGTCTTTTTCTATTTCAGACCAGGCGCTTATTTGGGATGTCATTGTAAATGATATGAAGTCGTCTGAATATGCCGCGAAGATTGGCGTTCACAGAGATACTGTTTCCAGACGGAAGCGATTGCTGACAAAGATACTATGCGAAAAGCTTTCCACCCTCTATGAAAGCTACCGGAAAGGAACTTTGTAATGAAAACCACAATTCCTGCAAAGAAGACTTACCATAATGAAGACGAAATCCCCTTGTTTCTCACAGTAGAAGACGTTGCCAGCGTCCTCAAAATCTCAACGTCTTTTGCCTATCATTTGTTCTATGAAAAGGACTTCCCTGCAATAAAGCTGGGGTCCAGAAGGATCGTCCACAAAGAAAAGCTCTTCAAGTGGCTTGAAGAGCATAAAACAACTTTACCTCATTAGCATAATATCCCTTTCTGTCAATCAAGCGATGGCTTTAATCCATCGCTTGATCTTGATCCTTATTGCTTTTCCCATTTGTTCCCCGGCTTTTGCGTCGGAGGGAGTCTATCACCGGGATCAATGTGAATAATCCTGGGCTTACTCACATCCCCGCCTCGCGGCCCAACTTCTTTATAGGTCCCCGGTTGCTGATTGTCAGTTCCCGGCTTAATAGGTTTCGCCATGAAGTATTTACTCCTTTCCTTAAGATTTGAATCATTCTGGCATGATCCAAAATAATAAACACCGAACGATCATAATTTGTCCATTTACTACAAAAAAATAACCGACGCAAATTATAAAAAATATCATAAAGTCGATGGACTTATATGTTTTCTTCGGTGTTTATAGTTTTGGGGAAACCCATATTCAAATTATTAGGAGGTTCTTATGAGAAAAAAAGTCCTATGTATCGCCCTTGCACTGTTGATGTGCATGATGGTCACCTTACCAACGCTTGCAGATGGCTCTGCAGAAACGCCGCTGAATAAGGCATATATTGCTGCTTCGTACGGAGTAAAGTCAGTTTCCGGTTCAACGTACAAGATGTGGGCTAAACTCAATAATCCTGAAGGGGTAACCGTTGTTGTTGTACTCTCGCTATATGATGCATCATACAATTACATAACATCTATCAGCAAGACTTCTTCGAGCACAATCATCAGCTTAAGCAAAGACGTTTCCCTTTCTTCAGGTACTTATCATCTGCGGCTTAGTTATACTGCAGGCGGCGCAACATACACGTCCGAAAAGACTTACAATATCTGAAGATTCAAGAAATAGGTGGGGCTCTTCTACGCCTCGCCTTTTTCATCTACCTCGTATCAAATCAATAAGCTCGTCCAAACTGTAGTTGCCTATTGCAATCAGTCCAAAAACAGAGTCTTCAAGGCTTTTTTGAACTATGATCTTTCCGCCTTCAGTTGAATAAAAGATTGCATCATCCTCTTTATATGATGAAAAACCTGTTAATGTGGAACTTATCAATTCTTCTGCATTCCAAACTTGAAAAGCTTCGATTCTTCCGTTCTGTGTTTCATACGTTGAATGAAGTGATAAATAATCAATCGTCTCATCATATTCATAATATATTGCAGTAGTTGGCAACGGTAATATGATCGGTGTTTTTCCAGTATTCATTTCAAAAATCTCAAAAGAGTCTATGAAAACAAAGGAATCCTGACTACTTTCCTCGTCCTGTCTCTCATTACTTGTAGTATCCTCACCATCTAACAAAATCGATGTTGATACATTATCATTTCTATTTACAATCAGTCTACCATCATTGAACAATGTGGTAATATACTGTATCACGCTCTCCGCGATCGCACGACCGGTGGGCGTTGCAGCAAAAAATACGGTCATCAACAGCACAACAAGAATCGCAATCGCGATCTTGCGAATCGGCGGAATAGTAAATAATTCACCAATATCACGAAGCCATGCAAGGCGTTTCTTTTCCTTGACCGGTCGGGTCATGCCGAGTTTTGCATAGATGGAATCAACGAATTCCCTGCCGGTCATCGTATTGTTCGCCTCCATGATCGCTTTCGCTTCCGCATCACTGAGCGGCGGCTTGTGCGTATCATAATATGGGTGATCCAACGCGATTCTTTGTAGGTATCGCCATTCCAATCTTGTCATTTTCATCGGCAATGCTCCTTTCTTACATCGACAACAAAACACTCAACTGAATGAACAGATGCTTATAATGCCGCTTCAAATAATTGCGCATACTCTCAAACTTCTTGGTCGTCTGCCGCTTTGTCAGCCCAAGCGAAGCAGCGACCTCTTCCAACGGCACTTGATCTACATAGTATGCGATAAACGCCTTTCTCGATTCTTCATCATAGTAGCTTAAATGCTGCTCCAGCGACTCGATCCATTCCACGACTTCAAATTCCCGCTTCGGTCTGGAAACGGGAAGAACTTCTTTTAGCTTTTCAAAATCCACATCAGCCACGCGCTGCCTCGCTTTTGTTCGCTTCAAATTGAACGTTGCATTGCGAATGCATGTCATCAAATACGACTTGCAATACGCAAGGTCCTTCAGATCGTCTTGCTTGGCGCAAATCTTCGCTGCGACCGTCTGCAACACGTCTTCGCCGTCCGCCCAATTTCCGCTCAGCTTAATGGCGAAGGTGAGAAGGTCCTTGTAGTTCTCCTCGATGAAGTCCATGATGGATTTAGCCATGGGATTCCTTTCGGGACTCACATGAACCCATCTACTAACTAAAACACCATCGGTTCATGAAAAGTCCATCAAAAATTTATAAAAAGATTGTCAAGTTTTGTCTATCTTTGTCGAACAAAAAGCGCACTGATCCTAAAAGAATGCCTTTTGGATCAGTACGCTGTTTGTTATTTGCTTGTTCTTTTGTCTGCTGCCGCCTCGATCAAATCAGCGATCAGGTTCCGCTCTTCCTCAGAAAACACATTCTCAACGCAATTCAAGATGCGCTCTGCAGAGCTCGAAACAGGGCGTGGCTCGCCCTTCACAACTTGATCAAAGGATATGTCCAAGATCTGGCACAATGAAACCAGCTTTTCGATAGAAGGTTTCCGATGCCCGCTCTCGATATGTCTGACATGCGTTGTCGAGACATCTAACATCTCCGCAAGCTTCTCTTGCGAGATCCTTTTTTCTATTCTCGCCTGCCGGATCGCATCCGCAAGCAGTCTCAATTCGCCCTCATGTTCCATAACTCTACGCTCCTTATTGTGTAGCATAGCGTTACGGTTCATGCGCGAGAAGAATCTATATGAGATCCATTTCGTCTCTTTTAGCTACCCATTGATGTCATATGATTTCAAATCTAACTTTGCTAGCATCTTCCTCACTAACCCAAAAGATGGTTCTCTTTGTTTTGAATAGTTTATATAAAACCGATGGACTGGGATGGTGGTTTTGATTGTTTGTTCCTGCATTAATCACTAACAAGCATTCCAAATTTCCTATATTATCGTTGTAACTGCTTGCTGCGCCATGATGCGGGATTTGTAATACACCGATATTATTCCAATACTTTCTATAGCTGTCTCTCAAATCATTCCATCTGCTATCTGTGCTTGCATTATAATCACCTGTATATAGACATGAAACCTTTTCCCACTTTCCCTGTAAGTTACATTCACATTTTATAGAGTAACCAGTCTCTATTATTCTCATTGTTGAACAACTGGGCCCGTTCGGTCCTGAATAAACAGTCATTGAGTTCTGATTTAAGTCTTTATTGACCTTTTGATACGCGGCCTTTATTGATTGTAAGATACTATCGTCAGTCATAAAGACTTCTACCTTATGTTGAAGTTTAAAATCATCTGGGTTTATTCCACCATCCAAAAGATATTTCTTCAGTTTTTCAGCTTTTGTCTTATATAAATAATTATATGGTATAAACACCCAATTACCAAATGGAAACTCGGTTCCAGAACGGAGTATGGTTTGATTAGGTTCTTCTTCTATTTTTTCGTAGTTAACCGGGGCGACTAGTATTGTCTTTGTATCATATCTACTGTGCTCGCGAACAAAACTCTCTGGTTGTTTAATGAGCAGACTCAAATCATCATACGTTTTTTGAGATGATACAAGGAGCTTTCCCAAATATAGTTCTTTGTACTCATCATACAATAGGGGTAAGACGACCTCCTTCACTTTATATTTCTTTAAGAGGAAAGCCAATCCATTAACATGATCTTCATCCAAATGGGAAATAAAAACATACTGAATTGTTTCATTACTATCAATCTCCTGTTCTATTCGTAGGGAGATAGATTCAACGCATGATTTGTTGCGAATCTTTGTAAGAGTCCCGCAATCAAAAATGACAACCCCATCCCTGAATCTTTCAATTGCAAAGCAGCCTTGTCCTATCGGTGCAAAAATACGTTCCATAGTTTATCCTTTCTTTACTAAGAACATTATGTATATAAAACAATTAGTTTTTTGGTTTGGTGAGAAGCGTTACAAATACACTTGATTTTTGAGTGCTTTCCAATTCCGAATACTTTATTACGTGATTAATTGTTCCTTTAGTAAAAGGAACCGTTTCCAATGATTCCCACATATAAGATTGTCTATTGACTAAACATAGCATCGAATTATAATCCTTAATCGTTTGATCTTTCATCAGGGTTTTTATTGTCAACACTTCCCAGGAATCAAAGCAAAAAGACGGATCCGCTAAAAAAGCATGAACTTGATTTGAGTCATTATACGAAAACACTTTTTTATCTTCAACAATAATAATTATATCAAAGTAATCCTTTCTTTTAAGTAGTTTTTTGGGAGTAACATCAATACACTCTATATTGCCGATAGTTATAATCCTATAATCGAGAGATATTTTTGTCATCGTATCGATTATTCTGAAAGAATAATCGTCTGTTGCATTGACAATGGAATGTGAAAAAGGAATAATGATAGATTGCAGCTTGTCTTTGGCTTTACCCCTAATCCTTCTTTTTGTACGCACAGAAGCTCGACCATCCGGCATTATTTGTCCAATTTCAATTGTAAAATCATAATTGCTAACAGACACATTGTTTAGTGCTTCTTTTTGTCCTTGTATGCTTGTGCGGAGAACATACTTTAGTGTTGAAGGAAGCAAAGTATTTGACCTGCTTAGATTTTCATCGATAGCTGTTATCATGTTTTGGATCTGTTTGTTTTTGATTCGATGAATAGAAATGAATAATGTAATTGAAATACCTATCAAAAGTAAAGAAACAAAAAGTAGAATAAACTGGGTATGCATTCCTTGTTTGGCTACATCGGAAAATGATAAAAAAGGCATTACAATACCCATAACTGTGCCAAACAGAGAACAAATTGTCTCAAAAGATGCCTGTCGTTTTTTCATGTTTCACTCCTATTGTTATTATTTGATATTGCACATATACAAGTGCAATATTCATCACATAATATTAGACACCATCTACCAACAAAAAGTCCTTTGTAATTTCTTTTTTCGCTATAATTTTTATAGGTTCTTTATACTCACATATAAATATATACATTTGCCAGCTGTCGGTTTCCCCCAACTTTTTCGGATATATAAGTGAAGGGCATATCATCCTGAACTGGTGGAGGAGACCTTCAAAATCATTATCTTAGCCTGATATGCATTAAGGGCTTGGATACGAATATAGTTCTGTACCGATATCGGTTAGGAACTGTTCCGTACCCTGTCATTTTTGCGCCTTCAGGTCGGAACAAACGTCATATTCGATCCAACCCAAGATGTCCTTTCAGGCAGAAAGGACAATTATGAACGGGAACTATAGAAACCGACATTGTTATGCCGAGAAAAATGGGGATCAGATCAGGTATTACGCTATATACGGAAAGGACACTGTAGAGATTGAAAAAGAAGTTTTTGACTGTCTCTCGGAGAGTTATTCCAGAGAATGGCAGTTGGAAAAGATTGAAAGGAAACATAAGAAGCTATCACTAGATCAAATAATTGATAATATCGCACAAATGAATCATCATGGAAGAATCCCTAATGAGCTGCTGTTGCCCTCTGCGGAATGTGTTTTCATGGAGAAAGCTGATTACAAATCATATCTTTCGTTTTTGCGACATTTTAGAGAAACGTTGGATTGCTTATCGGAAGAGGATAAGCAGGTTTTGGTAACGTTCTTAGGAGGACCAGCGGAAATAAGCGACACAGCAAAAGCTTTGGGAATTGCCGAGAGAACCGTCTATTACCGAAGAAATCGCCTTGCGGAAAAGTTGTCAGCCCGGATAGAGGGGGATTACAGAGGATGAAAGAGGATCAAAAGAGCAACCGCTATTGCAGCTATGAGCAGATTCCTTTGTTCTTGGATGCAAATGACATTGTAAAAGTGTTGGGCTTATCTCGATCAAACGTATATGAGATGATGCGTATTGAATCTTTTCCTGCATTAGTAATTGGTGGGCGAAAGATGGTTCGCAAGGAGAAACTGTTTGCTTGGTTGGAAGCCCATGATGGAGTTTCTCTTGAGGAAAAAACGCTCAAACATATTTCGACATCCTCAACATTCTAGTAAGCCATTGCTACGATATGAAAAAGTCCAACTATGTTAAGTAAGGAGGTATTCAGAATGGCTAAAATGAAGAAAGAGAAGAATGGCTTGTACAGGAAAAACCTTGTGCTCGGGAAAAGACCGGACGGTACTTATATCCGAAAACCGGTTTATGGAAAGACGCAGCGTGAGTTGGAACAAAAAATAAAAGAAATCACGCAGCAGCTAAACCACGGTATCCGTGTTTGGGAGAATTCCATGACCTTCCGGGAGTTGGCTAATATCTGGTACGAGAACTATAACACGGAAGCTGGGGAGACATGGAAATATGGTCAAGCATTGATTATCAAAAAGCTGTTGATGCCCTCCTTAGCCGAAATGCGTATATGTGATCTGCGACAGCTTCATCTCCAGACCATCATTACAACTATGTCAAAGAAAGGATATGCCACCAGTTATATGAAGAAAGTCAAGCAATTAGCAGATAGGATTATGGAAGTAGCTGTCGGATCGGATCTTATCATGCGTAATCCTTTTTCGCAAGTAAAGGTTCCGAGAAAAGACCCCACGCCACGGAGAGCTTTAACCGAGGAAGAAATCGCTCTTATTACACAGAATTGGAGAGGACATCAGTTAGGAGCAATGGCTATGATCATGATTTATGCCGGTCTGCGTAAAGGCGAAGCCATTGCGCTTCAATGGGAAAACATTGATTTTGAGCATCGTGTTATCAAGGTGAGACAATCAGCATGCAATTTGAAAAATGTCACTACAATCAAGGAACCAAAAACAAAGGCCGGTGTTCGAGATGTACCAATCCCGAATGTGCTTCTGACCGTACTTATGGAGATTCGAAAACCGTCTGGGTTTGTCTTCACCAACAACGAGGGCGGCATAATGTCTGACACCTCATTTAAGAGGCAATGGCATTCTTTTCAGAGCTATCTCAACATTTGCGCGGGAGGGCAAAACGGGGCAGGACGGTATATTCACCGTGTTGTTGTAATAGATAATATAACAGCGCACATGCTGCGTCATACATATGCCACCATCCTCTTTGACGCCAATGTTGATGTTAAATCTGCGCAGAAATTCTTGGGCCATGCAGATATAGAAGTCACCCTCGCAGTTTACACGCATCTCACCAAATACAAAGAAGATAAAGCAATCGAAGCATTAAACGGACATCTTGATGAAATGATTGAAAACGGGCAACACTCCAAAGTCATTCCAATAAGAACGGCTAACGCATAAAGAGTGAAAGGGGCTGTGAGCAGCTCCTTTTGTTATTTGGCATGAAATAACTTCATGCAACAAGCAATGTAAATTGATATTGGAAAATATATTATTTCCCCAATGGATTATTTGTCGATTTGTGGTGTTTCATTTATTGAAGGCGTAATCAGAATTTGACAATACACAGTAAAATCTCTATTGAGAATAGGAGATAATGAGGACAGGATTCATCTTGCAAAAACAATGCTTGTTTGCTACAATTAAAAATAATAAAAGCATTATCAATGCTTATGTTCTATGAAGTTTGCGTTTGATGTTATAGAGCAAAGATTTCATAGCTGAAGGACATTTGCAGTATTATTATGATGCTTATAGAGTATAGTCGATCTTCAATTAAAACAAAGAAGACATTGGGTGGGAAACACATTACAGGATATTCAACTATGGAAAAGAAATACTTGTGTCGGTTGTGTCATCAATACGTTACAGAGCAAGAGATAAGTGAAGAACACTATCCGGCACGTTGCGTCGGAAACGATGACATTGTAGCTGTTGATATCGGAAAGTTTGTTGATTCCTTTTTATCTGAAGAAACATACGAAAAACTTGTTATAGGTATGCACAACGGGAAATCAATAAAGGAGATAGCTGAACAGCTTTTTGATGAAAAGATATCTATCCCATTGTATCCCAAAGGAAGAACCGCTAAAACGTTATGCCGTAAATGCAACACTTTTTTGGGACATTATGATAAAGCATATTTGAAGTTTTATAATGCAAATGGAGATCCAAGTACGGTCAAGGGCTTTCAGAAAAGTACAAAACTTGCTATTATTAAGGCTATCTTTGGCAAGTTTTTATCTGTACCTGAAGCATCCAACGAACACTTTGATTTTATTGATTTCTTGACAAATGAGTCATGTGATACTTATCAAGGCGTGTGGCATCTATATTTTATACGGAGAGACTTTTCTTCTGATATTATGGGGATGGCAGATATAGGAACTGGAAAAGTGGAGTTTGACGAAGGTCTTGTTTATGAGATGTCCGATGACAAGTTCATATTTGACCTTATGAATTTTGAGAAACATAGTGAATTTGAGATGAATAGCATTTTTGATCTGCTAGGTGATCATTATAGCCTGATTACTGGTGTTGGTGAGAATGGCGGGTATCATGCTCAGATTTTAATGAGTAGAATGTTTCGCACGGCATTCGATGGCCAATAATTCAAGAATGATATAATATGAATAAACCACAATATATCAATTGGATAGTAAAAGAAGACGGAGTGGTTTTTGAAGATAATTATCCATTGTTCTGCTTTAGACTATCTTATGAAATTAACGACAATATCTTTGACGATTGGGCACTGCATATTAGGAGACACTATCTGACGGATGATGAATTGATAGAAGGTGCTACGCTAAACGAACTTACTGTCGAGGAATACCTTCACAAATTCATTGTTCCGCAAAAAGAAGAACCTCTTGGATCAACTGCGCGTTCTAATGATATTAGTGAAATCTTATTCGCAGATTTATTTCAATTTGTTCTAAACTATGAAGTTCCGCGCTGTAAACAATACAATCGTTCCGGAAAAAACAGTTCTGAGCACGGTACAGACATTATTGCATACAAGTATTTTGAGGGAGCAAGTCAACCAAATATCAAAGACAAACTTGTAGCAATAGAAGTAAAGGCACGTTTGACCTCAAAAGAAGCATGTAAAGCAATTAAGGATGCTGTCAAAGATTCAAAAAAGGACGAATATCGTCTTTCACTTACGTTGGATTATTATCGAAAGACACTTCGTTCCATGGGAAAGAGCGATGAAGCACAGAATATAGCCAGATTTCAGCAAAAAGTAGAGAAACCATACAAGGTGTTATATGTCGGTGCGGCAATATCCAGTTTGCCGTCCGTCAATAATCATGTGATTGTTGGAATTAATGGATCAGATTTAGAATTGAAGACAGGACAATATGTGTTCTATGTGCATGGGAAAGATTTGATGTCTTTGGCGCATAAAGTATTCGAGAGGTGCACAAAATGATCTTTTCAACCATTTCAGATAAAATGCTCAAATACCAAAAGGCAAAGGCCAAATTGGTTGAATATGATACTCCCCCATATGAGTATCCAAAGTTTCCACTAAACTCGAATGAACTATCTTATCCTGTTGTTTACATACTTTCTAGATACGCAGAAAGTATCATTGAGAACAATCCCGCAGACAGGGAAGAATTTGCTTCTCTACTAACAGCGACGGCACAGTATTTTGATGCGGCAGTAGGTTCCAAAGATCGTACCATGTACGATATAGATTTTCTAACATCGGGGGCTGCGGCTTATTTCCTTTCTGGCGACTTCGGAAGCGCAAAAGTCTTATGTGCAGAACTTTATAAAAGAAGAAATCATGAATCTAATACTCCACAAAAAATCACGGGTTACTTTCTTGGGTATCTTTTGTTGAATCATGAGTTTATACTTGCAAAAGATGATTTTTCAGACGAGAAAGTTTGCAACTATTTGCTAAAGTATTTTTCTTCGGGAAAAGGAAAGGTAACCATAGAAAAGCAATTATCCCTGTACCGATATGAGATTTATGAAAGCAATAGCCCTATGGAGATTTACTATGTGGATATCCTATGCGCAATTGTAAAAACAGCATTATCTAAATCCTCTTGGAATCTCTTGCCAAAGTATTCAGAGCTGGATCAATCTCTGTGGTCGGATTATTTAAAAAGTTCAAATGCCCCCAAAATGCTTTGGCCGGCACAGCAACTTATTGGGGAAAAGGGCATACTACGTGGTCAAAATGCAATAGTACAGTTACCAACGGGCGTTGGGAAAACAAAAAGCATCGAATTAATTATTCGTTCATCTTTTGCGTCAGAAAGGACAAATACTGCGATAATAGTTGCTCCGCTTCGAGCACTGTGCAATGAAATAGCAAGCGAAATGAGCCTTGCGTTTGGAGATGAATCATCTATCAACCAGTTTTCTGATGTTCTTGAGGATGACTTTTCTTTAGATTTTTTAGATGCCTCGAAATCAAGAATACTGATTTGTACTCCTGAAAAATTGAGTTATATTATTCACCATCAAGCAGGATTTTTGAATGAAATCGGACTGTTTATTTTTGATGAGAGCCATATGTTTGATGATGCGAGTCGAGGAGCTATCTACGAACTGTTGATTACAGAGATAAAGGATCACATTACATGGAAAGATCAAATCGTTCTTCTTTCTGCGGTACTGTCGAATGCTGAACAGATTCAAGAATGGTTGTTTGATGATTTAGGCGTTTTAGCCTCTGATTCAAAAATTCTGGCAACGCCTAAAACAATAGGCTTTACATCAGCGACAAAAGATATTCACTATTATTCGGATGATTCAGCGCAAGAAGACTTCTTTATCCCCCGCAGCATAGATGTTGTGGAGATTAAAAAACTGCGTAATGAAAGAAATCAGCGTTTTTTTCCTGAATTATCCGATGCACAGGATATTGCATTGTATTACGCAAATAAACTATCTTCAAACGGTGCGTCAGCAATTTTTGTTGGGCGGACCAGTTCAGTCCATAAGGTAATAAAGAGAGCCATTGAATTAAAGGATCGAGATTATCATCTTGCCAGAATACTATCAAATAGTGATACTGCGGAGCTGAAACGACTGGCCAAATTGATGTCTGAGTATTACGGAGAGGAGCATCCCTATACGGTAGCATGTCATTTGGGTATTTTGCCACATTATTCTAATATGCCAAATGGGTTGCGTCTAGCCATTGAGTATGCATTTCGATCGAAAGCTCTCAACGTTGTTATCTGCACTACTACACTTGCACAGGGAGTAAACATCCCTATAAAGTACCTATTTATGACGAGCATGAGAGTTGCGAAAAATAAAATGCATGTTCGAAGCTTTCAAAATTTAATAGGCAGAACTGCGCGCTCGGGAATGCATACGGAGGGAAGTATTATCGTTACGGATCCAGAACTGTTCGATAATAGAAACAACATAAGAAACCGAGGCGTTTACAAGTGGCGGGATTGTATTAAGATGTTTGATAGCAACGCCGCAGAACCTTGTGGAAGTGCCATACTTACGTTGGTTCAAGGAATAGCAATAGATTATCAAACTACTATACATGGAGAAACGACTGTACAATACATTATTGATCATTACTCCGAACCAGGGTGGCCTGTACAGTATATCAATCATATTCATAAGATGTATCCGGAGAAAAACATCGATAGCTTTATAGAAGCAATAACAACTCGAAAAAGAACCCTAGAAACAATCGAGAACTATTTGTGCTTTGTTTTTTCAAATACGGAGTATGTAGATAAAGAGGGAATAGTAAGTGATATTTGCAAAAATACGCTAGCATACTATCTGGCAAATGAACATGAGAAAGAATTACTGGAGAAGGTCTTTAATGTCATTGCGTTGAAGATAAGTAAACTATACCCTTATCAAGTTCAAAAATTCGCCAGAACCATGATAGGCATTGATCTATCTTTGGAAATTGAAAAGTGGGTTGTAGATAATCAGCTTATATTGCAGTACTGCTCCAATGAACAGTTATTTGATATGATTATTTCCTTCTATACGTCAACTCATTCGGTCAAGAAAGGGCAGAGTTGTTTTCAGGATATCACGAAGATGTGGATTACTGGGGTTGCCTTTAATGGAATGAGTGAAATAACATCTTTGCCAATTATGGACCTTGAAGATATTTGCAGCAAGTACATTTCATATGAATTGAGTTTCTTTATAGGTAATATTATTGATGTTATCAAAAACAATGATGAAGAATCCTCAAACGTCCTGAGATATATGCTTCTACTACAGAGGAGGGTAAAATATGGGGTTAAAACTGAAACAGCTGTTTCAATATGTGAAAAGGTCTTTAACGATAGGTACCTTGCCGATCTGCTTGCTGAAATAATCGGAAATAGCGAAATAACGACTGACTTTATTGTGCGTATCATAAAGAGACATAAAGAGGAGATACTGGAAATCCTCGTAGATTATCCAACATTTTTCTCTGAACGGATTAAAGGTTTATGTAAAGATTAGTTGCATTAATATTGCAGATAGGATTGATGGATAAGTTCTAATCTTCGTTTCTTTGGGTTGAGCCCTTGAATTGACTATACGGCTAATCTTTTATAGCAAACAGTTGTGATTAGATAATAATAATGATGACCTAGACCCCAAAAGTGGACACTTTAAAAAACGGTTGACTGAACCGATCAGCCGCCTTTTATCCTCCTGTTTGGCAAATCGGTCATAATAGGATTTTCAACAAGATTAAGTCCGAGTGTCGAAGCTCTATCATTGCTGACCTATTTCATCGCACGAGGTATATGGAGCGGCGTAGCAGTGGACTTCGAAAATTGTCAATGAGACTGCCAGCTTTCCGGCTATACGAAGGGGTATAGACTGGCGCTTTATTCGACCCCCGACCTTTTTTCAGTTGTAATTAAGAATGTGAATTGCAACTTAGATGCGAGTACCCAAGTAAACACGAAAGGTGGAATAATCAGTTTTTGTGATGTTGCATGAATCAAATCTGTAATAATTGCGTATTGCGGATTAAAGAGGACAAAGAGTTTTACAATATGTTATATGAAACCCTTGTTTGATTCCAGGCAACTTAAATGAACATTCCCGAAAAGCCCAGCAGTCGAAACAACGGGGATATCAAGGTAAAAATTACATCGCATGCGGTCAACCAACCGTAGACGGTATTTCTATCCTATATCTAAAAATGTGCACCAATTTTTCTGATGGTTACTCTATGTTTTAGGGCAAACTTTTTGTCGATTACTGGGTTGGTTTTGATGTCTATAGGGCATGTAAGAGATGAAGTTACTATTTTGATAGATGAATTCTAACTATTGTAATCTAAATATCCAGCGTGGTTTTCCTAAGCTTGAGGACAAAGGATACGGTTTATTGGAAAAACTATTATATTAGATTTGTTAAATCGCATTTCTCGCATAGGTCAAGAAATTAAATAAAAACTTTTTTCGACAGCAATGGCTATTTTATACCAGTGTGGTGTTTTATATATGTCAGTCCTATCTAATACACGGATAATAAGGAAGGACATTGAATTGAAATTGTATGACAACACATCGATTGAAACACAAATATCATTTGAATTGCAACAGGAGGTGCAAGATGTTTAACCTTTGGAGTCCCGTAGAAAACAGCACACAATTTGATCCGTTGAAGCATCACGCCGCAGAAGTATTCGGTAAGGATTACGAGAAGTTTCTTCCCTACCACAGGAACTATGATGCCTTGTTTTACAAAGCACAAATTCAAGAACTTATATGTGATGCAAAGGAAAACCATTGGCAAGCATTGGATCTTTCTTGTTGTGGATTATCGGAACTACCACAGGAATTGTGGGAGTTAACGGATCTGCGTATACTGTATATTGGGAATAATGTAGGCACACAAGAGATACACGGAAGGAAAGAAAATACTATATCCTTCATTTCGCGAAAAATTGAGAGACTAAAAAACTTACAGGTATTCAGCATGACTGGCCTTTCTTGTCGAATTACAGGGGACAGCCCCCTTGATCTGCCGAATCTGTGTTATCTAGATATCTACGACTGCGGTTTCTCGCAGATTCCTAAAACTCTTTTGATTCCGTCCATTAAAGAAATAGGGTTCACGTGTCGGGGGAAACAACTGTCACCAAGTTTCGTTTCACTTGTGAATTTAAAGAAAGCATATCTGGCGAATTCTGAGTTTATAACATTGCCTGACCAAATTAATCAGCTTGAAAAACTTGAGACATTATCTGTGTTCGGATCAAAACTTGCATCTTTGCCAGATGCTATCGCAAGTTTACCAAATTTGAAGCATCTGATTATTGATTCTACTCCGCTTGCGAAATCCTTACCGCCTGAAATCCTCCGTCAATCCGCACAGGAGATTATTCGGTATGTACTTGGACAGCAGTCAAACGTGCCAAAAGAGTATTTCAATGAGTCTAAAATGATCATTGTCGGGCAGGGGCATGTGGGAAAGTCAAGCCTGTTGAAACGTTTAGTGGAAAACAGGTATGACGAAGAGCAGTCGACTGAAGGGATCAATATCTCTAAATGGAATTTCAGATGGGGAAAGAATGATATACGGTTGAATATTTGGGACTTTGGCGGACAGGAGATTTATCATTCGACACATCAATTCTTTCTCACGAAAAGATCACTTTATTTGCTGGTATGGGACGTATTGGCTGAGAAAGAGTATGGTCGCATTGATTACTGGCTTCGGACCATTCAGAGCTTGGCGGATGACAGCCCGATTATCATTGCGGTTAATAAGTGTGATAACGGTATCGGTCGCATTGAGAGAATTGACATAGATGAATATCGGTCAAAATACCCGCAGATACAGGACATTATGTATGTCAGCTGCAAGGATAACGCAAATATCGCAAAACTTCGAAATCTTATCAAAAAAACCGCAGCCGAGCTTCCGCTCATGCACATGAAATGGCTGAAACCATGGATGGATGTTCGAAGAGAGATTGAACGGGAGGCAAACCGAAAGGAAAGTATATCCTATTCAACATATCTGACCATTTGCGAAAACAATGGTATTCAAGACGAAGAAGAAGCCCTTAGCTTGATCAAATATTTGCATGATTTGGGGATAGTTCTGTATTATCATGATGATCCGCTGCTTAAGAACCTGGTCATTTTATCTTCAGAGTGGGGTACCGATGCAGTCTATAAGGTCTTAGATGAGCAGGAACGTTCATTGAAAGGAAAAAACGGTGTCCTTCTGACAAGCGGTCTATCCGCCATTTGGAAGGACAAAAAGAAGTATCCACCGGAATACTATCAGCACCTGCTCAATTTGATGGCAAAATTTCAACTTGCATTCAGAATTGATCAGGATTCGTATCTGGTCGCGGAGCTTCTGAATAATCAATCCATTGATCTGAAAACAACCTATAAAAAATCAGATGCCCTCTCTTTACGATACGAATATGATTTTTTGCCTGCCGGTGTGATGACTAGGTTTATTGTATCTGCGAATCAGTTTCTTGTGACAGAAAACGGCGTCAAACAATGCTGGAGGAAGGGGGCGTATTTGTCCTATCGTTCTGCTAATGCATTAGTTCGTTTGTTTGACGATATAGCGGATCGTTATATACAAATTGATGTCATCGGAGAAGATCCGCGCGAAAAAAAGGATCTGCTAACCATCATTCGATACAAACTTGACGAAATCAACAGCCGCTTTAACAAAATTAAAATTACGGAAAAGGTTCCTTGTAAGTGTTCCGAAAACTGCCCGTTTCTCTTCGACTATAAGACATTACTGACTGCTGAAAAGAAGGGAAAACAGACTGTTGAATGTCATGTTTCATTAGATGATGTTCCGCTATCAAAGTTGTTGGACGGTATAGAAAACACACAGACCGGCGACGAGAGCAATGTAATATATTATTTTGTCAGTACGAAATCCTCGGGCTTTGGTATAGATGGAGAATTGCCGATCAATGTGAAGCAGATGCTTTTGGAGAACCGCTGCAATCCCTCCCATGGTCGCAATTCGTTTAAAAGCCCATCCGCAATTGACGGTATAAATGAGCAGCTGATTGCTTGGGCTAGCGTATCAAATTTGTTCAATATGGTGATGGGAGAACCAGAGAACGAATTCACAGAGCAGGATCTCAAAAGCGCGCTTTGTGGGGATGAAAGTGTACGGGTGCGTGAATCTTACCACTTGATGGAAAGGATTTGGAAAAATCATCCAGAATGGGGACTCATGCCTGACTATATGTTGCTTTCATCATTTGAACATAGTGGAAAATACTATCAACAATACAGAGATCATTTAGCACACATGTTCAAAGTCTTGTTGTTAGGACTGTATCTTTATGAAACTTCTGCAGATATTTCGACAGCATTTCAACATAAGAATGTGGATTCGACAAGTTTTGCGGCGATTTGGAGTATCACCACATTGTACCATGATATCGGTTATGTTTTTGACACATTAGATAAAAGCATTGATGGCGACACAACACAAAGTGCTTGCAAGGCGCTTGCAAAGATTTTCTGCTTTCCGCTCCATCATTTGTTCCCGGACCTTATAGACGCAGATTATGAAGAAACTCTGCAAAACAAGCATCATTGCTACACCCGACACACATTGACCTTTGCGGAATTGATAAATGCACTTCGTGCATTTGCTGGTCGCGGTAGTTCTGTTGGATTGAGCATGGAACAAACAAGAACAGACAATCCCATACTGGAGTATTATACCATGCTTTCATACCCCAACAGTATGCGTAGTTATTTTGATCACGGTATCAGTAGCGCTATGATCCTTCTGTTCCAACGAACACTTGTACATGATTACGTTTCGCGCGTTTATAATGCACTCTGCGCAGCATCAAATCCAATGAAGCCTGGCCCTGTGCTGAATAAACTGAAAGAAGGTGTTACAAAACTAAACCAAGCACTGCCGACCATGTCAAAGTTTACAGAAGAAGCGGCATTTGCATTGGCAGTACATAATATCAATCAAAACCATTCAGACGCTTTCATTCGAAATCTGCTTGCAAGGAATGTGACAATTCGGCAGTTCAGAATTCCATTGTCCGAGGAACCCTTTGCATATCTATTGCGGATCTGCGATGAACTTCAATGTTGGGACAGACCGCAGATGTCTGATCCGATCAGAGCAGAAGCATATTTGCAAGGAACACAGGTGCATCTGAAGAATAATGATGGACATCCCGTGTTAAGCATTGATGAAGCAAAGGAGAGAGAGAAGATCGTGAAAGCGCTAAACAACATCATAGATCCATCGATTGAAATGTGGTTGGAGTCTTTCCATTGATATTATCGACTGTTCCGTAGTACCTCATAGGCAATGGCAAAGTATAAGCCTGAAATGTGCGTCATACCGCCTTGCGGATATTCATTCAGTGATAGGAGAGAAATTAAATCCACAAGCTAATAATCTGCAATCACGAAACAGAAAATTGTTGGCATGAAGGATCGAGATTTGACGGTTCAAGACTGGCAGAATAGACCTGTCCAGTAGCACACAAATAACACACACGGTTTAGATTATGGGGTGCATATTGGACTTATGCGGACTAATACGGAATGGCGGAAATGACATAAAATAGGCACTTTTCCAGATATTTAGGGCATTTCCGGGTTTCGTATTTTGGCGACTCCGACTCTGAAGGTCTGCGGTTCTTGAAAAATAAAGATTTTATGCATATGTGCCTGTAGCTCAGCTGGATAGAGTGACAGACTCCGACTCTGTAGGTCGCACGTTCGAATCGTGTCAGGCACGCCAGAAAAGCCCCTAAAACACTGCGTTTTCGGGGCTTTTCTTCTTTGTCCTTCGTAGCACATACTGTAGCACACACATTTTCACTTTTGCATATTCGAATCCAAAATGTATAAGGGTTTGCCTCGTGAGCCATGCAATTTTGGGCGTCGCGCAGCATTTTTAGCACATTTTAGCATATTAATTCTACAAAGCATCGGAAAAGACGCCATCTCACGAGACGCATTGGACAACTCCCGATTCAATACTCCATTTTTGCCCATGATCGCTGAATATCCCTCAAATAATATTTTTTCCAATTTGCTTTCAAAAATCGAAATCTCATGCCGGTTATAGGTGAGGGGCAAAAATCAAAAGCTCTCCACCTTGACAACAGAATAACCAATCTCAGGTAACACCAGAATGATACTTCCGTCTTGAACGCTTCACAGCATTGGACGGCCCGGCGGGATGCGGGGGTTCGAGAGAACATGCGTGAGAACGACGGCCTGAGATGGTACAAACCTTTATCCATTACAAAGAGGTAAACCCAATGACCAAAGTAATCGCAATTGCGAATCAAAAAGGCGGTGTCGGGAAAACCTCCACCACCGTCAACCTGGGTGCCGGCCTCGTCCGGCAGGGCTTCGATGTCCTGCTGGTAGATATGGATTCCCAGGCGAATCTGACCATGGCGCTCGGATTCCAGAATCCGGATGAGATGCAGTTTACGATTGCCAACGTGCTGTAGAAAGCAGTACGGGAAGAAACCATTATTCCGGAAGAAGGCATCCTGACAAATGAAGAAGGGATCGACCTCATGCCCTCCAACGTCCAGTTGTCCGGTGTGGAACTATCGCTGATCAATGAGTACGGGAGAGAAGCTGTTTTGAAGCAATACATCGATGCAGTCCGGTTGAATTACGACTACATCCTAATTGATTGCGCTCCGTCTCTCAGCGTTCTGACCATCAACGCGCTGGTCGCTGCAGACAGTGTTCTGATTCCTACGCAGCCGCAGTACTTCTCCATGGCTGACATCCAGATGTTCTACGATACCTTCTGCAAGGTGAAGCGGAAAATGAACCCTTCCTTACAGATCGAAGGTGTGCTTGTGACCATGATGGACAACCGGCCCAACTTCACGAAGGATCTGGTCGCTCAGCTTCGGGAATCCTACGGCGATACCTTCAAGGTCTTCGACACCGAGATCCCGACTTCGATTCGGATGTCCGAAAGCAGCGCCCGTGGCAGGAGTATTTTTTCCTACGACCGGAAAAATAAAGTCGCCGCCGCATACGAGAAACTGACCAGGGAGGTGATCGAGAATGGCCGAGAAGGACAAACGGTCCAGCGCGAGCTTCGTACCGTTCAAGTTTCATTGGAATCGATCCACTCAAAAATTTTTTCCTTATAAACCATTTTGTATGGAATTCGACAAAAGCAATGGATATTTGCAAAAAAACATTTTATATTTTATTAGGTTATAGTATACTGTTACAATAAAACCATAATGAACATTTCATCAGAAAGTGAGGAAGAGACAATGCTCGAAATCGGAACAAAAGCTCCGGATTTTTCGCTTCCGGATCAGAACAGTACCGTGCACACCTTGTCCCAGTACCGTGGGCAGAAGGTCATTCTGTATTTTTATCCGAAGGACATGACAAGCGGCTGCACCAGCCAGGCCTGCAATTTTCGGGATCTTTATCCGCAGTTCAGGGAAAAGGGTGCCGTGGTGCTGGGGGTGAGCAAGGACACCGTGGAATCGCACAAGCGCTTTGAAGAAAAGCACGGCCTTCCGTTTACGCTGTTGTCTGATGCAGATCTCGCGGCCATAACCGCATACGATGTATTGAAAAAGGGCGCAGACGGCAAATCCCTCAAAAGCCTGATCCGTTCCACGTATCTGATCGACGAGGAAGGCGTGATTATCAGGGCGTTTGGCGGTGTAAAAGCAAAAGAGAACGCGGCGCAGATGCTGGAGGAACTGTGATAGGACGTTGACAAGGGTTCCATCCTTCACATCCAGAATATGATGGAGGCAGTATGAAAAGGAAAACGGCCAAAGAGATCCTGGTGGATTCATTCCACGAAGTTGCATCGATAAAGAACATTGACAAAATTACGATACAAGATATCACAGAGAACTGCGGCTATTCTATCGCAACCTTTTACAGGCAGTTCCAGGACAAGTACGACCTGATTGCCTGGGATTACGCAAATCAGATTACCCAAATGATGAATCAAGTGGGAAAGAACGGCTACACCTGGCGTCAGACGCTGCTCGACGGACTTCGTCAATATCAAAAGCAGAAAGATTATCTGACGAACCTTCTGGTGCACACTGGTGGGTATGATTTTTTCATCCGCTATATGTCAGAAACACATGCTGCGCAGCTCACAGCACATGTGAAGCGGCTGCGAGAGGAAGATTATCTGGACAAAGAAACGGAACTGTTTATCCGTATGTATTGCCTTGGCACTGCTTGCCTGAATTGTGAGTGGATACTCGGAAAGATAGAGGCCACGCCCGAGGAATTGGCAGATATTTACGAAAGATCTCTGCCCGAGCCAATGCGTCAGCTGTTAACGGAGAAATGACAGAAATAAAGATAAACCTCTCATAATGAGAGGTTTTTTCAATATCCTGAATTGAAAGAATCTGACTATTCTTGTAAAATATAATTATATTTTTGTGCGTATGTGGAGGTAGTTCAATGAAGAATAGAGTCCGCGAAATTCTTGGGATCGAGAAACCAATCATTCAAGGCCCCATGAACTGGCTGACGGATGGCAAATTTGTCGGAGCGGTCAGCCGCGCAGGCGGGCTTGGCGTTCTCGGCTTTAACGCCGGACAGAAAAAGGCTGTCTTCACGGTAGAAGAGACAATCGCAAACATGCGGCGCGAGGTCGCCATCGTCAAAAGCATGACCGATAAACCCTTTGGCATCAACATCGGGCCTACCGATCCTGCAAAAGATCGGTTCACATTGCCGATGCTGGACATGATGCAGGAGGAAGGGATTCACGCGGCTGTCTGGGCCTCCATGACCTTTGATGAGTTCTGGGTTAAGGCCTGTCACGATCGGGGGATCAAGATCGTCTACCGTGCTCATACTCCTACGGCGGAGGATACTGAACGGGCAATCCAGGCCGGTGTGGATATCATCGTTGCCACCGGTTTTGACGAGGGCGGCACGGTGCCGAATAAAGTCGTTGGCACGTTCTCTGTGGTTCCTATGATTGTGGACGCAGCGAAGGGCCGAGTTCCTGTAATGGCCTGCGGTGGCATTGCCGACGAAAGGACTGCTCAGGCTGCTTTTGTGCTCGGCGCGGAGGGACTGTTTGTCGGGACGGCTTTCCTGCTTTCAGAAGAATCCGTCGCCGCAGCCAACATCAAGGAGATGGCGGTAAAAGCCGACGCGGACGATCTGCTCATGTATCGAACCATTCCCTCCTTCTATCGTTCTCTGCCAGGAGAGCTTCCCAACAAGCTGCTTGAAATGAGCAAGGCGGGCGCGACGGAAGAGGAAATCTATCAGGCACAGCACGCCTATGACGGCATGCGCGACGGCATGCTGTTCGGAGATCTCTCTATGGGCTACGCCTCTTTCGGACTGGGGATTTCCATGATTCATGCCGTTGAGCCTGTCAGCGTGATTATGGATCGGCTGATGCGCGGCGTTAACGCGGCACAGAAGGCTGAGCTGTGAATTTTATAATGTGAGATAACAGCTTACTGTTTGACAAGGAGGAAGCATTCATGAAAATCACGATCCTGAACGGAAGCCCCCGAATGGGCAACACGGCGGCCATGGTCAACGCTTTTGCGGAAGGCGCGAAGGCTGCGGGACATGAAGTGGAGATTCTGGACGTAGGTAAGATGAAGATCAATGGATGTCTGGCGTGTGAGTATTGCCATGGCAAAGGCGAGGGCAAGTGCATCCAGAAGGATGATATGGAGAAGGTCATGCCAGCATATCAGGACAGCGATATGCTCGTGATGGCGTCTCCCATCTACTTTGCAGCCCCCACATCTCAGATTCAGGCGGCGATCCAGCGCATCTATCCCCTTGGCAAACCCGCCAAGGCGACCAAGGCTGCACTGCTGCTGAGCTCCATGGCCGGCGGGTATGACGTGGCCATCGCCCAGTACAAGACGCTGACCGCGATGTTCGGGCTGCAGGACATGGGCATCTGCACCGCAACCGGCGATGAGAACAAGTCGGAAGCAAAGCTTGCGGAGATCAAGGCGTTTGCTGAAAAACTGTAAAGAACAATCAGCGCAAACCGGCATACCTCGGAGAAGAGATATGCCGGTTTATTGATAGGAAGGAGATTTCAATGATCAAGGTTGCATACACCTCCCGTACCGGTCATGTGGAGAAAATCATCGGAAAGCTCGGCCTGACCGATGCGCTTAAGATCAACGACGGGACAGAAAAAGTCGATGGAGAGTACGTCATTTTCACTTTCACCACAGGCAAGGGAAAGACGCCCAAGCAGGTGGAGAGCTTTCTTGCCGCCAATCCTGGCGTAAAAGCCGTTGTTGGAAGCGGCAGCACCGCCAAATCTCATATCGAAACCTTCAACTTTGCCGCTGAAAACATCAGTAAAGCGTATGGCATTCCTATCATCGCCAAAGTGGATGGCGTAGGGACAGAGGAGGACATGGTACTGATCAAAGCTGCATTGGAGAAAATGTAACCCCTTATACGGTGCACAGACAAAAGACAAATCGATGAAACGTGCAGCAGGAGACCGATCAAATGATGATTTGCTATTTTACCGCCAGCGGCAACTGCCTTTACGTTGCCAGACGCATCGGAGGGAACCTCCTTTCCATCCCGCAGCTGATGCGGCAGGACGCCATCGAAATTGAGGATGATGCCGTCGGGGTCGTCTGCCCATGCTACAACTGTGAGATGCCCATGATGGTGCGGGAATTCATGCGAAAGGCTCATATCCAGGCGGAATACTTCTTCTTTATCTACACCTATGGCGCGGGCTTTGGGGAGGCCTATGCCCACGCGAAGCTGGCGGCGGAAGAGGAAGGGCTGACGCTCAGTTATGTGAACGCCATCCAGATGGTCGATAACTTCATCCCATACTTTGACATGCAGGAGCAGATCGATACCCTGCCGAAGAAGAACGTGGAAGGGCAGCTGGAAGCTGTATGCGCTGACATCGATGCCCGGAAAACGACGGATGTGGAAATTACAGATGCGACCAGGGCACAAATGGCCATGTACCGCAAACGGCTGGCGGATGTGTGGCTGAAAAAGGATACCGCTCTTTCCTATACGGTGAATGATAGCTGCATCCGCTGCGGGATCTGCGCGAAGGTGTGTCCTGCGAACAATATCACGGTCACCCCGGACGGAGTGCGGTTCTCAGACCATTGCGAGGTCTGTTATGCCTGCCTGCACAATTGTCCGAAGCACGCCATCCACATGCCGCTGGAAGCCGGAACTACGCAGTTCCGCAATGAGCATGTGACGCTTAATGACATTGTTGAAGCCAACCAGTGAACAGGAGGAAAGCGACATGGATAACATGGAACTTATCATGACTCGCAAAAGCGTCCGCACCTTCGATGGAAGACCTCTGACGGATGAGGACAGAGAGAAGCTCTGCGCATTCATCAGCACGATCAACAACCCCTACAGTATTCCTGTGGAGTTCGTGCTGCTGGATGCGGAGGAGAACGGCCTGTCCAGCCCGGTGATTCAGGGAGAACATCTGTACATCGCGGGCAAAGTGCTTAAGACAGAACATTGCGAGGAAGCCTTCGGATATTCCTTTGAACAGATGGTGCTTTATGCCTGGTCGCTGGGCATCGGAACGACCTGGATCGGCGGCACCATGAAACGGGAGCTGTTCGAGGCCGCAGCGCAGGTGAAGAACGGTGAGCTGATGCCCATCGTCAGCCCGCTGGGATATCCCGCTGAAGAAAAGTCTGAAGTGGACGTGAAGCTGAGAACCAACGTACATGGGGATGAACGGCTTCCGGCTACAGAGGTCTTCTTCCAGGGAGATTTCTCCACCCCACTGCAGACGGAAGACAAATGCCTTGAAGCGGTACGCTGGGCACCCACCGCCGCGAACATGCAGCCCTGCCGTGTCGTAAAGTGCGGGAACAAATATCATCTCTATGAGAAGCACATGCCCGGCTATAAGCCCGGCGCTCCCTGGGATGTTCAGAAGATCGACCTGGGCATCGCCCTCTGCCACCTGATGTGCGTCACGGGAGGAAGCTGCGAGATCGCGGATCCCGGCATTCCCTGCGCTGAGGATACCGAGTACGTTGCAACGGTCACTGTGTAAGCGGAGGAAACATGGTAAAGAAAGAGCTGAAGCTCCATGCGATTGTCGCGCCTACGGAAACGGTGATCGTGTCCGCTTATGATGAAACTGGGAAAGCCGACGCCTGCACGCTGGCCTTCTACATGGTGAGCAGTCACATCCCGCCCTGTGTGACCATCGCCATCAACGCGACGCAGAAACGAAAGACGCTCAAAGACCTGCTGGAAACGAAGGCGTTTGTTCTGGGATTCCCCAGTGCCGATCAGGTGAAAGAAGCCGATTATCTGGGCGTGGAATCCGGCTATCAGGCGGACAAGATCAAAAATGCCGGCTTCACCGTCAACGAAGGACAGGCTGTACATGCGCCGATCATCAACGAACTGCCCCTGTCGCTGGAATGCGAAGTAGTGCACACGGTGACTGTTGGCAGCCATATGCAGGTGACAGGCGAAGTGAAGCGCATCCTGGCCGATGAAGAGATCCTGAATGATCAGGGAAAGGTTGTGCTGGAAAAGCTGCGCCCCATCATCTACGACGAAGAGCAGGTACGTTATCTGGCTGTCGGAGAAAAGATCGCGGACGCATTCAAAACGGGAATAGCGTTCAAGAAAGCTTTGGAGGATAAGAAAGCATGAGCAAAAGAATCATCGCTGTCAACGCGGGACCCCGCATGGGCTGGAATACGGAAACCCTGATCACAGAAGCCTCCAAGGGCGCGGAGAGCGCCGGGGCGACGGTCGAACGCTTTGACCTGTTCAGGCTGGAGAGATACACCGGCTGCATTTCCTGCTTTGGCTGCAAGAAAGAGAAGAACAAGGGGCACTGCATCTGCCGTGACGGGCTGACGCCCGTGCTGGACGCTATCCGGGAATCGGACGGTCTGATCATCGGCTCGCCCAATTATCTCAGTGAAATGACCGCGTCCTTCCGGGCGCTGTACGAACGGCTGATTTTCCAGAATCTGACCTATAATGCCGATACGCCCTGCTGCAACGCCCATCCGATCCCGGTCCTGCTGATCATGACCAGCAACGCGCCGGATACCGGCTACCTGAACCTGCTGCGGAATTATCAGCGCACGCTGAGCGGTTTTGTCGGGCCTACGGAGGTGCTGGTCAGCGGGGACACGCTTCAGCTGAAGGACTACAGCAAAACGGACTGGCCCTGGTACTTCAATCCGGAAGCCAAGTACCGGAGGCACGAAACCGTGTTCCCGGAGGAAATGAAAAAGGCGTTTGCCATGGGCGCGGGACTTGTACGTTCATGAACAAACCATCGAATCATACGAGACAGGAGACTTGAAAATGTTTGATGTCATCTTTATCGGAAGCGGACACGGAGCCTGGCATGCGGTGATGACGCTCGCAAAGGCGGGAAAGAAAGTCGCAGTCATCGAGAAGGATCTTCCCGGCGGCGCATGTCCGAATTATGGATGCGACGCGAAAATACTGCTTGACGGGCCATTTGAGTATCTGGAGGGATTGGAGCGGTATCAGGGGCTGTGCGTAGAGCAGACCGGCAAGATCGACTGGGGCAAGCTTGTCAGGTACAAGGCAGATGTCATCGGGGTTTTTCCAAAAGACTTGTTGGCTGTTGCGCCGCAGCTGGGCATCACGTTCTTCCTGGAGCAGGGAAAACTGATTGACGCGCATACTGTTCAGGCAGGGGATCAAATCATCAAAAGCGAAACGATCGTCATCGCTACAGGCCAGAGGGACGCGCAGCTGAACATCCCCGGGAAGGAGTTTGTGCATAACAGCAGAGACTTCCTGTCGGAAGAAAACATGCCGGAGCACATGATCTGCATTGGCGCGGGTATTATCTCCATGGAATTTGCGTCGATGGCGCTGACCCTTGGGAAAAAAGTAACCTTCGTTGAGTTTGCCCCTCGGGCGCTGGCTGCTTATCCTGAAAAATACGTGGACAAGCTTGTTGAGAAGATGAAAAAACAGGGCGCTGACTTCTACTTCAGCGAAGCGGTAACCGGCGTGGAAAAGTCTGCTGAGGGGTATGAGGTCACGACCAAATCCGGCCTTACAGTGTGCGGAGATTATGTCCTCGGCGCAACGGGACGCATTGCGAATGTTGAAGGCCTTGGATTGGAAGAAATGGGCATACAGGCCAGCCGCAGAGGTATTGTGGTTGACGATCATCTCCGTACTGCTATTCCGAATATCTATGCCAGTGGCGACGTGATCGACAAGCGAATACCGCGTCTCACACCAACGGCAGAGTTTGAATCAAATTACCTGGCGTCTTTGCTTCTTGGTGAAACGAGTGAAGCGATCTGCTATCCGAACGTGCCCAATCTGGTCTTCACGCTTCCGCGCATTGCGCAGGTGGGAGTCACTGTGGACGAAGCAGAGAAAAACTCGGATGACTATCGCATGGTTTCCATTCCTTACGGAGCGCAAAACGAGTGGATAGACAACCGTGAACTGGACATTGATCTGACATACATTTTTGACAAGGAGGGCTATCTCGTCGGCGCTGCGATTTATGGCAGCGAGGCGGGTGTATGGATCGATTTCCTGACGCTGATCATCAATAAAAGGATTACTGCGTCAGATCTGAAGAATATGATTTTCGCATTCCCGACCCATACTTACATGCTGGTGAATTCGCTGGTGCCTTTGCTGAAGCAATAATTGGGAATCCAGCATTATAATCACGAACAATCAGTTGAACACACCATCGTTTCATTTTTTCGTTGTTGACGGATTTGAAAATGCTCGCAAGCAAAAGAAAGATGGTACTAAAATCAGGGAGTTGCATGCATTGGCAGAAACAGCAACAGACTTTACAGAATCTGATATCGTCCAACGGCATGCGAATTCGAGTTGCATCGAAATCTTCTGGAGGAAGATATGTTCTGTCATAATGAAGTAGGTTATAACCCACATTTTCGGTGAAACAGGCTATTAGCAAGACGAATGACTGTGTGTCACCGGAGTGTTTTCCTGTTCATTTCCGTAGCACATTTTTCACACATTCTGGCTGGAAATAATACCAAAATCATCGCTTTACTGGACATATTGGATTTTCAAAAAAGCCTATAATATCTGGAAAATCCAGTGATTTAGTGCTTTTTCGTATCCTGGATTTCGATGCCTCCGACTCTGCAGGTCGCACGTTCGAATCGTGTCAGGCACGCCAGAAAAGCCCCGAAAACACTGCGTTTTCGGGGCTTTCACGTTTCCTTGTTTCTTGTTGTTTGATAAGTGGATTTCTCCAGTAGATGACTGTATATTGATGATTGTATATGCAGAAAAATATGCGTTGATTTTCGCTCGAAAACCGGGTTTGACTGCATTTTGACTGCACTTTTTGAAAAATAGCATTCTCACAGTGCTCGTAGTAAACGTATTTCCGGCTCCTTTTTCCTCTCTTTGAGATGTTCGTCAAGTGCTCGAATCGCTTTGTCTTCCTTGAATTTTGAAAGGTGCGTGTATACTTCCAAGGTAACTTCTATGTCTGAGTGACCCAGGAATTTCTGTGCTGATTTAACATCAACTCCAGCATCGAACAACATTGTGGCATATGTATGCCGAAGCATACTGTAAGATGGAACGATATGTGCGGGACGGTAAGGAACGCAGATATATATGAGATCAACCGACAAAGAGGGACGTTTTTCCGGCACTATGGAAACAGCTTGTTGTGGCAGGAAGAACGAAAACTGGAGCACCGGAAGTCGAGCGTTCGGTGTAAAGTGGAATATGTATTCCATGTTGTAAAGGATATTTTTAGATGGCGAAAGGCAAGGTATAAAGGGATCCAAAAGAATCAGGATTATGCCTACCTTGCCTTTGCGAGTGAGAATCTGTATATGCTTACACGATATGTGTAAAACACAGGATAACTATGCCCAAAACTGCTCTGAAAGCACAAAATGAGGGCATGAAACATGAAAGAACGAGACATTCGAGTCGTTTTTTCAATGATAACCGGTCTTCTCGCTGAAATAGCCGCTTTATTCAGCGGTTACTTGAGGGGAAGCTCCGCCGAAGGCGGTGATGAGGTGTCAACCCGAGCGTCAGCGGATCGGAAAGACATAAACGCCCCACGCTCGTGCGTCATCCTGAGGAGCATGCGACGAAGGATCTTGAGATTCTTCGCTTCCGCTCAGAATGACACGGCATGGGAATCGCTTCAACGGACCGTCCCACGTGTGTCATCCTGAGGAGCATGCGACGAAGGATCTTGAGATTCTTCGCTTCCGCTCAGAATGACACGGATCGCCGCGCAGCGGCATTACACCTTTGCAGAGAAGCTGTCATCGAAGGTGACGGATGAGGGGCGATTTGACATCCGCGGCGCGGACGGGTACAATAGAACCATGCGAAGAAAGGGGGACGGCACATGAAGCGGTCGAAAAAGATCCTGATCATCCTTGCGCTCTGCGTGTTTGCGGCGGCGCAGGCAGTCGGGCTGTTCCTTTTGGTACGCACCGCGCCGGCCGAATCGCTCGAGCTTTCCGAAACGACGCTGACGCTGAAACTGGACGAGGGCTTTCGCGTCACGCACTCGGTCGAGCCCGCGCGCGCGGCGGGGCGGCTCATCCGATACAGGGTCACCGCGACGGGCGGCATCGTCGCATGGGTCGACGAGCAGAACGAAATGATCGTCGCGCTCGCGCCGGGCGTGTGTCAGGTCAAGGCGACCATCGACGGGCGCGAAGCGGTCATCGACGTGACGGTGACGGAGGACACCGCGATCGCGGGTGAATGGATCGCGGCGGACGGCACGGCGCTTTCGATCGGAAACGACCTTTCCGGCACGCTCAGAACCGCTGCGGGCAGCGAGCCGGTTCGATGGACGCGCGACGCGTTCACCGACGGCGAGGTGAAAAACGCGTACCGCTACGCAAAGCTTATCGCACAGGACGGCACGGTTCTGTATTACGACCGGCTGAACGATTCGCTTCGGCTCGACCGCAGCGGCGCGGTCGTGACGCTTGTGCGGAGATAAACCGTACATTCTTGGCGGGTTTTCTCCGCTTTTTTCTTTTTTTTCAAAAATCACGCAACATTTTGCCGTCTTTATGTGTCTAATCAGTAAAGACACAAACCGGAAGGGAGGGAAGCGCTTTGAGAAACGGAAGCGAGAACGCCTGGTTTTCCCGCGAGATCGAGGCGGTCGCGCCGACGATGTTTCGCGTCGCGTTCGCAATCCTCAGAAATCGCGCAGACAGCGAGGACGCCGCGCAGAACGCGGTTTTAAAGGCGTACACCCATTTAGACAAGCTCAAAGAACGGCGATATTTCAAGACATGGATGATCCGCATTCTGAAAAACGAATGCAGTAATTTTGTGCGCTCCGCTTTTCGCACGGTCAACCTCGACGCATGCGAACCCATCGGCTACGACATGGAGGTGCCGGACCTCGATCTGAACCGTGCGTTCGACACGCTCAACGCGGACGAACGGCTTGCGATCACGCTGTTTTATTTTGAGGGTTATTCGACCCGCGAGATCGCAAAGATCTGCGAGGTCAGCGAAGGCACGGTGCGCTCGCGGCTTTCCCGCGCACGGGAGGCGC
The DNA here is from genome assembly GCA_947166925.1 of uncultured Clostridia bacterium. Classification (GTDB taxonomy): domain Bacteria; phylum Bacillota; class Clostridia; order Christensenellales; family CAG-138; genus UBA3792. The sequence continues at coordinate 11,939 of CAMVGD010000007.1, read as the reverse complement.
TTCGGAAAAAGCTTTCGGAACAGGAGGCAATGCTATGAACAGCAGTTTCGATACAAGATTAAAGAGGGGCCTCTTTCCCGAAATGCCGCAGTCGTTTGCGGACGGACTGCTGCGCGCGGCGGAAACGGCAGGAGGGACCCAAAATAGATCGGCACAAACGGACGCGGCGAAATCGTCCGCGACCGGATCGGAACCGAAAAAGCGCGGATTTCCGGTCGGCAAGGTGCTTGCGGGCGCTTTGGCGGCGGTGCTCGTCGCCGCGTGCGTCGTGATTGCGGTGTTCGCTCCGGGCATCGGACGAAACAAACACGGCGCGGTCGATCCCGCCGCATACAATCCCCTGCGCGGAAGATGGACACCCACGGAAGTGGAGCAAAACGGCGAAACGGTCGACCCCGAAACGATCGGTCTTCAGATGGACATGAACTTTTCCGAAGACGGCAGCGTCACGGTGACGACCGTTACGGGCGGCGCGGAGGGACAATACGTATATCGGTATACGCTCACCGACAACGCGGTCGAACTCACGGCGGAGAGCGGAGAAATCCCGGTGCTGCCCGCAAGCGGCGTATATGACCCGGAAACGAACACGCTGCGCTTTGCAAACGAAGACGGCGACGGCGCGGTGATTTTCTCGCGCGTGTTGAACAAACAGACGCTGACCGGCATTTGGAAGCAAACGCGGAGTGAGCATGCCGTCGATCCTTCTCCGTTAGACGGTTTCGATTACGATTATCTAAAGTGGGAAAAGGAGCAAACGTGGGAGGAAGACGCTGAGTCGCTGCCGTGGTATCTGGAGTTTACGCCGGACGGCCGCATGTATCATTTTCTGTATGCACCCGACGGCGGTGTCCAGGGGAATCAAAGCGCCTCCTATACGATCTCGGGGAACACCTTGCAGTGGTCCGGTTGGACGCTGCGTTACGAAGCCGAAACGGATACAATCTGCTGGATATTTTATGATCGCAGAGAGTATTACGAACGCGTCCCGGAAATGGAGATCGTCGATCCGTACCGGCAGAAGACCATCGAGCTGCGGAAGCAATACCCGGAATACTTCGGCATCGACACATTTCAGAAGAACTTATTGAAGGTCTACGTCTGGCAAATAAACCCGGCGTCCTACTCCTGCGCGCTGGTCTCCGGCAGAGAAGTGCGTTCGGAAGCCGAGATCGGCATGATGCGGGGCGTAACGATCGAAGAAATGCGGATGATTCTTTCGATCTATTATGAAGCGCGGGACTGCAATATCGAACCGGAGAATGTCGAAGTCGTTCCGTTCCATAATCCGGTTTCGAGCTATTGGTACGAGATCGACGAAGCGTATACGGGACGCGTGAGGTGGCTGCTCACGGGAATCCCGTTCGAATGCGACGATCCGCTGTATTCGGCGCCGCTCGACAGCAAGGTTGATATCGGCGGCATTCTCAATCTGGAAGTCAGCACGGTCTGCGACGTCGACGGTGACGGACGGCTTGAGACCTGCATGTTGACATACGGACCGACTTCGGGGCTCTTTACGTTCACGCTGTCCGTCTACCGCAACGGCACGGCGGTCTATCGCAACACGTTCCAAACGGCATACGGGTATTTTCGCTTCCAACGCATGACGGACGGATTAAATCTGTATTACTATGATGCGGACAGTATCAAAACCACAGGGAGGAGTACTGCGGGTTACGCTGTCACGATAGAAAACGGCGCGATCGTGCTGACGGACGAGGAGACGGGAGAAACGGTCGAATACTGGGGTACCGCCGACCCACAGTGGAACATGGCGGTCGCAAAGACGCCGGAGGAGAGGCTTGAAGGGCTTTGGTGCGCAATGAGCGCGGAGGAAGGACAGGACGGGCTTCTGGAAATCGGGTTTTATCAGGACGAAAAACGCGGCGTCCGGTGCGCTTCTTTCTATGAGAGCGGAATCCTGTACGATGGATATACCTATACGTTGGAAGAGCAGGAATCTGACAGACAGGATTGCAGCAAATCGTATCTGTTTACCTTTGCCAATGAAAACGGTCACGAACGCAAAATGATCCTATACATCAGGGATCATAACGAAGATGAAATAGACGAGGACAGGACGCCTTGGAAGGATGATTCCGAACAGCATACATTCGACACATTTCTGAAGCTTACTCCGATCACGGCAGAGGAACTGCCGATAGAACAGGATAAATACATCTTTGCCGGCGAAGGCAGGGTGCATTATCTGGATCTTATCGATCTGAACGGCGACGGAAAACCGGTACGCGTATCGGTCTACGGATACACATCCGTCAACGTTGTTACCGGGGAAGAAGGCGAATCCGAGTTGACGGTACAGATCGGCGCCTGCGAATGGAAGATAAATGAAAAGCTTGTCATGGACAGCGGCATCTATATCGACCTCGATCCGAACGACGGACACGGCAACCTGCTGCTGTCGACCACGCGCGCGGACGGCACAGAAAGGACCTATGAGCTGCATTTGGAGAAGAACGCGGAGGCCTTTGGGGATCGGCGCGATAGCTTTACGCTCGTCTGCGGACATATTGTCGAGGGTTACTGCTTCCTCAATGACAGCGAACAGCAGGAGCTGATGCTCGGCGCGCCGACCGATCTACTCGGCGCAAAGTACGGCTATCGCGAGGTCAAAGGCGAAGCGCTCGAGCCCGCGGACGAATGGCTGCAGGCGAGCGCGCTGATCGAAAGGGTCATGTTCGGCAAGCGGGAGGACAACATCAAGGACGGCATGCTTTTACACCTTGTCCGCGCGCTGCCGTGTGAGATCGACGAAAAGCCCGCGACGCTCGAACCGGACGTATACATGCATCTGCGGGAATGGCACGAATCCATGGACCGGATCGTTTTCCTGACCGAGGACGACCGTTGGATCACGGTGTACCTTGACGGCACGGTACCCTACACGGTCGGCGGCGTCCCGCTTACGGACTATTTCGACAACGTCCCAAAGGGATAAGGGGGCGCGTCTATCTTTCCTGCACGCCATGCAAACCGTAGGGGAAGATCGTATCTTCCCGTTCTGCTGTTGCGGCGGGCGGTCGCGGTCGACCTTTCTTGCGTGCGTCGGCTGATCATTTACCCGCCCTTGTGAGGGAGGGTGGCGGGCAAAGCCCGTCGGGAGGGTAGCTGTTCCATACTTGCGGCGGGCGGATGCTATCCGCCCCTACGGGTTCGTTGGCAAGAATGTCACGTGCCAAAAGCCTCCCTTGCCGGATATGCGTACAATCTTGTCCTCCCTGTGCAAGAGAGGGCGGATTTTTACAAAACAAAAGACGGGGGATGTAATGAATAGCGCCTGCGGCGCATGAATCCACTTCGTTACAGAGGTAGATCGCGCGCTCCCCGCGCGTACCATGCCTTACGGTCATGAATTGTTCCTGCGGAACGTGAATTGCGCTACGCGCATGAATCTGAAAACGATCCTTTGCGGATCGTTTTTTCATGTATTTTCCGCGCGCTTTGCGGCACAAACTAACAGGGTGCGGGCATAGGATACAGAAAAGGAGCAGGGAATGGTCGCTTTTAAGATCCTGACATACGAATATGATCTGCCGCTTTTGAAGCTCTTGAATCGCCGGATGAGCGGCGCGGACTGCGCGTACGCGCTCGAGACGGTTCCCGACGGGGTCGTGCTGAAGCTGCGCGGCAAAGCGCCGGAGGACGCCGCGGCGGAGGCGCTTTCGGTCGTGCTCGGGCGGGATCTCCGGTATTTCGCGCTTGCGGAGTTTACGGACGCGCTGCCATTGTCGCTTTCCGAAAAGCAGAGCGTGCTTGCCGACGCTCTGGAGGCGGCGCAGTGCCGCGAGGAGCGCCGGATCCTGAAACAGAAGATCGCGGAGTATTTTTCAACGCAGCGGACGCTCGTGCTCGAGGGATTTCTGCGCTTTCGCATGCAGGAGTTTCTGATGCTGTGGGAGCTTGCGGTGGAGCAGGCGGCGGCGCGCGTGCTGATGAACAAGGAGTACGGCGAGCTGATCGAAACGCTCAAGCGCTTCGTGGACGGGAGGATATGCCGCGTCGCCGCGCTCTCGGTCTGCATCCATGCGGACGGCACGATCACGCTGCGCGACGAAAACGACGTGCGCATCGAGTACGTCGACTGCGCGCCGGAGGGCATTCTGAACCTGCTCGTCAATATGGCGCCGATGAAGCTCACGGTCTATGACCTTTCCGGCAAAGAAAAAAACCGCCTCACCGAGGCGATCGTTCGGGTCTTCGGCGACCGCGTCAAGCTGTACCGGTAAATCATGCGGGCACAGCCCGCAATTCATGTCCGCAGGACAATTCATGCGCCATAGGGCGCAGTTCATGACCAAAGGTCAATTCACGCCGAAGGCAATTCATGGATGTCAGGGGGACGGTTCTCTTGACAACTTTTCTGATGTCCGCGCTTCGTCATATCCTTCTATATAACAGACACATCGGCGGGGCAGTTTGTCCACGTTTTTTATGGGGGACGGTCCTCCTGACACATTTTTACGGCCCCGTAGGGACGACCATCGGTCGTCGATCTGCGCAAGTGCGTTGCAGACGCACGAACGGAAGCGGCTAAGGAAGGACGTGAATGAATCCGTCAAATCCGGCGACATGCGCGGCGGATTTGACTCCTTGCAGCTTTCGCCGCCCGGAAATACGCAGTATTTTAGGCGGAAGCTGAAAAAAACGGTCTGTTGAAAGGATTTCAACAGACCGAATTGTTACGCAAACGCCCGGTAGATCGCTTCGACCGCGCGCTCGAAGTCGCGCTGCTCGACGCCGACGATGATGTTCATTTCATTGCTGTCCTGATCGATCAGCCGCGCGTTCACCTCCGCGTCGGAAAGCGCCGTAAAGAGCTTTGCCGCGACGCCGTGGTTCCGCACCATGCCGATGCCCACCGAAGCGATCAAGGCGATGCAGCTTGCGATCTCGACCGTGTCCGGCGCGCATTCGATCATGATGTCGTGATAGAGCTGATCCATTTTGCCGGTGAGCCGCTTGTCGTCGATGACCAGCGAGATCGTGTCGATGCCGGAGGGCATGCGCTCGGCGGAGATGCCGTTTCGCGCGAGGATGCCCATCAGGCGGTAACTGAAGCCGAGGTCGTTGTGCAGGTTGTCCTTGGTCAGCGTGACGACCGTGTACCCGCGCCGTCCGGCGATACCGGTGATCGGACGCGCGTGCTCCTTGTCGGTCGCCATGCTGTCCGGCACGATCATCGTGCCCTTCGCGTCGGGTTCGTTCGTGTTCAGAACATGGATCGGGATCCGCGCCTTGCGGACCGGGAAGATCGAATCCTCGTGCAGCACCGAAGCGCCCATGTAGCTCAGCTCGCGCAGCTCCGAATAGGTCACCGTTTCGATCACCTTGGCGTCGGGCACGATCCGCGGATCGGTCATCAGAAAGCCAGAAACGTCGGTCCAGTTTTCGTAGACGTCGCTCTCCGAAAGCTTTGCGACGATCGCGCCGGTGATGTCGCTGCCCCCGCGGGAGAACGTGCGGATCGCGCCGGTGCGGGTCCGTCCGTAAAAGCCGGGAATGACCGCGCGCGCATGCGCCGTCAGCGCGTTTGCGCGTACCGTCGTCGCGTCGTCGTCGAACGTGCCGTCGTCGCGGAAGCGGACGAATTCGACCGCGTCCAGAAAATCAAAGCCGAGATAGGCGGACAGAAGCTTCGCGTTGAGATACTCGCCGCGGCTTGCCGCGAAATCCGGCGTCGTGCCCGCTTCGATGCGCGAGCGGATCTCGCTAAGCTCCGCCTCGATGCAGACGTCCAGCCCGAGCCCGTCGCGGATGCCGGTGAAGCGGTCCGCGATCTTTTGGAATTCGGCGTCGAACGGCTGACCGCTCGCGCGCAGCGCCTGACAGCGATACAGGAGGTCGGTGATCTTGTCGTCGCCCGGGAAGCGCTTTCCGGGCGCGCTCACCACCACGTACCGCCGGTCGGCGTCGCGTGAAAGGATCGCTTTGACTTTTCGGAACTGTTCGGCGGAGGCGAGCGAGCTTCCGCCGAACTTGACGGTCTTTACCATGCTTTTCCTTTATCTGGTTTATGCGCTTTGCGCAATTCATGTTCCGAAGGAACAATTCACGGCGCAGCCAATTCATGCGCGAAGCGCAATTCGTTCATCCGTGAACGGGGCGCCGGGGTCGTCGCCCCCTACAGATGGTCTTTATTTCTCGATCTTGCGGCACTCGAGGTAGTAGCGCTTTTCGTTCGCTTCGCCCATCGAGAAGGTCTTGCGCGGCAGCGCGCCGTCGAACACGACGGTCGGGAACAGCTCGCTCTTTTGCATTGCGGGAAGCAGGAAGCCCATCGCGTCGGGCTTTTTCGCCAGATCGCGCACGACCGCTTCGCCGTGGATGTAGTCGACCTCCGCGCCTTCGGTCTCCTTGAGAAGCGCGTCGATCGCGTTCTGCAGGGTGCCGACCGCAAGCTGCGCAGCGGGCTTCTCGACGACGAACGCGCCGAAGATGCTGCCCGTGCAGAACGGAATGGTGTGGACTTCGCCGCCGCTCGCCTTCGGCATGTCCTCGGAGAGGACGATGCGCGCGTCGCCGTTTTGCGCCTTCAGGTACGCAAGCAGCTTCTCCGCGCCTTCCATGCCGCCGACGCCGAACAGCACGCGGTGGATCGGCTCAAAGATGATGCCGTCGTCGTGCACGTTCTCGACCTCGACCAGCGCGTAGCGCGCCGGATGGTCCTTCTGCTCCTCGGGCGAAAGCGTCGCCTTGACCTTTTCCCAGTTCGCCTTCGCGGTCGCAAAGCTGTGGTTGCCGTCGCCCATCGCGAACAGCAGCGGCGCGTGGTCGCCGTACTTCGCTTTGAACGCGTCCGCGTCGGTCAGGGTTTCCATCGCGTCGATCGCGCCCTGCACGTCCTTTTCGCCGTCCACGAGCCAGCCGGTGATGTGACCGCCGTCGAGCATCAGGTCGGTGTCATAGAGCTTGTCGAGCGCTTCGGTTTTCGCCGCGAGCGGTTCGATGACCGTGCGGTTCGGGTCGTCGATCAGCACGAGAATGTGCGGAAGCTCCAAAGGCGCGCCCTCACGGATGCGGAGACGCGGGGGAATGCGCTCCACGATCGTGCCCTCGGTCGCGCGGATCAGCGTCGTTGCGCCCTTGTTATAATCATAGCATTCGAGGTCCAGCGCCATGACAAGACCCCAGCGCGTATTTCCCGCGACGGAGCGCTTCACGAGCACGAAGCCCTGCGGCTTGGTCTCCAGAACGCCTTTTGCCATGTACTCGCGCATGTTTTTACGGATGGTCGCGATGCGCTCCGCTTCGCCGTCCTTGCCGAGAAACGCTTCCGGCAAAAAGAGGTCGAGGGTCGTGGGCGCGTCGCCGATGTATTCGCGCGCCGCCGCCCAGTATTCGGGCTGCGAGGTGAACTGGTCGCATGCCACGACCGCCCATTTCGAGAAATCCGTGCCCTTCGGGGGCAGCATCACGTTGGGGACCAGAACGCCGATCTTGTTTTCAAACATAATCATTCTCCTTTTCGAGCATATTTGTACTCCTACATTATACGGTATCTCCCCGCCGTTTGCAAGCACATTTCATGACGCCGCAGGCGTCAATTCACGCGGCTGAAGCGCAATTCATGACCGTCAGGTCAATTCATGTTCCATCGGAACAATTCACGCGGCTTTGCCGCAGTTCATGCAGCCGCGCCGCGATGCAGCGGGAACATACAGCGATCCGGTATTTTCATTTTTTCGTTGAAATCATACGGTATATTTGCTATACTATAATCAGTAGGATATACGCTTGGGGGAAAAATCATGAAAAAGCTGCTGTCCGTTGTGCTTTGTCTGCTGATGATCGCTGCGCTGCTGCCGCTTGATCTGCATACGGCAAAAGCGGAGGAAACGTCGGGTCAGTGCGGCGACGATCTCTATTGGTCGTTTGACGAATCCACCGGTACGCTGACGATCACCGGCAGCGGAGAGATGTATGGTTACAGCATCGGAACCGCGCCGTGGGATTCCGTTCGGTCCGAGATCACGGCCGTTGTGTTTCCGGACGGGATGACAAGCGTCGGCAGGTCTGCGTTCTACGGCTGCACGGGGATAGAGGAGATCGTGGTCCCGGACAGTGTAACGGTTATCAACGACGGCGCGTTCCGCGGCTGTACGGGGGTCACGTCGATCACGGCGCCGTGCAGCGTCCGGGTCGTGTCCACCAACTATACGTTTTCGGACTGCACCGCCGTCACGACCGTTCATATAACCAAGGGAACGGGGACCATGGCGGCCGGACCGCTGCCGTATGTCTCCGGAAGCGGTTCCGTCTCCGTCATCCTGGACGACGGTGTCCGGAATATCAGCGACAAGGCGTTCCGTAATAAGAGATATCTGACGTCGATCACGATCCCTTCGAGCGTGACGGACATCGCTGACGAAGCGTTTTACGGTTGTTCGGGTCTTACGGCGATCACGATCCCTTCAAGCGTGACGGATATCGGCGATTCTGCATTTTACAACTGCACGGGTTTAGAGGCGATCGCGATCCCGGACAGTGTGACGAGCATCGGGTGGGGCGCGTTTTTCGGCTGTACGGCGCTCGGATCGGTCACGATCTCGAACGGCGTGACCGACGTCGCGGACTATATGTTTTACGGCTGTACGAATCTTCCGTCGGTCACGATCCCTTCGGGCGTCACGAGCGTCGGGCAATGCGCGTTTGAGGGCTGCAGGAATCTTTTGTCGGTCACGATCCCGTCCGGCGTTGCGAGCATCGGCAACTGCGCGTTTATGGAATGCACGGCGCTGACCTCGATCGTGCTCCCGGACAGCGTCACGAGTGTCGGCATGCAGGCGTTTTACGGCTGCTCGACACTGAAAAACGTTACGATGCCGTGCAGCGCGGAGATCGGGCTGTCTGCGTTCGACGATTCCACAGCGATCAGAAAGCTCCGTTTCACCGTGGGAACCGGGGAGTGGAAGATCAGCAACAAGACCTCGAGCCCCACTTTCCAGGGCAAAAAAATGACCGCCGTACTGGACGAAGGAATCCCGGAGATCGGGGAATACGGCTTTTACCGCTGCAGCGGACTGACGTCGATCACGATCCCTTCGAGCGTGACGAGCATCGGGGACAGAGCGTTCTATGCCTGCACGGGACTCCCCGAAATCACGATCCTTTCGCACGTGACAAGCATCGGAAAGGAAGCGTTCAGAGGCTGCACCGGGCTGAGATCCGCATCGATCGACAGCGGCGTCATCGGTGAGAGCGCGTTTCAGGAATGCACCGGGATCGAGTCGCTCACGATCGGCGACGCGGCGGAAAGCATCGGCACCTCCGCGTTTTACGGCTGCACACAGCTGACTTCGGTCGGGATCGGCAGCGGAGTGACGGGCATCGGCAATTCAGCGTTCGGCAACTGCAGGGCGCTGCCGGCGATCACGATCCCGGACAGCGTAACGAGCATCGGAGAATCCGCATTTTACAGCTGCGTACAGCTGGCGTCGGCGACGATCGGCGACGGCGTGACGGACGTCGGCAAAAACGCGTTCAAAGAATGTACGAGTCTGGCGTCGATCACGATGCCGTGCAGCGCAAGCATCGAAGAGTCCGCGTTTTCCGGCTGCAAAGCCGTTACGGAAGTGCACCTGACCAAGGGTACGGGGACGATGACGGGCTACAGACCCAACACGTACGAATATACGCCCTGGTACGTGTCGCGCGGCAACGCAATGACCGTCACACTGGACGAGGGCATATTGAACATCGGATCCTGGGTATTTTACAATTGCACGGGACTGACGGAGATCACACTGCCCTCGAGCCTGATCAGCATCGACAGCTATGCGTTCAACGACTGCAAGGGGTTAACGGAGATCGTCATTCCGGACAACGTAACAGACATCGGAACCTTCGCGTTTTCCGGCTGTTCGAACATTACGTCGGTCACGATGCCGAACAGCGTCAAAAACATCGAAAGCGGCGCGTTCTCCAGATGCACGTACCTGACGGACGTGTATTACGGCGGAACGCCGCAGATGCGGAGAAAGATCACCATCCAACATTCCAACACGAATCTCTTGGACGCGGAATGGCACTATCTGCCGGTCAACGCGATCGAATGGAAAACGCTGCCGAAGAAGCTGACGTATGCGGCAGGCGAGGCGCTCAGCGTATACGGCGGGGCGATCACGACGTATTACGATCACGACATCGTCGAGGAAGAGCCGCTGACCGCGGAAATGGTCATGGGGTTTGACAGCTCGGTTCTTGGGAAACAGACGCTGACGGTGACGTTCGGCGGAAAAACACTCACCTATGAAATCGAGATTATTGCTAAGATACAGATCGAAGGCACGGTCGAATGGAACGCGGAGGACGTCAAGTTCAAGGGCAGCACGCCATATGTGATCGCAAACGGCAACGCGCAGGAACCGCGGTTTACCGTAAAGAACGCAGCGGACGGCAGCGTCGTCGACCCGGCAAACTACGATTTCGAGTATCAGGAGAACACGAACGCGGGCACGGGCTACGTGATTGTCACGTTCAAGGGCGATTATTCCGGCACGGCGCAGGGCTGGTTCAAGATCTATCTGCCCGCGACAACCAAGACTAATGTCGAAAATGTTGCGGAAGGCATTCGGATTACGTGGGAACCGGTCGAAGGCGCTGCAGGCTACGTCATCTATCGCCGCGCGTGGAGCAGCACGACCAACGGCTGGACGACGTTCGAACGCTGGAACAATACGACGGACACGACCTATATCGACGGCGCGGACGCCAACCACAAGGTCTACGCCGGATCGCGGTATCAGTACGGCGTCAAGGCGTACTTTGCGCGGCGCACGGATCCGGTCTCGGGCGCGACGATCGGCGGCAACGTAGGCGACAATTTCAACCTCGGCGAGGTCGGTCCGCTGAAGACGACCGTGCGTATCACGACGCGCACGCTGAACAGCGTCACGGCAGGCACAAGGCAGATGACGGTGAAGTGGGGCGCGAGCTCGGTCTTTACGGGCTATCAGATCAAGTACGCGACGGATGCGAACTTCACGAAGAACGTCAAGGCGATCAAGATCACCGACCCGAAGACGGCGCAGACCGTGATCAAGAATCTCAAGAAAGGTACGACCTATTATGTTACGATCCGCTCGTACCATGAGTTCAACGGCATGACGTACTTCGGCGAATGGTCGAACGTGCTGAGCTGCAAAGTGAAATAACAGACAAAACGAAAGCCCCGCAAAAAGCGGGGCTTTTGTTGTTATCCTCTGAAATTGTATCCGCAGTCGGGGCAGTAGTAGGTCCTTCGCCACGGCGAGAACCAGCGTTTGCATTTCCACGTATAGCCCTTGCCTGCGATCGCCTTGATGATCGCGATCCACCAATCGAACAGGACCAGAATGAGAAGACCGATCATCCAGCGGATCATGGTCCAGATCACATAGTAAATGCCGAACAGGATCAGCCAGAGACAGCCGTGCCGCTTGCTTTCACCGGTCAGCATCGCGCGGGTGCCGCCGCATTTCGGACATCTGACGTTCAGCGCCATACGCATCGCTCCCTTCCTTTTTTGATGGCTTCAGTATAGCAGACCCTACCGCCGCCGGTAAAGAGGCGATCGACAAAAAATAGCGCGCGATATGACCGCAAAAACGGCGAAAACCGTCCGGCGCAGGCTGATCCACGACGGAAAAGAGCCGATGTGACAGCATATGATCGCAGGATCCGGAACGCATTTGCCGGAAGAAAGCGCGGTCGGCGCATTTGTATTGAATCGCCCCACGGGCAAAGCGCGCATCGAACGGCAGAAGGGGACGCAGAGCAGGGGGAACGGGAAACCCTGCAGGCGCAGGATAAGTTTTTTCATTTTTCTTGAAAATAAACATTGACAGATGAGGTGTTATTCGCTATAATAACTCTTGCGCTAGTTGCGTGGGGGAGCATAGCTCAGCTGGGAGAGCATTTGCCTTACAAGCAAAGGG
>CAMVGD010000006.1 GCA_947166925.1 uncultured Clostridia bacterium | reverse complement strand
AGTGTACGATGCGCTGCCCGTCCGCTTCGATGAGAAAGATCGTGTTCGGTCCGCGCTTTGCGCCGCGCTCCTCGTCGTGGAAGGTCGAGAAGCCGCGGATCGAAAAGCCCGCGAGCGTTTCTGACGCGCAGCTTTCCTTGACGATCGGCGCGCCTTCGATGCGCTCCGCTGCGCAGTGGTCGTGATGCCGGTGCGAAACCGTGATCACATCCGCCGCGGTACGCGGCAGAGCGGACAGCGTCCGTTCGTCGGCGGGGTCGGTGACGAGCTTTCCGCCCGCGTCGTTCGTGATCAGGAAGGTCGAGTGTCCGAGCCAGGTGTACTGCATAATAGGGTCCTCCGTTCCCATAATAAGATCTTTGCCATGCGCCGCCTGCGGCTTTCGAGGGCGACGCGTTCGTTTCCGTCATGCGTCCGCGGCGCGGAAAGGAAGCGCTTCTCCGCGTCCGGCGCCGCGAACAGCACCGCGTAGAATCCGAGAAGAAGCGCGGGATCGTCCGGCGTTTCGGCGTCTTCGTGCCGGTAGGCGATCCAGAGCCTGCGCGCAAAAAACGATTCGTCCGGTTCTTCGGCGGGCGGAAGCGTCAGGGCGTACGCGTCGATGACGTCCGCGGTGAAAAAGAACAGCAGCCAGCCGTTTTCCGCGATCACGCGCGAAAGAAGCGGCGCGCCGAACAAGGTACAGTCCGAGGCGCGTCCGGACAGCGCCGCAGCCGCGGCGACCGCGTCCGCGCGCAGAAACGAACCGGAAGCGAGATGCGCCTTTTTTGAGGGCTTCAGGTCCGGCCGCACGCCCGTATGCTGTTCGACAAAGTCCGACAATGCGGCTTTGATCGCGTCCTTCATGGAGATCATATATTCATGGTATCGAATCTGCGCCGAAAAGTCAATAAGTATGAAACGCGATGCGGCTGGAAATACTCCTTCCGAGGTGAAAAAACAATGCTGAAACGATTTTTGACCGGACTGATCCTGACGCTGCTCGCCGTGCTCGGCGTTCTTCAAAGCAAAGCGCCCGCAAAGACGGTCCTGACGTCGGGTGAAAATGTGCTGCGCCTGCACGTGATCGCCGCAAGCGATTCGGAGGAGGACCAGGACGTCAAGCTTCAGGTGCGAGACGCGATCCTCCCGCTGTTTCAAAGCGCGGAAAGCTATTCGGACGCGCGGGCGTTTCTGCTCACGCACGGCAAAGAGATCCAATCGACCGCCGAGGCGGTCCTGCGGGATCACGGATTCGGGTACGGCGTGCAGCTTTCGCTCGGCGCCGAGACCTTCCCGGACCGGACCTACGGCGATCTATTGTTCCCTGCGGGCGAGTACGACGCGCTGTGCGTGCGGCTCGGTCCCGCCGCGGGACACAACTGGTGGTGCGTGCTGTTTCCGCCGCTGTGCATCGTCAGTGAAAACGGCGAGCCGGTCGATCTTGACGAGATCGAGACCGAGAGCTGGATCCTGAACTGGTTCAAATCGCTGTTTTAAGGAGGGCGTATGCGCAAGGCTTTACGGGCAGGCAAGCTGATCCTGCTGGCGCTTCTGATCGTCTGCGCCGCGCTTCCGCTGACGGGAGCGCAGGCGGCGCTCAGACGCGGATCCTCGGGCGACGACGTCGCCGCCGTACAGAAACGGCTGAAGCAGTGGGGATACTACTCCGGCGCGGTCGACGGCATATTCGGCTATGCGACCGAGCGCGCCGTCCGCTGGTTTCAGGAGAAGAACGGGCTCGCGGTCGACGGCGTCGTCGGCGAAAAGACGGCGGCGGCGATGGGACTGAACCTCAAAAGCACGGTCTCCGCCGCGACAAAGCCCGCGTCCGGCGACGTGTATCTGCTCGCGCAGTGCATCTACAGCGAATCGCGCGGCGAGCCGTATAAGGGGCAGGTCGCGGTCGGCGCCGTGGTCTTGAACCGCGTCAAAAGCAGCGCGTTTCCGAATTCGATCTCGGGCGTGATCTACCAAAGAGGCGCATTTTCTGCGGTCGACGACGGGCAGATCAACCTCACGCCGAACGATTCCGCGCTGAAGGCGGCGAAGGACGCCATGAACGGGTGGGACCCGACGGGCGGCTGTCTCTACTACTATAACCCCGCCAAAACAAGCAACCGCTGGATCCGCAGCCGTCCCATCGTGCTGCGCATCGGCAACCATGTATTCTGCAAATGATACGCGTTTCAAAGAAAATCTGGCTGTTCGGACTTCCCGCGATCCTGCTCATCGGGCTCGCGGTGATGACCGTTCTGTTTTTCAAACAGCGAAAGACGATCGCGGAGCAGCAGCGCGTGATCGAGGCGCAGACCGAGAGCGCCTATCGCGCGCTCAGTAACGACCTGAACGACCTGAACGTCGCGCTTTCAAAGCTCGAAGCGGCAAGCACGCCTGCAAGGCTCTCGAAGACCTTTGCGGACGTCAGAAGGCTTTCCGCCGGCGCGGTCCGCGCGCTGAGCCTGCTGCCGGTCGCGCAAGCGGACGACGAGGGCATGATGCAGTTTCTGACGCGCACCGGCGATTTCGCGGAGACGCTGATGGATCGCGTGCTGTCCGGACAGATGCTGACCGAGGAACAGATCGGCTCGCTGGGCGATCTCAGAACCTGCTGCTCGGGACTTGCCGAACGGTACGACGGCGGCTGCATGAACGGCGAATTTCCCAAAGCGCCGGAGGACGGCTTTTACGGCGGCGAAGCCGACGAGGAGAACATCACGAACTATCCGTCGCTTCTTTACGACGGTCCGTTTTCCGAAAGCAGCGAGCAGGCGGAGCCTTTGGGACTGCCGGACGGGACCGTCGGCGAAGCCGAAGCGACGCGCATCGCGCACGAGCTGTTTCCGGACCGGACGCTCATCCTTGACGGACGCACCGAAAGCGCGATCGTCACCTATGACTTTTCCGCGGACGATGAAAAGGGCGAGCTGTGCGTTTCGATCACCGAGCGCGGCGGGCTTTTGCTCTACTTCATGGGCACGCCCTCCGGCACGAAAAACGATCCGCCGAGCGACGAAGAAAGCGAACGCCTGCACGCCGCCGCAAGCGCGTATCTTACGGAGCACGGCTTCGGCAAAATGGAACCGTCCTACGCGCAGTACTACGCCGGCACGGTCGTGCTGAACTACGCCGCGGTGCAGAACGGCGTGATCCTGTACGCCGATCTCGTCAAGGTTTACGTCGACCGCGAAACGCAGCAGGTGATCGGGCTTGACGCGATCAATTACCGTTTTCATCACCGAGAACGCGACCTCTCGCAGCCGATCCTGACCGAGGACGACGCAAAGAGCAGCCTCTCCGATTCGCTGACGCCGGAACACACCGCGCTTGCGCTGATCCCGAAATCGAACACGCGCGAGGTCCTCTGCTACGAGTTCAAATGCACCTGCGGCGAGACGTTCTTCATCGTCTATGTCAACGCTTCCTCCGGCGCGGAGGAGGAGATCTTCGAGGTCTTAAACAGCGACGAAGGCGATCTGGTGGTATAAAAATGCAAACGCCGAAACGATAAAAATCCCTGCGCCCGCAGGGATTTTTATTTCAAGAGATCAAATCCGAAATCCGAAGGTAAACGGACGAGGTCTCCTTTCGCTGCAAATTGCGCTTGCGCGCATGATAGGATTACGCCTTGTAGTGCGTTTCCGGACGGTAGTGCTCGAAGATGCGGCAGTCGTAGCGCTTTTGAAGCGTTTCGTGATCGGAATCCGGGCGCTCGGTCCAGAAGACGGTCTTTGTGCCGAGTTTTCTTCCGAGCAGCATGCAAAGCGGACGGCGTCCTCTGCCGAACGCGATGAACTGCGGATGCGTCAAAAAGTTGATGAACAGCGTGTGCATCAGAAGACAGCGCCAGACGGGCAGATGTCCCTCCCTGCGCCAGTAGGAATACGCCTCGGTCAGCTGTCCGCGGACGAGGTCCGGCGCGTTTTTGTAGAACCAGCGTACGATGCGCGGGTCGAAGCTTTCGACGCAGTACGGTCCCTTGAGCGTTCTGAGGATCGCAAGCGTCTTTTCGCAGAGCTCCTTATAATTCGGCGTGGATTTCAGCTCCACGATCGTCGGGGACTTGCCGTCGAGCACTGCCATCACGTCGGTAAACAGCGGCATGCGATGCGCCGTGCCCTTTAAGGGCATTGCCTGCAGCTCCTCGAGCGTGAAGCTGTCCACACGTCCTTTTTCGGTCGTCATGCGGTCGACGGTGTCGTCGTGAAAAACGACCACCGCGCCGTCTTTACTCAGCTGCACGTCGAGCTCCACGCCGCAGCCGTAATCTGCGGCCCGTCGGAACGCCTCGAGCGAGTTTTCCGGCACGCTCTGATCCTTTTCATACAAGCCGCGATGCGCCGCCATCAATCCCTGAAACGGCGCGAATTTTGCTTTGTCTATGCGCGCAGGCAGGATCAGAAACAGATAAGCGACAAACAGAACAACTATCACGATCCCGGCAATCAACCAACCCATTTTCTCATGCTCCTTTGATAATATAAGATTATAGCCTATTGAGATTATAACGCATTTCCGTTATAATGAAAAGGTAAAAATATGACTTTCGGTCGATCGGGGGCAAATATGAAACTCAACTACAAGCGCACGATCCTCGTCGGATTCGCATTTTTCCTCATTTGTACCTTCTGGCAGGCATATGACACGATCATTCCGAAGATTCTGACCGACAAATTCGGCATGACGCAGACGCTGTCCGGCATCATCATGGCGCTGGACAACATCCTTGCGCTGTTCCTGCTGCCGCTGTTCGGCGGGCTGTCCGATAAGTGCAAAAGCAAGATGGGACGCCGCAAGCCGTACGTGCTCATCGGCACGCTGCTCGCGGTCGTCGCGTTCTTTGCGCTCGCTGCGGTCGACTACATGCAGCTCGACAAGAACATCCGTAACGTCACCGAGATCAATACGATGTCGCTCGAGGAAGTCTACGACACGGTCGGCGATACGAAGCTTCACACCGCGGACGGCGAGGTCTACACGCTGAAGGAGAAGTATCCGGATAAGGAAGCGTTTGCGAAGATCCCCGCAAAGATCGTCGAAACGGACGACGAGGGCCGCGTCAAGCATTACGAGAACGGCGAACGCATCTACCTCGACAACGAAGAATATCAGACCTACGTCGTGCCGGCGCGCCTTGCGGCGAACCCGAAGGCGGCGGAGGCATACCGCGAGATCTACGCGCACCAGGGCGAGGGCAAGTCCGAAAACTGGTTCGTCAACAACATCCTGAAGGGCGGCAGAGACCCGCAGACGCCGGACGGCGTAAGCTTCAAGCTTGCGGATAAGTATCCGACCGAGGACGCGTTCCTTGCGGAGCTTGCGCAGATCAACGTGCAGGATGAATTCGGCAACATCAAGTTCAAGACCAACCCCGATTACATCGACTACGTCGTGCCGGCGCGCCAGGCGTACGTATGGAACATCACGATCGCCAATCCGGGCGTGCTGATCACGTTCATCGCGGTGCTGCTCGTCGTGCTGATCGGCATGTCGATCTTCAGAAGCCCCGCGGTCGCGCTGATGCCGGACGTCACGATCAAGCCGCTCAGAAGCAAGGCGAACGCGATCATCAACCTGATGGGCAGCGCAGGCGGCGTGTGCGCGCTGGTGCTCGGGCTCGGGATCCTGTTCAACACAGGCGCGATCAAGAACACGTTTATGAGCTACATCGGCTTCTTCGGCGCGATCATCGTGATCATGCTGATCGCGCTCGTCATCTTTATGGTGACGGTCAAGGAGCCCGAATGGGCGGGCGAGATGGAGCAAAAAAGCCGTGAGCTCGGCATCGACGACGTCGACGACGAGGCGGCGGCTTCCGGCGACAAGAAGCTTTCGAAGGGCGAAAAGATCTCCCTGCTGCTGATCCTTGCGTCGGTCGTGCTCTGGTACATGGGCTATAACGCGGTCACCTCGAAGTACTCGATCTACGCGGGCCGCGTGCTCGACAAGGACTACAACCTCACGCTGATCATCGCGCAGGCGGCGGCGATCATCTCGTATCTGCCGATCGGCTTGCTCTCGTCGAAGATCGGCCGCAAAAAGGCGATCCTGATCGGCGTCGTGATCCTCACGGGCACGTTCCTCGGCGCGTCCTTCATGCGCGCGACCACCCCGACCATGCTGATGAACGTCATGTTCGCGCTTGCGGGCATCGGCTGGGCGACGATCAACGTCAACTCCTTCCCGATGGTCGTGGAGCTTTCCCGCGGCGGCAACGTCGGCAAGTATACCGGCTATTATTACGCGGCAAGCATGGCGGCGCAGGCGATCACGCCGTTCCTGTCCGGCATGTTTATGGACCGGCTCGGCTTTACCTCACTGTTCCCGTACGCGACGATCGCGGCAGGGCTCGCATTCTTTACGATGTTGTTCGTAAAGCACGGCGACGCAAAGCCGATCGCAAAGAAGGGTCTTGAGGCGCTGGACGTCGACGACTGATGAATGAGGACAGCTTCGGCTGTCCTTTTCATATATCATATAACCAACCGTTTGAAACGGAAAATGTAAGAAAGGCGGAATGAAACATGGATCCTGTATTGCTTTCCGGCAACGAAGCGATCGCGCGCGGCGCGTTCGAAGCGGGCGTCAAGGTCTGCTCGGCGTATCCGGGCACGCCCAGCACGGAAATCTTTGAAAACCTCCCGCAGTATAAAGACGCTTTGTACTGCGAGTGGGCGCCCAACGAGAAGGTCGCGGTCGAGGTCGCGTACGGCGCGTCGATCGCGGGCGTTCGCTCCCTCTCTGCAATGAAGCACGTCGGCGTGAACGTCGCGGCGGACCCGCTTTTTACAGCGGCGTACAACGGCGTCTGCGGCGGCTTCGTCATCGTCTCGGCAGACGACCCTTCCATGCATTCTTCGCAGAATGAGCAGGACAACCGGCACTACGCCCGCGCGGCAAAGGTCGCGATGGTGGAGCCCTCCGACTCGCAGGAATGCCTCGACTTCCTGAAGGAGGCGTACGAGATCTCCGAGAAGTTCGACATGCCGGTCATTTACCGCATCACCACCCGCGTCGCGCACAGTAAGAGCCTCGTTCGCTTCGGCGAGCGCACAGAGCGCGAGGTCCCCGCGTACAAGCGCAACATGAAGTACGTTTCGAGCCCGGCAAACGCATACAAAAACCATGCGAAGGTCGAGCAGAACCTGAAAGCGCTCGAGGCATACGCAAACACCAGCAAGCTGAACCGCGAGGAGATCAACGGCTCGGAGATCGGCGTCGTCACCGCTTCGATCGCGTATGAGTACGCAAAGGATGCGTTCCCGGAGGGAACTTCGTTCTTAAAGCTCGGTCTCACGAATCCGCTGCCGATGGACCTGATCCGCGCGTTCGCGAAGAAGGTCAAAAAGCTTTACGTCGTCGAGGAGCTCGATCCGTTCATGGAGGAGCAGATCAAAGCGGCGGGCATCGAATGCATCGGCAAGGAGCTGATCGGCAACCTCTATGAGCTCAACCCGCAGATCCTGAAGGAGCGCCTGTTCGGGATCAAGCCCGAAATGGTCGACGTCGGCGTCAAGCCCGTTTCCCGTCCGCCGGCACTCTGCCCGGGCTGTCCGCACCGCGGCTTCTTCTACACCGTCGGCCGCCACAAGAACTACGTCGTGGCAGGCGACATCGGCTGCTACACGCTCGGCTTTGCGCCGCCTCTGAACGCTTTGGATTCGGTCGTCTGCATGGGCGGCGGCTTCACGGTCGCGATGGGCATGGCAAAGGCGTTCGAGGCGTCCGGTCAGACCGATAAGAAGGTCTTCGGCGTCGTCGGCGATTCCACGTTCTTCCACTCCGGCATGACCGGCGCTGCGGAGATCATCTACAACAAGGGCGCCGTCATCCCCGTGGTGCTCGACAACTCCATCACCGGCATGACCGGGCATCAGGACAATCCGGGCAGCGGCTTCACGCTCGAGGGCGAGATCGCCGAGAAGCTGAAGATCGAGGACATCCTCGCCTCCTACGGCTATAAGAACATCATCATCGTCGATCCGCAGGACCTCAAGGCGATGGAAGCGGCGGTCACCGAAGCCGCGAATTCCGAGGTCCCCGCAGCGATCATCACGCGCCGTCCGTGCCTCTTAATCAAGCGCATCAAGCACGACATCGGCAAGTGCGAGGTCGATACGGATAAGTGCATCGGCTGCAAGAAGTGCCTTTCCGTGGGCTGCCCCTCGGTCATGGTCGAGAACAAGAAAGCGAAGATCGACGTCACGACCTGCGTCGGCTGCACGGTCTGCGCACAGGTCTGCCCGATGGGCGCGATCACCCGAAAGGAGAAATAAGCAATGGAAAACAAGAGTGCTCTTTTGGTAGGCGTCGGCGGTCAGGGCGCGATCCTCACCGCAAAGGTCCTTGTCACCGGTCTGATGCGCGCAGGCTATGACGTGAAGATGAGCGAGGTCCACGGCATGTCCCAGCGCGGCGGCAGCGTAAGTACGCAGGTGCATTGGGGGACCAAAGTCTATTCTCCGGTCATCGGTTTGGGCGCTGCGGACATCATCGTCGCGTTCGAGAAGATGGAAGCGGTGCGCTACGCAAATTATCTCAAGCCCGACGGCGTCGCGATCATCAACGATTACGAAATGGCGTCCAGTACCATTGCGGCGGGCATGGAAAAATACCCCGAGGGCTGCCTCGAGGCAATGCAGAAGCATTTCAAGGTCTATCCGCTGAACGCGGAAAAGATCGCCTCCGAGCTCGGCAACGTCAAGTGCGCAAACATCGTGCTGTTCGGCAGCATGGTCAAAGCGCTGAACATGACGGACATCGACTGGGACGCGGTCATTTCGGACGTCGTTCCCGCGAAGTTTCGCGAGCTGAACCTAAAGGCGTATCACGCCGGCTTCGACGCGGTATAAGCCATGAAGGTACTGGTCATCAACCCCGGCGCGACGTCCACGAAGATCGCGGTGTTCGAGGAAGAAACCGAAGAATTCCGCGTCTCCATCGACCACAGCGCCGCAGAACTGAAGGACTTTGAACGAGTCGCGGATCAGATGCCCTACCGCAAGAAGCTGATCCTCGACGCGCTCGCAAAGAAGAATTTCGATCTCAAAACGCTCGACGCGGTCTGCGGCAGAGGCGGTCTGTTCCGCCACATCCCGTCCGGCACCTACGGCGTCAACGACCGCGCGATCGCGGACATCCTGCATCCGTTCTACGGCGAGCATGCGGCGAACCTCGGCGCGTACATCGCGCGGGAGATCGCGGATCCGCTGGGCATTCCGGCGTTCTTCGTCGATCCCGTGTGCGTCGACGAGCTGAGCGATCTCGCCCGCGTTTCGGGACTCAAGGGCATGGAGCGCGAAAGCTTCTTCCATGCGCTGAACCAGAAATCCGTCGCGCGCAAGGCTGCAAAGCAGCTCGGAAAGCCCTATGAGGAGCTGAATCTCATCGTGCTGCATTTAGGAGGCGGCGTTTCCGTCGCGGCGCACGAAAAGGGCATGGTCGTCGACAACTTCAACGTGAAGGACGACGGCGCGATGGGGCTCGACCGCGGCGGCGCGCTGCCGGTCAACGCGGTCGTGAACCTTTGCTTCTCGGGCAAATCGAAGCAGGAGATCAAAAAGCTCATCAGCAGCGAGGCGGGCGTCTATTCCTACCTCGGCACGAAGGACTTCCGCGAGATCGAGCGCCGCGCGCTTTCGGGCGACGAACCCGAAGCGACGCTGATCTTCAAGGCGCTGGCGTATCAGCTTAGTAAGGACGCGGGCGCTCTGGCTGCCGTCATGAAGTTCAAGGTCGACGCGATCATCTACACGGGCGGCATGGCGTACAGCAAGCCGTTCTGCGACGAGCTCGATTCTTATCTTGCGCCGCTTGCGCCGGTGCTGCGCTTCCCGGGCGAGGAGGAGATGAAAAGCCTCGCCGAGGGCGCTTTGCGCGTGCTGCACGGCGGGGAATGCAAAACGTATCTGGGGGATGGAAAATGAGAACGATACAGGAGATCATCAAGGCGGCGGAGGGCTTTGCCTCCGGACGCATCGCGGTCGCCGCCGCGCATGACGCGGACGTACTGAAGGCGGTCGCGGAAGCGAAAAAGAGAAGGATCGCAGAGCCGATCCTGGTCGGTCACGAGGAGCAGATCCGGTCGATCCTTAAAGAGATCGGCGAGGATCCCGACGCGTACGAGATCATCCACGCGGATTCCGACACGGACTGCGCCGCAAAGGCGGTCGAATGCGTATCCGAGGGGAAGGCGAACTTCCTCATGAAGGGACTTCTCAATACGCCGGACATCATGCGCGCGGTGCTGAAGCCCGAAGCGGGACTCAGGACCGGCAAGCTCATCAGCCACGTCATGATGTACGAGCCGAAGGGACACCGCATGATGGGTCTCACCGACGGCGGCATGAACACGTTCCCGGACCTCGAAAAGAAAGCCGAGATCCTCGAAAACGCGGCGAAAGTATTCAAAGCGCTCGGATACGACGAGATCAACGCCGCGTGCATCTGCGGCGCGGAGGTCGTGAACCCGAAGATCCAGTCGACGGTTGACGCCAAGACGCTCTCCGAAATGACGGAGCGCTGGGCAAAGTACAACATGAACGTGTACGGGCCGGTGGGACTGGACCTTGCGGTTTCGGAGGCAGCCTGTCATCACAAGCATTACGACGTCAAGGGCGCGGGGCAGGCGGACATCCTGCTTGTCCCGTCCTATGAAACGGGCAACGGCATCGGCAAGGCGATGTCGATCTTCGGCGGCGCCATGAACGCCGGCATCGTCGTCGGCGCCAAGGTGCCGATCGTGTTGGTTTCCCGCGCGGACAGTGCGGAGGTCAAGCTGGCGGCGATGGCGCTCGGCGCGGTCGTCGCCCGCGGCATGGATTGGTAAAGAAGGAGGATCATCAATATGCTGGTAAACGAAATGGTACAGCTCGGCGCAAAGCGCTCGGGCATCCGCGAGCTCTTTGAGTACGGACTCCGCAAAAAGGCGGAGATCGGCGCGGAGAACGTCTTTGATTTCTCGATCGGCAATCCGTCCGTGCCCGCGCCCGAAGCGGTGCAGGACGCGTACAAGGAGATCGCCGCGCGCAAGGACACCGTCAAGGTCCACGGCTACACGTCCGCGACCGGCGCAATGAGCGTGCGCGAAGCCGTCGCGAAGAACCTGAACGAGCGGTTCGACGCAAAGGCAAGACCGCAGAACCTGTTCTTCACCTGCGGCGCTGCGCCCGCTCTGATGAGCACGCTGAAGGCGATGTGCGTGCCGGGTGCGGAATACATCGTTCTCGCGCCGTATTTCCCGGAATATCCGACGTTCATCAAGGCGGTCGGCGGCAAGATCGTCGTCGTCCCTGCGAACACGGCGGACTTTGACCTGCACGTCGAGGAGATCGAGCCGTACTTTACCGAACACACGCAGGCGATCCTTGTGAACTCGCCGAACAACCCCTCCGGCGTCGTTTATAAAAAAGAAGCGCTGGAAGCGCTCGCCGGGCTGCTTCGCAAAAAGAGCGCAGAGTTCGGACACCCGATCTACCTGATCGCCGACGAGCCGTACCGCGAGCTGGTATTCGACGGCTACGAGACGCCGTTCATCCCGAACATCTACGAAAACACCGTCGTCTGCTATTCCTGGTCGAAATCGCTGAGCCTGCCGGGCGAGCGTATCGGCTACGTCTTCGTACCGGACGCCTGCGCGGACAGCGTCGATCTGTTCAACGCGGTCGCGGGCTCGGCACGCGCGCTGGGTCACATCTGCGCGCCGACCACCTCGCAGTACATCGTCGAGAAGTGCTGCGGCATGATGCCGGACATCGCGGCGTACGACGAGAACCGCAAGACGCTCTATGAGGCGCTGACGAGCTACGGCTACACCTGCGTCTATCCGCACGGCGCGTTCTATATGCTCATCAAAGCGCCGTTCGGCACCGCGGCGGAGTTTTCCGAGCGCGCAAAGGAGTTCAACATCCTCGTCCCGCCGTGCGAGCCGTTCGGCTGCCCGGGATACCTCCGGCTTTCCACCTGCGTCAGCCACGAGATGATCCTGCGCTCGCTGCCGGCGTTCAAGGCGCTGATCGAAGCGGGTCTGTAAGGGGGTACAACCCTCCCGTCTGCCTGCGGCATCCACCCTCCCTTACACAGGGAGGGCTTTTGGGTGGCCCCCTTGTGTAAAGGGGGCTGTCACCGATAGGTGACTGGGGGATTGTCCGCACAGCGGGCGCTCGGATCGCGGCCCCCTTGCTCAGGGGAGGCAAGCATATCGTCATTTCAGACGGAGGCTTCGGCCTCCGTTTTTTGTACTCTGTCAAACTGCCAAGAAAACTTTGCAAAACCTATTGACAAGTAAACTTGGCAGTAGTATCATAATGCCAATAAAACTTGGCAGGAGGAACAGGAAATGAACAAAGAGGAGATCCTTGCAAAGAGCAGGGCGGAAAACAAAGGACAGGACGAGCGGGAAAAGCAGGTTTTGATCAAAGCCGGACAGATCGCGTTTACGGTGGGCGGCGTCATGTGCATGCTGATCGCCTTGTTTAACAGCATACTGGAAATGGTGGATCAGGGCGGTACACGGTTTGACCCGAAACTGAACACCCTTCTTTGGGCAATCTATCTGTCGATGCTGGGATCGCTGTTCCTATACAAATATATCAAGCTGAAAAAGAAACATGAATTGATTCTTGCGATCGTGCTTCTGACGATTTCGCTTGCGGGAACGGTATGGGTTGCACTGACGATGACGGGAGTACTTGCATGAACGACGCATTGATCCTGAAAAACCGCCTCAAAGAGGCGCGCACGCAGGCGGGGATGAGCCAGGGACAGCTTGCGGAGACGGTCGGCGTTTCGCGCAATACGATCAGCTCGATCGAGACGGGGCAATTCAATCCGACGGCAAAGCTCGCTTTGATCCTGTGCATCGCGCTGGACAGAAAGTTTGAGGACCTGTTTTATTTTGACGAGTAAAGGAGTTCAGCCATGAAAAAGATCGCGATCATCGTTCTGTGTCTTGCACTTTTGCCGATCCTCGGCTGCAATCGACCGAAAAACGGCGTATATGTCGTGGGCGTTGATATCGCGCCGGAGGACGTGACGGAGTTTTACTATACCGTTTCGACCTCGACCTTTCCGCCGCACTATCAGCGCTATCGCTTTTATAAGGAGGACGGCGCATACAAATTCTTTCATGAAACGCGCGAGGGCGATCATCTGCCGCTGACCGAAGCGGACGCGACGCAAACCGGCACCGTCGAGCTTTCGGGCGATCAGTGGTCCGATTTGCTCGTGCTTCTCGCGGGCGGCAGGGTGATCGCGCGGCAGGAGCACCTCGAAGACGGCGATTCCGGTCCGTGGCTCTATCTCTATTGGACCGGCGACAAGGGCGACATTCAGGAGTTTTCCTTCGTGTCCTACGAGACGCGTCTTGCTTTTGAAGCGCTTTGCGAGAGCCTCAGCAATCCGTAAAAAAACGGCGGACGACCGATGGTCGTCCCTACAGTTTCCGGATGGGATCGACCCTGTAGGGACGGGCATTGCCCGTCCGAACAACAAAAAGAGCTTCCCTCGGGAAGCTCCTTTGCATTTTGAATTACTCGTCGGCGTTTTCGCAGCCGTCGCAGGTCTCTTTTTCGCAGTCCCAGCACTCCATGCGCTTTTCCGCGATTGCGAACAGCGTGTCGAGCTTGTCGTCGGGGACGGGCACGAATTCTTCCATGTCCTCCTCCTCGTTGACGACGATCTCCATGATGCAGACCTCAAAGTCCTCCTCGGGCTCCTCGGGCAGCTCGGCGTCTACCAGCACGGCATATTCCTTGCCTTCGTGCTCAAAATAATCAATGACCTCAAGGTCAAACTCGTTGCCTTCCTCATCGGTAAAGGTGACAAGATCTCTTTCGTCTTCCATAGCGGTTCTCCTTTCATTTGTTACAAATCATTGTACCGCATTCCGCACCGCATTGCAAGCAAAAACCGCAGCGCGGAAAATCTTTTTGCAAATCAAAATCAAAGTTTGATTTCCTCTTGTGCGGCGTGGGAAAATCGTTTATACTGATATTTAAGCGAATATGGGAATGGGGGGCAACGGATGGATCTCAGCTTTTTTGAACGGCTCTCAAAAGCGATTGCGGTGCAGTTCGGAGACAACTGCGAGGTAGCGGTGCACGATCTGAAAAGCGGCGATCTGGAGCATACGATCGCGCTGATCGAAAACGGACACGTCACGCACAGAAAGCAGGGCGACGGTCCGAGCCGGGTCGTGCTCGAAGCGCTGAAATCGGAGGATCCGAAGGCGCTCAAAGATTCTGCAGGGTATCTGATGCGCACGCACGACGGGCGCATCCTGAAATGCGCCACCATCTACATCCGCGACGAAAACGGCGTGCCGGAAGGCGTTTTCTCGATCAACTACGACGTGACCGAGCTTTTGATGGCGGAGCGCGCGGTAAGCTCGCTTCTGCACCACAGGGAAGAAGAAAAAAAGACGCCGGAGCGCATTCCGCTGTCGGTCAACGAGCTTTTAGACGATCTCATCGAACAGTCGGTGCAGCTCGTCGGCAAGCCCGTCGCCATGATGAACAAGGAGGACAAGATCAAAGCGATCGCGTTCCTCAACAAGGCGGGCGCGTTCCTGATCACGCGAAGCGGAGACAAGGTGTCGAAGTACTTCGGCATCAGCAAATATACCCTGTATTCCTACATCGACGCAAAAGATTCCATTCAGGATTGAAGAAAGGACACTCGTATGGATTTTGAAGCAATCAAACGGGCGGCGCAGAACTATCTGCCGCAAATGACCAAATTCCTCCGCGATCTCATCGCGATCCCCAGCGAAAGCTGCGAGGAGGAGGGCGTCATCCGGCGCACGATCGCCGAAATGGAAGCGCTCGGCTTTGACAAGGCGGAGATCGATCCGGAGGGCAACGCGCTTGGCTGGATGGGCGAAGGCAGCCGCATCATCGCGTTCGACGGGCACATCGACACCGTCGGGATCGGCAACATCGCAAACTGGGAGCACGATCCCTACAAGGGCTACGAGACCGACGATATCATCTACGGCCGCGGCGGCTCCGATCAGGAGGGCGGCGTAGTCTCGGCGGTATACGGCGCAAAGATCATGAAGGACCTGAACCTCATCCCGGCGGATACGAAGATCCTCGTCGTCGCCTCCGTGCAGGAGGAGGACTGCGACGGTCTGTGCTGGCAGTACATCCATAAGGAGGACGGGATCACGCCCGAGTTCGTCGTTTCCACCGAGCCGACCGACGGCGGCATTTATCGCGGGCACCGCGGCAGAATGGAGATCCGCGTGGACGTCAAGGGCGTCTCGTGCCACGGCTCCGCGCCGGAACGCGGCGATAACGCGATCTACAAGATGGCGGACATCCTTCGCGAGGTCCGCGCGCTGAATGAGAACACGGCAACGGACGCCGACGAGATCAAGGGCCTTGTGAAGATGCTCGATCCGAAATACAACCCCGAGCACTGGGAGGACGCGCGCTTTTTGGGCCGCGGCACGATCACCTGCTCGCAGATCTTCTACACCTCGCCGTCGCGCTGCGCGGTGGCGGACTCCTGCGCGGTCTCGCTCGACCGCCGCATGACCGCGGGCGAAACGTGGGATTCCTGCCTCGACGAGATCCGCAATCTCCCGTCGTGCAAAAAGTACGGCGACGACGTCAAGGTCTCGATGTACCTGTACGACCGTCCGGCGTGGACCGGCTTGAAGTACGAGACCGAATGCTACTTCCCGACCTGGATCAACAAAGAGAGCGCGGCGCACGTACAGGCGCTGGTCGACGCGCATAAGGCGCTGTTCGGCGACAAGCGCATCGGGCACCCCTCCGCAATGGATAAGCGCGACCGTCCGCTGATCGACAAGTGGACGTTCTCGACAAACGGCGTCAGTATCCAGGGACGCTACGGCATCCCGTGCGTGGGCTTCGGTCCGGGCGCGGAATCGCAGGCGCACGCGCCGAACGAGATCACATGGAAGCAGGACCTCGTGACCTGCGCGGCGCTGTACGCCGCGGTCCCGATGTGCTATAAGCCGGAAAACCGCACGGACGATGTGACCGAATACCGCGCGGGCAGGACCGATACCAAGTTTGCAAACGACTGAGGAGGATTGTATGAGCAACGTCAAAAAGTATACCGATAAGCTGAACGAGCTGAAGTTCGACAACATGTACAACGGCGACTTTTTCCTGACCTGGGAAAAGACCGACGACGAGATCGCGGCGGTGTTCACCGTGGCGGACGCGCTGCGGCATCTGCGTGAGAACAACATCTCCACGAAGATCTTCGATTCCGGACTCGGCATTTCGCTGTTCCGCGACAACTCGACCCGCACGCGCTTCAGTTTCGCGTCGGCTTGCAACCTCCTCGGCCTCGAGGTGCAGGACCTTGACGAGGGCAAGAGCCAGATCGCGCACGGCGAAACGGTCCGCGAGACCGCGAATATGATCTCGTTCATGGCGGACGTCATCGGCATCCGCGACGACATGTACATCGGCAAGGGCAACACCTACATGCACAACGTCGTCAACGCCGTCACCGAAGGCAACAAGGCGGGCGTGCTCGAGCAGAAGCCGACGCTCGTCAACCTCCAGTGCGACATCGACCACCCGACGCAGTGCATGGCGGACATGCTGCACGTCATCCACACCCTCGGCGGATCCGACGATCTCGACGAGGCGATCAAAAACCTCAAGGGCAAGAAGGTCGCCATGACCTGGGCGTACAGCCCGTCGTACGGCAAGCCTTTGAGTGTCCCGCAGGGCGTTGCGGGGCTGTTCACGCGGTTCGGCATGGACGTCACGCTCGCGTATCCCGAGGGCTACGAGATCATGGACGACGTCGTGAAGGTCGCGGAGGAGAACTGCAAAAAGTCCGGCGCTTCGTTTAAGATCACGCACGACATGAAGGAAGCGTTCCAGGACGCCGACATCGTCTATCCGAAGTCCTGGGCGCCCTATAAAGCGATGGAGGAGCGCACCGAGCTCTACGGCAACGGCGATTTAGAGGGCATCAAGGCGCTCGAAAAGCGCCTCCTTGCACAGAACGCGGAACACAAGGACTGGGAGTGCACCGAGGAAATGATGCAGCTCACCAAGGACGGCAAAGCGCTGTATCTCCACTGCCTGCCCGCGGACATCACCGACGTTTCCTGCGAAGCGGGCGAGGTCGCGGCGTCCGTATTCGACCGCTATCGCGATCCTCTCTACAAGCAGGCGTCCTTCAAGCCCTACATCATCGCGGCGATGATCTTCCTTGCGAAGGTCAAAAATCCGCAGGCAACGCTTCTGAAGCTTGAAGCCGACGCGAAGAAGCGCTGGGAGGGCGGCTGCTGATACGGCGCCGGACCATCTGCGGCGATGGACAACAATGAACCTTACAAGAAGAAAGGGCTGCGCCCTTTCTTTTATTTGTTCGCCGCAGATTAGCCGCGTTTTCGCCCTCTCGCAGTACTTCAGTACAGCTTCGGAGCGAAGAACGCGGCTTCCGCCATCCGTCTGAACAGCCGCCGGGAGGGAGGAGAAGCATAAGCAAAGCAACAAAGAGCGCCGACCGGCGCTCTTTTGCTTTTGTAGGGGGCGACGATCCCCGATGCCCCGCCGTAAAAACACGTCAGCGGAACGGGAGGGTGATACCCTCCCCTGCGGGTTGGACTACATTCACCCCCTGTGTGCAGCAGTGTCGCAAATGTCGCAAATGTAGTCAGCGGAACGGGAAGACGGGATCTTCCCCGCGAATACCGATCACCCGTAGGGACGGGCATTGCCCGTCCGTCAGGTTTCGCACGGTTTTGGAGACAATCCTCCCGTCTGCCTTCGGCATCCACCCTCCTTTGCACAAGGAGGGCAGGATTACACCGACGGACCGTAGGGGCTGACGTCCTCGGCAGCCCGCCGAAAAAATATGTCAGCGGAACGGGAGGGTGATACCCTCCCCTGCGGGTTGGACTACATTCACCCCCTGTGTGCAGCAGTGTCGCAAATGTCGCAAATGTAGTCAGTATACTGCCGCATATCCGTAATTGACCATATTTATTCATATCATTACCGTAACCATTCATATAACTGCTTTACATATTCATCTGTTTACCGTAATCATTCATTGAATTACCGTAATCGTTCATCTCTGCGACAAATGCGACAATTGCGACAGTGCTACACACACCCCCTTTATGTAGTCTTGCATAGAATGATGCCTCTTTTTGATTTTCCTTCCGACCGTCGCGATGTTTCGGGAAACAACACGTTGACGCCTTTTTCTTTGAGCGAGGGAAGCGCGGGCGCGATGTCCGCCTTGCCGGAGATCCCCATTCCTCTGAGCGTGTCGTAGGAATAGAAGCGCTTCGGCTCGGTCTGCTCCTCGGAAAGGGCAAGGAGACGCTCGACGACGAGTGTCTTTGCCGCGCGGTCGGCTTCCTTCGAGACCATGTGCTCCGAAAGCGCCTTGTTAGAACGCGCCGCGGCTTCGAGATCGCTGCGCGTCACGTCCGAAAAGCCGATCCAGTCGAGCTTGCCGTCGTCGCCGATGCGGAACGCCACGGACTGCCCCATCGCGGCGTAGTTCGATTTCGTATGCACGAGCACGCGGCGGTTCGGATCGGTTCCCGTCTCGTCGAAGATCACGCGGAGCACCGAGCGCGCCGCGTTGACCACGTCCGTCGCGCCGAGGATCGCGTCGTTTGCGTTCGCGCCCGCCGGACGCTTGTTCACGTGCGCCACGTCCACGATCGCGCAGTCGTACTGCTTGGCAAGATTCGCCAGCGCCTGCATGAACGGACGCACCGCGCTACTTTCGGTCATCTTGACCGTGCTTCCGACGAACGCGTGCAGCGGGTCGAGAATCACGAGGTCCGGCTTGACTGATTCGATCGCCTGCATGAGATCGTGCAGCCGCGGGTTGCCCTGCCCGTCGGAAAGCTTCAGCCGCATGCTGTCCGTCGCGTCCATGATAAAGACGCGGTTCAGGTCCGCGCCCGCGCGCCGCATGCGCTCGCGCAGAATGAAATCCGGATCCTCCGCCGAAATGAACAGCACCGTCATCGGCTCGAATTTCTCGAACGGATTCAGCGGGTACCGACCGTTCGTAAGCTCCGCCGCGATCCCGCACAGCGCGAACGTCTTGCCCGTGCCGCCCGCCGCGGCAAGGATCGTCACGTCCCCGCGCAGAATGTACGGCTTCCAAAGATACCTGATCTCGTCGTCTTCTACGTTCGCCGCGCATTTTAAGGGGCAGTTCAGAAGCGGCGCGTCCGGCGCGTCCACAAACGCCTGATACGGGTTTTCCGTGAATTCGTTCATGACCGCATCCCCCGGACGTAGCAGGTGCCCTGTATCTCGTCCCACGTTTTCAGCATCGCGTACCGGTCGCGGGAGACCTTAAAGACCGACTGTAAAAGCGCCTGCAGATTCCCCGTGCGGTCCGCGTTTTCGAGCGCGTTGATCGCGTTCGTGAGGTTTTCCGCATCGTTTTTGAGCCGCAGAAGCATTTCCAGAAGCTGTTCGTTCTCCTCGGAATCGTCGTTCGGATCGAGCTTGTCGAGCCGGTCCTCGCACCAGTGGATGACCGCGCACTGCACGGCATGCGTAAACGACGCGGTCTTTCGGACGGATTCAATGAGGTCCCTGCGCTGCGCCGCTTCCCTGCGCACGTCCGCAGACGGCATGCCGACCTCCCCGAGCCCGAACGCGGCGATAATACGCTTTGCCGCGTCGACGCTGCTTTCGTGAAAGTATGCCATCGTAAAGTCGATCGCGGTACCGCCCGCGTGGCAGCCGAAGCAGTAGAACGTGCCGTTCTCGTAGAACACGCAGCTCGGCGTCTTCTCATTGTGCAGCGGACAGCACGCCTTCGTTCGGCGTCCGATGCGCTTGCCTTCGATTCCCGCGAACCGTTCGGCGGCGTCGAGCGCGGAGACGGTCTTCGCCCGGTCGAAAATGCTTTCCTGTCTTGTTTCTTTCATGCATATGCCTCGCTTTCGCTTGTTTTCAGGGAAAGCATAGCATAAAAACCTCGGACAAAAATCCCGGAATTTTGTCCGGTTTCAGAGCAGGATACGCGCAAAGCAGGCACACGGAAGAAACGCGGGCGAAAACTGAAAAACCCGGTCTGTTTGAAGACCTGTTTTCAACTGAATGTAAATCAAAACCGCCCCGGGGTGAGGGCCAAAAGCGCATGATAACGCCGCATGCCGTCATGCGTTTTGCTTCATACACAGAAAAAAGATCAAATCCGTCAAATCCGGCGACATGCGCGGCGGATTTGACTCCTTGCCGTTTCCGCCGCCCGGTAACGCGCAGCGATATAGGCGGGAACGGAGAAAACGGTCGGCAGAAAGCATTTTCTGCCGACCGAATGCAAATCAAAACCGCCCCGGGGTGAGGGCGGTCTTGACAAGGATAGAGGGGGGTAATGATAAGGAGGAGTCCTTATTGATCAATCGGATCGCGGGAGGGGTAACCCGCTCTCCTTTTGACGATTTCAGTATAACCCGCAAATGCGTCATAAATGCGTTATCCATGTGAAAGAAGCGTCACAAGATTGTGAAGAAAATGCAAACTGCATGCCAAAAACAGGGATTTATTTTACTTTTTAACGCAGGGCAACGTCACTCAGCGTCTGCGGGGCAAAGGAACTTTGGCTCAACCAACCCACCAACCACCTCGCTGACAGCCCCGATGACGCACGCTTGCACGGCTTGAAACCAACCAGTCAACCAACCGATCAAGCGATACGCTGACAGCCCAACATCAGAGAATGAATGTGAGAAAAGGTCCGATAATCCGGGCCTTTTTGGTGTTTTGGAGGCTTGGAGGCGAAAAGAATTTGGGTGGGTTGAATGGTAGGTTGGCTGTTTGAAAACAACCATACGACCAGTCAGACAACCAATCTCAGATCCCTCTGAGGAGGGGTGTGAGATGGGAGAGAGGAGACGGAGTCGTTTTACGAAAATGAGACGATTTGGGTTTGCAAATTGACATATTGTATTTAGTAAGGCTAAATGATATAATACAATATATTACATCACTTCTATAGGGGGAAGGACCATGAAACGATCGCTTGGATTTGTGCTTGTGTTGCTGACTTTACTGTTGCTGGGCTGTTCAATAAATGACACAACAGAAACGTCCATAGCAATTGTGGAGACTAATCAAGATGTAAAAGAAGAGCAGCAAACTGCAGAGCCGGTTAGTTTTGAACCAGAGATTGAAAAGGAGCCACTTCAGTATTGCTTTTATATCAAAGACGAAAACCTGTTTTTTGTAGACAACCAAGGGCATGGACCTGTTCAGTTGACGGAGCATCTCTTGGCGAAATATTATGACGAAGTGAGTGCGAAAGACAGAGAATCTTCGCTGAAAGCTCTTGCTGGCACATGGATTGGCTATTATGATAATAGAACCGGGATGGCTTTCTTTACCGACCATGGCGACACCAACTTGTATTGTAAGGATATCTGGAACGGAGGTAATGAAATTCATATAGACGATGCGGTTGCAGGCGTAACATGGACATGCTGTTTTCCCGATCGAAATCTTGTTTACTATATTTCTGGGGATACAGAACTGTACGCGTTTGATCTCGAAACAAAAAATGCTGAGTTGATCGATGAAAATGTGACGGGGTTAGACTATTTGTGGGATTCAGCTGATATGTCACAAAGGAAGTGTGTTGGAATCTCCTATTATAAAAATGGTGGATGGTATGACAGATTGGTTAATGAGCAGGAATCTATAAAAAGCGCATCTACCGAGAAAACATATACCGCCAATAATATAAAGCTGGCGGATATGAGATACTTTACCAAGCCATATCGTATAGAAGAAAATGCGGAAACTGGGGAACAGTGCTTATATCTGGATGGGAAAGACGCCCCAATTGACAACAATGTGCTTTGTATCGTTCGCTAACTGATATAAAAAGCAATTTATTCGATTGTATAGCCGCGAATGAGTCGGAGGACATCGGCGAGAAAGTCCCAAAAACGAGTTGACAAAGTGACCACATTTTATATTTGTCACACGGACCATGACACCATAACGCAGGGCAAAGCCATTTAGCGTCGTCGAGGCACACGCGATCAGCGTCTCAACCAACCGACCATTCAAAGGGAACAACCACTTTGCTGATCGCCAGCAGCTTCCTGCAACGCCGAGGTTGAAACTGAGTTTTCGCTCTACCTGTTGAAGAACCTCAAAAGAGAATGAAATGGAAAAGGTCCGATCATCCGGGCCTTTTTGGTGTTTTGGAGGCTTGGAGGCGAAAAGAATTTGGTTGGTTGAGTGGTAGGTTGGTTGGTTGAAAACAACCGTACGACCAGTCAGACAACCGATCTCAGAACCCTCTGAGGATGGGTGAGAGATGGGTAGGAGGAGACGAAGTCGTTTTACAAAAATGAGACGATTTGTGTTTGCAAATTGACATTTTTCCCGTAAAACGTGTATACTGTCCGTATGCACCGGAAAGAAACATCCAACCAGATACAGCCCCGACGGGCAGACAGAAACCGCGTCAGAACGGAAGCGGAGCGGCAGAAGCGCGAGCGCTCGCTCGCATACCGGATCCTGACGGTCCTGCTGCCGGTCGCTGCATTGCTGCTTTCGACAGCGTTTGCGCTGCTTTGCTTTGCGTATACGCGGGTGCGTCCGGTCGTCACGATCGAACTCGGCGAGGGATCGCCGAAGGTCTCGGCGTTCCTCCGCACGAACGCGGACGCCGTTTATAAAAAAGAACCGGAAGCGCTCTACGCAAAAGCGGGCAGCTACCGGCTTTGGATCAGAACGGGCGCGCTGGTCGTGCCGGTCGCGCTGCGCGTCGCCGATACGGTCGCGCCGACGGCGGAGGGCTTGGAAAGAACGATTTCGACGCAGGAAACCCTGACGCCGGACAAGCTGATCAAAAACCTTCGCGATCAGAGCATCGTCAAGGCGACGTTTGAAACGGCGCCGAAGTTCGGAACGGTCGGAGATTACGAAACGGTCGTGCTTCTGGAGGATGCAAGCGGCAACCGCACCCGCGTGCCTGCAGCGGTGCATGTCCGGATCGCTGCGGACGCGTTCGTGGCGGAAGCGGGGGATCCCGCGCCGAAGGCGGAGGATTTTCTGATCGGCCGTTACGATTCCGTACAGATGGACGCGATCCCGGAAGCGGTCATGCGCGAACCGGGCGAATACCCGATCCGCATCACGGCGGACGGCGCGGAGGCGCAGAGCACGCTGATCGTCAGGGATACGGTCCCGCCGACGGGCAGGGGCGTCACATTCGTTGCGACGCCGGGAAGCACGGTCAGCCCGGAGGATCTCGTGACGGACGTCCGCGATGAAACGGCGGTCACGGCGGCGTTTGAGACGCAGCCGGATCCCTTCAGCCTTTTGCCGCAGACGGTCGGCGTGATCCTGAAGGACCGCGGCGGAAACGAAACGACGGTCTACGGAACGCTGCTGTTCTCCGGCGTCAAGCCGGTGAAGATCGAGGCGCACGAGGGACCGCTTCAGGTCAGCGAGCTGCAGCTCGGCGGCGACTATACCGACGCGCGAATGAGCTGGCAGTTCGAGCCGACCGTGCCCGGACTGCACGTGCTGACGGTGTTGATCGACGGAAAGGAAAACCTTGCCCTGATCGACGTCAGGGATACGACGCCGCCGGCGATCGAGCTGCTGCGTACGGACGGGTATCTCGACCATCCGCAGCCCGCGGAGACGTTCGCGAAGGCGACGGACGTGACCGGCGCCGCGGCGGAATACCGGACCGAACCGGACTGGACGAAGGAGAGCCAGAGCGTGACGGTGACGGCGGAGGACGCGGCGGGGAACCGCAGCGAACGTACGTTCACGCTGACGCTTCAGCGGGATACCGAGCCGCCCGAGCTGTACGGCGTCGTCGACCGTACCGCGTATGTCGGCGAACCGATCGCCTACCTTGCGGAGGTGTATGCGGAGGACAATGCGGACGGACGCACGGCGGTCACGGTGGACTCCGGGGTGCGGCTGCAGGAGCCGGGTTCGTACGAGGTCACGTTCACGACGGTGGATACGGCGGGCAACCGCGCAAGCGCGTCCTGCCGGTATGAACTGGTCGAGGCGACCGTTTCCGAGGATGAGGTCCGCGCGCTTGCGCAGGACGTGCTCGGACAGATCACGACGGACAAAATGGTGACCGCGGAAAAGCTCAAGGCGGTGTTCGATTACGTTCGCACGCATGTGCGCTATGTCGGCAATTCGGATAAAACGGACTGGCGCAAGGAAGCTGTGCGCGGGTTCAGGACGGGGAAGGGCGACTGCTTCACGTTCTATGCCGTGACGCGCGCGCTGCTGGACGAGCTCGGCGTCGAATACATGAGCGTCACGCGGCTCGGCGGCAGGACGCGGCATTACTGGACGATCGTGAACATCGGCACCGGCTGGTACCATTTCGATACCACGATCTCCTCGACGCACACCTCGAAATGCTTTATGTGGACGAACGAGCAGTGTCAGAGCAAGCCCGCCTTCTGGCGCTACGATCAGTCCAGGTACCCGGACATCGCGACCGATCCGTTCGATTATAAGGAGGTCGTTCGCATGGAAAAGGAAGGGCTTCTGCCGTAGGGAGAACGACGGCGTGCATCCGGACAGGGTGCGCGCCTTTTTTATGGATCCGAACGCTCCGGCCGCGTCGGCTGACGGGCGCGAGCTCTTTGGACAACGACAAACAAAATATATTATTTACACAATGGACTTTTGCTGTTTTCCCGGCGTTTCAGAGAATAAGATGTCGGGAGAGCTGCTTGTTCCCAAAGCGGTCCAAAGCAGCATCGGCGTCTGTATCTGCGCAGCGGAGCACTCACACCCCATCACACCTCCGCTGCGCAGCGATCGTCTGCGGCGATATGGGAACCGGCGTTTTCCCGGCATAGGATCATACCAACATTCTGCGGGGAAGGTCGGAAAGACGACGCTTCCGATGGCAGCACGATAAATAGAGAGGCGGCTTAGAGGAGGTTTGTCAAGGGGGGTATTCAAAGCACGGTCGTTTTACAAGCGGCTGCGCTTTTCTTTTTCGATAGGTAACAGTTTGAGTTATTGCACGTCCCGACAAGGAAGGGTATCACCGCCGCAAGGTGGTGTATAAGTGCGCCCTTAACGAAAAAGGCTTCCCCTTCGAGGGGAAGCTGTCACCGAAGGTGACTGATGAGGTGGACACGCGAAAAGCGTCAGCTTTTGCGGATGATTTGTCTTGCCCGTTCTGACACCTCATCCGCCTAACGGCACCTTCCCCTCAAGGGGAAGGCTTTTCCTTCGGCAAGGTTTGAAAACCACCCTTACCAAAGTAACTCTTTGCAGCCGCCCCTTTTTCGTTTACGGTTTTCGGCTTCAGAACACCAGCGTCAGGTTGTTCCAGCCGAGAGAATTCATATAATTGACTTCCTTTGCGGCCTTCATCACGGTCCGGATGCCGAAATGCGCGGCGGGATCGTCCGATTTGTGCAGCTCCATATAGTGGACCGGGTCGAACCGCTCGCAGTCGTCGCGAATGTGGATCACGCGGTCGTCGCCTTCGAGCACCAGGCGGACGTTGATGTAGTGGTCCTTTTTGTCCGTGCGGAAGCCGTACGTCAGGATATTCACCGTCATTTCCTCAATGCAGAGCCCGATCAGGATGCTTTCGCGTTCGGTCATCCCGCGCGTCCGGCAGAACGCAACGGCGTCCTCCGAAGCGGCGATCGCGTCCGGCCCGTTCTGTATCATGCGTTCAAGACAGTTGTCCGCGGTCGTGCTGAAGCTCGGCTCCAGCATGCTGTAGGCGCCGGCGGACAATGAGACGCGTCCGAAATGCTTCCAGACGACGATCGAGAACGTGATCAGCGTCGCCGTTTCGCCGCAAAGGAATCCGAGCCAGATGCCTGTGACGCCGATAAACCGGCTCAGCACAAAACCGAACAGCGCGGGGAACACGAAGTTCTGCAGCGCGGAGATTACCTCGGCAAAGCGAATGCGGTTGACGCCCTGATAGTAGTTTTTGAACGCGGAGTTCAGCGACGACGGTACGATCGACAGCATGACCAGCCGGAGTCCGAACGCAGCGATCCGAACGGGCTCCGCGTCGCTGCCCAGAAACAGCCTGACCAGCGGGACGGCGATGATCAGCACAAGCGTCATGACGGCAAAGTCGATCAGGAGCGCATACAGCGTCATCAGCCGTACCAGCTCAAGAATGGAGGTGCGGTCGCGTTCGGTATAGAAAATGGAAGCAAGCATCATTGCTACCGAGCCGATGCCGGTGCCGAAGCAGTAGCAGATATTGCCCAGCGTGGAGATGACCGAGTACGCAGCGACGGCGACCGTGCCCTGCGCGGCTTCCAGCAGACGGTTGAACAGCAGCACGAGAAGTACCGTGCTGATCTGATTGACGATCGTGGGAACGCCGTAGGAGAACAGGTCCCTGAAAACGCGCGGCCGCATCAGGCGGGGTCGGAACCGGAAGATGCAGTCCTTGCGGAAGAAGTAAACGATCCCGATCGCAAGCGCGGTATAATAGCTCAGCGTGGAGGCAAGTCCCATGCCGAAGGTGCCGCCGTGAAATACGAATACGTTCAGAAGGTCAAAGGCGATATCCGCGACGGTCATGGCGGCGACAGCCGCGATCAGCCGCGTGCGCTGACCGGAGAGCTGCAGAAACGGCACCAGGATCTGCGCGCAGAGAAACGCCGGCGCGCCGAGAATAAAACCGCGGATGTAATCCTGCGTCAGCCCGAAGACCGGATTGTCCGGCGCACCCGCGCCCAAAAGCCTTGTGAGCGGACCCAGGAACAAAAAGACCAGCGCAAGCCCCACGGCAGAGATCGCGAGGACAAGGGACATCGCCGCCGTAAAGCACGCGTTGGTCCCGTCGCGGTCACCGCCGCCGATCGTTTTGCCGCAGACCACCTGTACGCCTGCCGAGATCGTGCTGCCGAGCGCGGCGAACACCAGAAGCAGCGGCGTCGCAAAGCCGTATGCGCTCATGGAATCCACGCCGAGGAACCGGCCGATCATGATGCTGTCGATCAGCATGCACAGCGTTACGGTCATCGTTGAAACGATCTGCGTGATGAGCATTTGGCGAAACAGTTTTTTGATCATCGTCTGATGTCCTTTGTTGACGTTCGATTTGCAAGGATTATAACACAGATCTCCGCAGAAATCAATTTTCCCGTCGGAACCGATATTTACCGGGCGATCGTGAACCGGCGCCGGCTGCTACCATTACGATACGACGGTCAGCGCGACTCACAGTTCACGGGGCTTCCTGCGGACAAATGCGCAGCGTCGGGTCAAGCCGTATTACCGGCGCTTTGACAGCTCGAAATATCCTGGAATCGCGACCGAGCCGTTCGATTACAAGAGGTCGTCCGCCTCGGAAGGGAAGGACAGCAGCCGTAAAAACAGGGGCTGTTAAGAAACCCCGTGATGTGTCATCCTGAGAAATTATGGCGACGCGCGTACCATGTTCAGAATGACGGGAGTTTCTTAACCGCCCCCGCTGTTCGCTTGCCTTATGCTTCCTTTGCCGCGCGTTTTTCCAGCGCGCGGTAGTCGATCTTGCCGACTTTTGTATGTGGATAATTCTGAACGATTGTAAAGGAATCAGGACGATATACTTCTCCAATCTTCTGTTCACAATAGCCTTTTATCGCATCAACAGCTTCTTTTTTTGGCATCGACTTATCTTTCAATATGACATATGCGTGCGGAGCTTGTCCCAAATCGGCTGTAACCGGTACGATCACACAGTTCTCAATGATGGGACACTTTATTAAATGGCGCTCAATATCCGGACAGAATATTTTCTTTACACCATCGCTCCAATAACGCATGAGATATCGCTTTAACCTACCATTGATATGGATGAACCCATCTTCATCAATAAACCCTAAATCACCGGTATGGATCCACACTTTTCCATCGCTGTGCTTCCTCGCGATATTCTCTGTTTCCGCTTTGTTATTGACATACCCCCACATCATAGAAGGCGTGCATATACACAATTCACCTTCTTCACCGGTTTTCTTCTCCTCCTGCGTATCAATATCAAACGCAGAGACGATGTTCTTTACAAAAGGAATTCCAACGGTTCCTTCTTTGTGGATTCTGATATTATTGCAAGAAACGGCAGCGCACACCTCGCTCATACCATAACCATTCATCAAAGGGTATTTGCTTCCCTGCTTATCTAAGTAGCTATTGACTTTCTGCTCCACAGGAACAGGGAGGGTATCTCCTCCGCTGATTGGTTCCTTCAAAAAAGACAAATCAATATCCTTTGCCAATTCGGCTAATTGATTCCATGAATCTGGCCCGCTCATAATATGATTTGGCCGGAATCTTGCCAGTTGGTCTATTGTATCAGTCATCGGAAGACGAAGATGAATTTTGATGCCAACCATCAAAGGTATTTGAAGCGCGCAAGAGACACCATAAGCAATGAACAAGGGTAACACTTCTGCCCAAGTATCATTTCTTTCAATATCCGCTCCGCCATGAATATACTGCCACGCTGTTGCAACGATGCTGTAATTGGTCAGAGCCACGCCCTTAGAGCCTCCGGTCGTTCCCCCGGTATAGACAATTGCTGCTACATCTTTGGGATCATGGTTAACGACAAAAGAGTAGTCTTTATGTTTCATGAAATGATTCCAGGTTAGAAACCGCAAATCCTCTGCCAAAGGAATACTCTTTTGTTTTTTTATTATAGTTACCGCAATTCTGAACGGTAAAGACATCGACTGCTTCAGCTTTGCGACAACGACTTTTTTGATACAGGTATGATCGATGATCTCAAGCATCTTATCCTGAAAAATGTCCAAAGTGAATAACACTTCAGATTTACAAAGGTTTATGTCGTGCAGCAATTCTTCTTTCGGCGAAACAGGGCACAGAAGATTTGCGATTGCGCCGATCTTGTTTATTGCATACATCAAGTATACTGTCTCCGGCGTATTTAGCATACAGATCGTAACAGTATCACCATGCTTGATAGATAGCGAAGTCAACGCTGCCGCTACATCATCTACTCTGTCAAAAAACTGTTTTGCTGTTATTTTTCGTCCATAGAACTCAAATATCACTTTATCCAAATGATCTTCGTTGCCAGAATAAGCAGCTTCATACATAGTACACTCCGGCAGAGGCGCGTTGATCGCTTCCTCGGAATAGTATTTCAGCCACGGCTTGTCAATGGACGGATAGCCCGTCAGTTTTGTTTGCTTCATTTTGCTCCCCCTTTTCTGTTGCTCCAATGCTCTTTCATGTATCGCTTGGCGTCCAAGCATTGGTCCTCCCCGTGCCGAAGTAGGATCGGCGCGAGAATGTGCGCATTCCGTGCCGTCGGCGTCACCTGTGCAAGCTCTGCGCGGACCTCTTCGGCGGCAACAAAGCCCGCTTTTCGATAGGTCATGATCTCCTCGTCCCAATCCGGCAAATGCCATTTGGCTTCCATGTAGGTATTCCAACGGTCTTTCAAATGCTGTTCATGCAGATCGCCGGTCAGCTCCTCCCGCTTTTGCGGTGCATAAACCTGTTCGCAGATTGTATAGCGCAGGGTTGCAAGCGCATCCCGCAGAGTTTGGATCGCGGTTTCCTTATCCATTTCGGAAAAGTCCAGCGGTTCGCCCGCTGCAATCCATATCTTATTATCCTTGTGTTCGGATTGCGCCACAATCGGCACGACCTTTGCACCGGTATCGCGCGACATATAGTAGATACCCGGATAAAGCGGCATACAATACAAACTTTCGCTGTTGTTCAAAACGCCTTCCGGAAACAGCAGGACGCTGCTGCCGTTATTCAGGATCCGCTTCATTTTCTTCACGGACTCCTTGCGCGACGCCGTATCGCGCTTGTTGACATAGATCAAACCGTTTACCCAAGCGATATTCATCTGCGGATTGTGGTCGACCTGATCGGTGGTTCCGAGCAGCACCCATGTAGGGCGGTCGATGGAGGCAAGGTTGCTTGCAATCTCGCCGGGGAACGAATGCCCTGCGGCGAAGATATAGCGCTGTCCCTTTTCAAGCTTCGGGTATTGCAGCACGACCAAGGGCTTGTCCGTTGCAAGCCAGATTATTCTGCGAACAAGAGGAGAAATGAAACGCCGGAACTTAATGCCAAACGACGTAGTAAAGCGCTCGGCGTTGTAGTTCTTCGCTTTCTGCAAATATCGATTCTGCGGGATCCGTGACATGCCCCATTCTCCAAAACAAAAAAGTGCGCAGCCGGAGCCGCGCACGAAAAACGCAAGCTCCTTTGCTGCGACACAAATCGAACACACTCACACAAATAGTGCGCTCATGGAGCTTTACGTTTTTGCCAAAGCAAAAAGCCTACACTATTTGTGTATCGTGTCCGAAAAAACATGTATTCGATTTGTGTCGCAATTTGCATTATACCACAGCAGACGGAAATTCGCAACGGCTAATCATCGGAAAACAAGACTTTTTGCGGACGCTCATCTCCGCGCTCCGGCGCTTTGTAGGGGACGCCGACCCCGGCGTCCCGCACACGATTTGAGATTCTCCGGCGGAAAATCCTCCTGAACGTGCCCGCAGGGCATACATCTCTTGCAGAAGGCAATCATCACGGCGCAGCCGCATCGCCTGCCGCGCAGCGGCAGACACCACTGCGCCTCGGCGCCCTGTGTCCCGCCGTCGTTTCTTTTCGGATCTTTTTCCGCCACCGGTTGAAAAACCGATCCGTTCATGCTATAATCATTTGTAATCTGTTCTTTTGAACCGCAAGGAGGAACCTATGGATCTGAAAGCTTTGGTACGCAACATTCCCGATTTTCCGAAGGCGGGCATCCTGTTCCGCGACATCACGCCGCTGATCGGCGACGCGGACGGCTTTGAGGAGCTCATCAACGAAATGGCGAAGCCGCTGTTTGAACAGGACGTCGATCTGGTCGTGGGACCGGAGGCGCGCGGCTTCATCTTCGGCTCTGCGCTGGCGAATACGCTGCATGCCGGATTCGTTCCGGCGAGAAAGCCCGGCAAGCTTCCGTATGAGACGATCGGCTGCACCTACGGGCTTGAGTACGGTTCGGACGAGCTGCAGATCCATGTGGACGCGATCAAGCCCGGTCAGCGCGTTGCGATCGTCGACGACCTTCTGGCGACCGGCGGCACGGCGCTTGCGTGCGCCAAGCTCGTCGAAAAGGCGGGCGGGGTCGTGGTCGGCTTCGTCTTTGCGATTGAGCTTACGGACCTCCCCGGACGCGAGACGCTCGCGGGATATCCGGTCGAAACGATCCTCAAGTATTAAAAACGACTGATGCATTGCGCCCCGAGCAGATCGGGGCGTTTGTATTGAAAGGAGCATGGATATGTCGGAACGGGCGGAGCGGACGATCCGGCGCGGCACGGTACTCGGCGCGGCGTTTCTGCTGGCTGCGTCCGCGGTCGGTCCCGGCTTTCTGATCCAGACGACGCGCTTTTCGGCGGAGGGCGGACCCTCCTTTCTGTATGTCATCCTGCTCGTGACGCTTGCGGATATCGTCACAAAGGCGAATATCTGGTCGGTCGTCGGCGCGGCGGGGCGTTCCGGCGCACAGATCGCCGATTGCGTGCAGAAAGGGCTCGGTACAGTGCTGACCGTCATGATCGCGATCGGCGGGCTGGCGTTCAACGCAGGCAACATCGGCGGCGTTGCGTTGGGGCTGTCCGCGGCGACAGGGCTGAACGAGCGGATCGGCGCGCTGATCGGCGGATTGCTTGCCGCAGGGATCTTTTGCTTTGCCGGTGCAAAGCGCATCGTCGACCGGCTGGCGATCGTGCTGAGCGCGATCATCGTCGCCGCGGTGCTTGCGGCATGCGCTGCAACGCGTCCGCCCGTCCTGCTTGCGGTGACGTCCGTTCCCGCGCCGTCCGCGTGGGCCGGTTCGATCTTCCCGCTGCTGACGCTGCTCGGCGGCGCGTGCGGCGGATATATCCCGTTCTCCGGGGCGCACCGCCTGCTCGAAGCGGGCGGCGGTTCGCCGAAAACCTTCCGCCGCGCGGCAGTTCTCGGCGCGTCTGTGTCGGGCGCGATCCGCCTGCTGCTGTTTTTCTGCGTGATCGGCGCGTGCAGTGCGGGCGGAACGTTTCTTTCCGAAAACGCGGCGTCGATCCTCGCCTCCGATAACCCCGCGGCGCAGACGTTCCTGCTGGCAGCGGGGGAGTGGGGCAGGCGGCTGTTCGGCATAACGCTGTTCTGCGCCGGATTCGCCTGTACGGTCGGCGCGGCG
Organism: uncultured Clostridia bacterium; assembly: GCA_947166925.1. GTDB lineage: Bacteria > Bacillota > Clostridia > Christensenellales > CAG-138 > UBA3792. The sequence goes on along the minus strand of CAMVGD010000006.1, from coordinate 22,017 downwards.
TATACCTCCGTGACGTTTTTGAAAACACTGCATCCGTTCATCGAACGGCACGATCGCGCGTTCGTCCTCGGCATGATCGGCGTGTCCGCACTGATCCTGCTGATCTTCGGCGGCGCAGCGCGTTTCGCGATCCTCGCAGGCACGGTCAACGGCTTCGTTCTGCCGGTCTCGCTTGCCTGCATATTGCTTGCCTCCCGCCGCCGCGCGATCGTCGGCGACTACCGGCATCCGCCGGCGCTGCTGTTTGCCGGATGGACGATCGTGCTTTTGTCAGCCGTGCTTGCGATTCGATCCGTGATCCTCCTGTTTCTGTAAACCGGAAAGCCGATCCGGCCGTTTGCATCCGCAGCGCCTGCGAGAAAAAAACCTTGCGTTTTTGCCCTATCTGTGCTATAAATAAAAAGCACCTTGCCGGTGTGATGGAATTGGCAGACGAGGAGGACTCAAAATCCAATGGGTCATTTCTCGTTCCGATGCCGGAACTGCCCTATTTATCTGGGCTTTTGAAAACTGAATATCTTTGATTTTTGAGGTTTGCCCTCCAAAATGCCCTCCGATTTCCGGAGTGGTGATTTTCGAGGAAAACTCTTGCCGGTGTGTTGGAATTGGCAGACGAGGAGGACTCAAAATCCTTTGCTGGCGACAGCGTGTGGGTTCGAGTCCCACCACCGGCACCAAAGCAAAATAATCCGAACCAAATCTTCCTTGTAGGAGATGGGTTCGGATTATTGCTTTTCTTCGATCAATTTGAGAAAACGCACTTCAAGAACGGGCTACCGATCCTGCCCACCAGCAAGCCTCGGGAACACTGGACACGGAAAAAGAAGATGTAAGTATATGCGATATCTCGGTACAGTTTTAGTGCAAACATCAGGCAGAGAACAGTATCAATTGATAGCTTTATAGTAAGAATCATCCTCACTCTTGATTTATTGTTTACGTATCGGGTTGGGAAAGGTATTAACTGTTTAGCAGGGACTCTTTTGAAAGATTCATTTTTCAGAAGATTTTTTTGTTAAGGTCAATAGATATTTGTTGTGCTTACGATGTTAATTAATTAGAACAATTAGTTGTTTTATATAGCAAGCAGATAGCTTTCATTGCCTTGCACTTTTAATCAAGAAAGGATAGGAAGATGGATTTTTTACAGAAACATTTTGATACAATTTTAACAGTCAGCATAACGATACTTGGCTTTATAATTACTTATTTCATGACAAAAAGGAACTTTAAGGATGAAATAAGGAAAGAGAAAATCAACATGGCAACGCAGACCATTTATGCTTTGGCGTTTGATATTTGTGAATTAATGGATAAGTTAATTAAGAATAAGCTTTGTAATCCTCGGGAGTTTGTTGAACAATACGGTGCATTGCTTTCAAAAGTCTTATCATACGGTAGCAAGGAAACAATAAAGATAGCAGTAAAAATGCAACAATTATCTTATGAAGCTGCAAACAAACCAGCAGAAGATAAGTATGTCATTCTAGCTGCTTATGCCTTGCTGATTACGCAGTTAAAATACGATTTGACATCAGAAGTTATATCGCCTGAAAGCTATTTTATGCTTCGTATGAAAGATTATGAAAACATCAAAGATTCATTGAAAAAAGCAATAAATTCGCTTGTGGATGAACTGAATCTAAACCGCAAATTTATAGTCTAAGTTGATTCGGACTGCTGTCGCCGGAATACGCCAATGCATCCTACTGTTCAACTAATAGATGAATTATCACGATGCTGACAAGCAAATCGCGAAACAAGGAAAGAAAGAGTAACGCAAAAGGACGGGAGCATCGCTGAAGATGCCCCCGCTTAACTTATCGCTCTTAAACTTTTTCCCACTATTTCTATTGCACGGCTTTCCGTTCTGCAAGTTCCCGTGGCCCTTCTTCGCTTTAAATTCTATGCACGAATGTCCGACAGTTGCACGCGTGCAATCCGTTCAATCGCATGCTACAGAGTGTTCGTTTCATTGACTAGCTTCTTTTGTTTGCCTATTGTATCTCCTTGCTCATTTACGACAAACCTGAATATGCGCCTTCTTGAGCTTCGCTTCCGCGAAAACAACAATAGTTATGTGTGCAGCTGTTTGCGTATGGCGTCCAGATATCCTTTCGTGATTAATTGCAGCCACATACGGCTCGTCCGTTAAGAAAATGTAAATCGGATTATCGGAGGATGCGTTTGGATGTTCCGGAGACAGGCGAGCATTGGTCAGTGGAATGCTATTGAGCATCTTGGATTAAAGGAGCATTTCTTCTATTCCTACGGATATTGTATCAAAAAAGGATGATAACACAAAAGCGCGGGAATACTGTTGGCATATTACGCAGGAAAGGATATTGCAAATGATTGAACAGGATACCATAAAGCTCCTCAGGGAGTGTGACGAGGGCGTGAAGATGGGGATTTCCTCTATCGAGGACGTATTGAGCCATGTACATTCGGACGCACTGGAAAAAATCCTTACGAAAAATAAGAACGGCCATGAGAAACTGAGCAAGGAACTGCAAGAGCTTCTCGACCAATACAAGGACGAGGGAAAGGACCCGCCTGCCATTGCATCGGTCATGTCCGAGATGAAAACAAAAATGAAGCTTATGCTGCACGATACGGACGCCGAAATCGCCAATCTTATGACGGACGGCTGCAACATGGGCGTTAAGTCGCTAAGCAAATACTTCAACCAATACGCTGCCGCGGATGAGGCATCCAAGGAGATCGCGAAACGCCTGATTGCCCTCGAAGAAGAGCTGGCAGTCGAGCTAAGGGACTATCTTTGAGAAAAGTCCATGAATGAACTTCAATACGAAAAATCGCCTTACCTGTTGCAGCATGCGGGGAACCCGGTCCAGTGGCGACCGTGGGGACAGACCGCTTTTGACGCAGCCGTCCGGGAGGAGAAGCCCATACTGCTCAGCATCGGGTATTCCACCTGTCATTGGTGTCATGTGATGGCGCATGAGTCCTTTGAGGATGCGGAAGTGGCGGAGGCAATCAACCGGGATTTCGTTCCAATAAAAGTGGATCGGGAGGAGCGCCCGGACGTGGACGCGGCCTATATGGCGGCGTGCCTTGCCATGAACGGTTCCGGCGGCTGGCCGCTGACGTTGCTGCTGACGCCGGAGAAAAAGCCCTTTTGGGCGGGAACGTATTTACCGAAAAGACAGCTTTTATCCCTGCTTAACGAGGCATCCGCCCTGTGGCATGAAAACCGGGAGGAAGTGATGGCGGAGGGAAGCCGCCTGACCGAGTATCTTCGTAGAGAGCGGGAGCATGATCCCGAAGAACCCAACCGGGCTTTGGTGCGTGCAGGAGCGTTGCAGCTATCCGGGCTGTATGACGCCGTGTGGGGCGGCTTTGGCACCGCACCCAAATTTCCCACGCCACATAACCTCCTGCTTCTGCTTCGCTATGCCCGCCTGACCGGCGAAGATCCATTTCGCGAGATGGCGGAAAGTACGCTCATGCACATGTTCCGCGGCGGGCTTTTTGACCACCTCGGCGGCGGTTTCTGCCGGTACGCCACGGACGACCGGTGGCTCGTTCCTCATTTTGAAAAGATGCTCTATGACAATGCTCTGCTGGCGCTGACCTATACGGAGGCATACGAGCATACCCGCCGTCCGGTCTGGAAGGACATCGCCTGCCGGACGCTGGACTATGCGCTCCGGGAGCTTTCCGATCCCCTGGGCGGTTTCTTCTGCGGGCAGGACGCGGACAGCGAGGGTGTGGAGGGAAAATACTATCTTCTGATGCCGAAGGATGTGACTAGCGCATTGGACGAGCCCGAAGCCGAGCGGTTCCTAAAGAGATTTGACATCACACCGCGAGGTCATTATGAGGGAAGGAGCATCCCAAACCTCATAGATGTGCCTGATTGGGAGACGGAGCCGACATGGGTGAACGCTGCGCGGGAAAAGCTGTATGCATACCGCAGGAAACGGACGGCACTTTCCGCGGACGACAAGGTGCTCACCGCATGGAACGGGCTCATGCTCGCGGCACTGGCACGGGCGGGTTTCGTGTTTGATGCGCCGCGTTATCTCGATGCCGGGAAGCGGGCAGCGGCGTTTATCAAAGCGCATCTGACAAAAGAAGACGGCTCCCTGTTTGCCCGTTGGCGGGAAGGAGACGCTGCGCACGACGGAAAGCCGGACGACTATGCATTCTATGCTTGGGGACTTCTCGCATTATATGAGGCGACCTTCCAAACGGACTATCTTGGAGAAGCATGCCGATTGGCAGGGCTGTTGCTGGACCGCTTTTTCGATGAACAGCGGGGCGGGTTTTATCCCTATTCCGCGGACGGAGAACAACTGATCACCCGCACCAAGGAGACCTACGACGGAGCCATGCCTTCCGGCAACGCCGTTGCCGCGCTGGTGCTGTCGAGGCTTGCAAGGCTCACGGGAGAGGAGCGGTTCCTGCGGGCAAAAGAGAAGCAGCTTCGCTATCTGTCCGGGGTGATCCACGACAATCCGGCGGGGCATAGCTTCACGCTTCTTGCGTTGCTGGAGGAGCTATGGCCGTCTGCGGAGCTCGTCTGTGCGGCGCAGGAGCCACCAAAGGAGCTTCTTTCCTTTCTGTGCCATGAGCCGCGTCTGAACCTCACCGTGCTTGTGAAAACGCCGGAAAATGCGGAAAGCCTCGCAAAGATCGCTCCGTTTACGGCGCAGTATCCTGTTCCGAAAGCCGGAGTGCAGTATTATCTTTGCAGGGGCGGAGCTTGCCAAAGTCCCACGGACAGCCTTGAGACGTTTGAAACACAACTGCGTGAAAGGAAGGAGAGATCGCGATGAAATCCATTTGGTCAAAGACCTGTCCCATGCGGGAACGCTCGACCCTGTCCGGCGATATCCAAACGGAGGTCGCGGTCATCGGGGCAGGAATGGCGGGCGTGCTGATCGCCGCAGCCCTTGCGGAGGCAGGAATCCGGGTCGTCGTGCTGGAGGCGGATCGCATCGCGAGCGGACAGACCCGCAACACCACGGCGAAGATCACGTCCCAGCACGGGGCAATTTACCGTAAACTGACGGATACCTTCGGCAAGGACAAGGCGCAGCAGTATGCTATGGCAAACGAGGCTGCTCTTGCCGAATACCGGCGCATGATTGAGAAAAACGGCATCGACTGCGATTTTGAGGAGCAGTGCGCCAATGTATACGGAAACGATGCAAAGATACTGAGAGCTGAGGCGGAACGTGCGGCGGCGCTCGGACTGCCTGCGTCGTTTACGGAACAGACGGATCTGCCTTTTCCCGCTGCCGGGGCGGTACGCTTTGCACATCAGGCGCAGTTTCATCCGCTGAAATTTCTGAAAGCGGTCTCGGAGCCCCTGACGATCTATGAACACACGAGGGTGCAGACCGTAACGGAACATCGGCTGGTTACAGAGCGCTGTACGGTTACAGCGGAGAAGATCGTTTTCGCCTGTCATACTCCCTTTGTGAACTTCCCCGGGCTGTTTTTTGCCCGGATGCATCAGGAACGCTCCTATGTGCTTGCGCTGGAAAACGCACCGCCCATGGATGGGATGTGGATCTTTGCGGATGGGGAACAAAACCGGTATTCCTTCCGCACATGGAACGGTCTTCTTCTGTTGGGCGGGGGTGGACACCGCTGCGGCGAAAACAGTGCGGGCGGGCGATACGACGCGCTTCGCAAAAGGGCAATGGAGTGGTATCCCCAAAGCCGGGAGGTAGCACATTGGTCGGCGCAGGACGGCATGACAGGGGACGGCGTTCCCTATATCGGACAATATGCTTCGAGCCGCCCGGATTGGTATGTGGCGACGGGCTTTCAAAAATGGGGCATGACGACCTCCATGGTCGCCGCCATGTTCCTGAAAGACAGCATCAACGGCAAGAAAAATCCCTATGCGGATGTCTTTTCTCCCGGTAGGCTTAACATGAAAACGGTCTCCGGCGTGCTGAAGGAAGGCGGACAGTCGGTCAAGGGACTTACGAGGCGCTTTTTCCAAATTCCCGCGGAGGCGGTGAATGCGCTTTCGCCGGGACAAGGCGGCATCGTATCTCTTTACGGGAAAAAGCTCGGCGTATATAAGGATACGGACGGATCGCTGTATCCGGTTGACGTCGTCTGTCCGCATCTTGGCTGCCAACTTGCATGGAACCCGGATGAAAAAAGCTGGGATTGTCCTTGTCACGGCTCGCGCTTCGATCGTTTCGGTCGGTTGATTTCCGGTCCGGCGCAGACCGAACTGCAAAAGAAATCCCCATAATGCATAGATTGAAGCAAGCAAAGCAAAACATTATAAGGCTAACATAGTTGCTACTGGTACAGATAATGTGGGAGCATCGCTGAAGATGCTCCCGCTTGACTTATCGCTCTAACTCTTTTACTCGCTTTTTCTGCTGTGCTGCCTTCCACTCTGCAAATTCCCGCTGTCCTTCTTCGCTTTCATAAAAAGCACGGATGTCCGGCAGTAACACGCGAGCAATCCGTTCAATCGCATGCTGCGGAATGTTCGTTTCATTGACCAGCTTCTTTTGTCTGCTCATTGTACCTCCTTGCTCGGGTTGCAGGGAACCCGCCCACGCGCCTTATAAAATCCGCCTCTTGAGCTTCGTTTCCGTGAAATCAAAGATAGATCCGCATACTGTCTTTTGTGAGCCGCCTGCAGCTCTTCCCTCGTAATGATTGCATCCACAAACGGTTCGACCGTAAAGTAAATGCAGATCGGATCGTTGACTGCGCTGTCTGGTGTCGTTTGGGTTGTATCGTTTATTTGTGTGTTGTGTTGTTTGTACATTTTTGTTTTCCTTTCTGTGTAAATGAATTGTTGCAGCGGCGAGCTGCATGCGGTTCCCGTGCCGCTGCGGAACGGGAACCGGTGCGATTATCGTTCCATCCCATAGGAACGGGACTTCTTGTGCTGCGGTTCCTTCAACTGCTGCTTGACCGCATATTCAAGCTGCAATTCGGTTTTCATCAGATTCAGCAGGCGCGGCACATCCTTTCGGATGCGATTGAGGCGCTTGACGCGCTGGCGTAGCGGCGTGATTCGGTCGGTGATTGCCGCGCGCTCTTTCTTGTTTTCGGTAAGTATCGTTGGATCGGTTTCGTGACGGATCTTGTTGCGAACCTTTTCGCGCTGATTGGTGAGCGTTGCGATCTGCTGTTCCGTGGCGGTGATATCCTTGTCAATGTCGCCCAGCGAATGCAAGCGGTTCTCTTTCAGAAACGACCGGTCGGAATCATACTGCTGCGCGTTCTTGATTTCATGGCGCAGCTCCGCCGAAAGGATCACGTCCCGCTTGTAGTGCTTTGCTAATTCGATCAAAGCAAGGAAGATCGCAATGACGGCATACGCAAGGACGGTAAACGAATTACGGGTGTGATTCGCCTCGAAGATAAGATTGTCCATCATCTGCTCGATCGGGGATTGATCGGGGTTGGGCGGATGGCTTTGTTCCACGGACTGGCGAGAGAACAAAAGTTGTGTCGTGCGGTAGTTTTCCTGTTCCCTTACCACATGAATCAGAACGGCGCTGGTGCTGATACGCGGTTTGTTGGATTGGTAGCGGATGCTGAAATACGGGTCTGCGGCGTTCTTTGCAAGCTGTTCGTCAATGTACTCGCTCGGATACCCGAGCCGATCCAAACGCACCGATCGCTGCCAACCGTCCGCTCTCACGGATTCCCGCACCGGATCGAAGGAATAGCCCATGGTGTTTAGCTGCTGAATGAATTGCTCCCACTTGGAAGCATAATGGAGACAGTATTCGATGTCCTTCTTGAGCTGTTCCCGATGGGTCGGCTTTCCGTCCCGCTGTCCCTTCCAGTAGTCCTTCCGACTTTGCCCGCCGCAAAACGGCGCATCTTCAAGGATGGACAAACCGCGCTCCTTGCAGATTGCGTCCGAGATCTCCCGAAGCTCATGGTGCTGCTCAATACTGTTACGATACTTCTTTCCATCCCGGAAGGATACGGAGTTGACCACAAAATGATTGTGCAGATTGTCCGTATTGAGGTGTGTGGTGACAAGGACCTGATAGTCCTTGCCCCACATCCTCCGCACGGTTTCGATCCCGATCGCGTGCGCCTGCTCCGGCGTCAGCTCATCCGTCTTGAACGATTGGAACCCGTGGTACGCCGTCACCTTGCCGCGCTCGCCAAACTGTTTCTTAACAAACATCATCTCGTCGTAAGCGTTCACCGCCGAGCAGTTGATCCCGGAAACATACTTTTGCTCATCGGTTTTGTCGTCGCGCTCTGCGTATTGGATCGCGTCATACAGATCGTCATCCAGATACTTCCGCTCGACCGTCTTATCCGGGTTGTCGGCATATTCCAGCAGCTTCTTGAGATTGCCATGAATCGGCCAGAATCCTGTGGTTGCCATTTACGCACCTCCTTCCGTCAAAACCTTGTTCATCTTCTGAAGCACGGCGAGCGCCGCATCGTTTACGTCCTTTGAAAACGGTTTGCGGCTAAGCCGATCCAGCTGTTCACAGCATACAAAGAAATCGTCGGGCAGCGCCGCTTTCGGCTCGTAACCCAACGCTCTCTGTCGCAGATACTCGCTCTGCGTTAGACCGCTCTTGCTTATTGCGCGGTCGATCTTTTCTTTTTCTTTTTCATTGACCCGAAATTCCATTCGGATACGCGGTTTCTTGTTTTCGATAGGTAATTCTCCTTTCGTTTATTTGCGCGTACGCGCATTTCGGGGGTTAGGGGGTGTCCCCTTAAAGCAGGAAAGGCGGCTGAAACGGAATCCCGTTCCAAACCGCCTTTCGACATTTGCCGGGCAAATGTCCTGCTTGCTAATCTCTGCGACAGAAAAAGAATCTGCGACAACGGGATTCCGTTTCCCCTCGCCGCAGACCGTCTTTCCCTGCCATTGTTCCTTCTTTGGGGTTTCCTTTTCCGTGCATGACCGTTTCTTTCGCATGGCACCGCTTTGGCAACGCGTTTCGACGGCGCATTTTGGAATGGCACCGAAATGTGCAAGATTTGGCATCAGGTGAACATCTCCAATCCGGCGCGCAGCAAATCCTTGTTTTTTTCCATCTCGGCATCCGTCACATCGAATGAAAAGTCCGGTTCCGGTTCGCTCGGTTCTTCGGATATCTCGGCGACGCTGATCGAGGATAATTCTTCTCGTAATACGGCGCGGATCTGTTCGATCAATGCGGTGTTGCGCTTTCCCTCGACGATCTGCTCGTAGATGGCATTGATAATAAACTGATTGCGCGAGACCTTCTGTGTCCCGCGCAACCCGTCCAGATACGCTACGATCATGCGATCCGTTTCATTCTCCAGATTGAAGCGGACATTGATGCGATACTCTTTCATATCACTTTACCGAATCCGCCATGAGCTCATATCCTTTCGCCGCCGCGCAGATATCCGATTGCCGCACAATTCGCCCCGCCTTTCGCAGTGCCTTCGTTGCGGGTGCAAAATGATCGATCAGGCAGCCACCGCCGCCGGTGACGATCAGGCGCATCGTGTTTTCATCGTACCCGTGATCCCGAAGCCTCCGGAAGATTCCGTCCGTGTATGACCGGATGATCGACTTGATCAGCTTCAGATCGGACGGTGCTACCTCCGCCTCGCCGGTTCGGATCACCTGTTCAATGATCGCATCCGGAATCTCACGCTGCGTCTTTTGCAGAAACTGCTCCCGCACCATGAGCGTGCATTGATACGTTCCATACTTTTCGGTGAACATTCGGTTCGCCTGCGGCTGCCCGTTTACGATATACAGCAGATTCATCGTTCCGTTCCCGATGTCGCAGATCAGGTTGATCCCGTTCATCTTGGAAATGGCGGGAGCAACCGCGGCAAAGCCCTGCGGATAGACCGAAGCGCCGACGATCCGAATATGGTAATGCTGCCCTTTATAGCGGAACTCCACTTCCGGATTCTTCGTCAGGTACGCAACAAATGCTCCTTTGCCCCCGGCGGTCCACGTTAACGGCAGTCCCGCGGCGATGAATACATCCGCCTTTGTGATCTCCGCCGTTGACAGCTCCTCGGCGATCGCGGCAAGCGTCAGAATGTAATAATCCTGATCCAGCACCTTGTTGCCGAGGAACTCCTTGTGTCCCTCCCCGATCAGATAATACTTGTTCTCAAATACCAAGAGCTTCTCGGTAAACAGCGGTTCGGAATCGTATGCGATGATTCCGGTGGGAAAGCAGCAGTTGGCGGTTTTCATATTCCCGTAACCGTGGTCGATCCCGATAATAATCGTGTTGTCTTTTCTTCGCCTCATTTTGAATACCTCCTTCTTATATTTGCCGTCCTGTGGCAGAAGCGATTGTGTCCCTTTCCTGCAATGCAGTGCGAACCGGTGGCGTTTGATTGCACCATCTCCTTTCCGTTTGATCTGCAAACTGCTCTGCGGTGCCAAAATGGTGGGAGTAGTTTATATAATATCGGATCGGGCAACGCTTTCCGGTGTTTATAGGGGAAAGAAGATTTTACAATCGCTTTTTCAGAAGTCCGTTTTAACGGACAGCAACTTTGGTAGAATCAGGATAGTCAAGGGTTTAAATGCCAAAGTGAAGTTCGGATTTTGGAAAGGAGGCAATGAAATGAAGCAGTATTGGATTCCGAAAATCTCCGCAAGCCATGTGATTGCGGCAAGCGAATTGAATCAAGGCGAAGAAGAATTGTCGTTCGATCGAAACCGCTTGCAGGATGCGTATTATATGGAAATGACGCTGCAGGATGAATGTGCGCTGTTCGATCAACTGGAGTTTCTGCTCTCCGTTTCATATTCGAAGGAGTGTCTTACGGACGCGATCGTATTCATGGATTTCGATGGCGTTTTCAATAAAAAAAGGACGGATAAAACAGCGGAATTGCAGGACGAAGCCTGCGATCTGTTCCGTCCGGAAGGGTTGAAGATCAATCTTGGAAACGGTTGGCACCGTTACAGAGCGTTTGAGCGTTCGTCGAGCATGAGCAAGGACTGCGTATTATCCTTCATCCGCGCCGATCTGTATGAGCCGCTTTTGGAACGCATCCAGCTCGGTATGCACATCGGCATGTGCAAGCTCGCCAAGCTGTACGCATATAACGGCCTTATGTTCACAAGCGGAGAGCGCCGGGAGCATCCGTCGCTGCTATCCGATCGGCATATCGTTGTCATTCCGAATCCGACCTATACGGTAAGGAATGCGTCGGCGATCACCGTCAGAGACGACGGAACCGATCTTCCCGTTCGCACCTATGCGCGGGTGGAGCAAACCATGGACATCGATGTAAAGGAATACGACGGCGAAGGGCTGCTTTCCAAAGAGATCGCCGCGTGGCTTGATCCCAAGCGGGTGCACCACTCGTTTCAGATTCGACTGCCGTATATCAAGGGCGTTGTGCATGAAGTGGATTTCAAACGGCTGTTCCGCGAGCTGCATGTGAGGGAGATCGTCGATCTGTGGGGCGAACGGCATCCGGTGGAAGAAGTGGAAATCATCCTGACGGAAAGCATGTGCAAGGGGCTCGGCTGGATGGAAGATGCGGGCGTATCCTGGAAGGAATACTTTGACCGCTGCCGCACCTATCGCCATGCGCTGTATATCTCCGGGCAATACACGGTGAAGCCGACGCCGTTGGTGCCGCTGAACTATCAATTCCTGATTACGCTTTCTCTCACCGCCGAGGAGTTCCGTCCGCGGGATCTTCCGCTCGGCTGGGATCATTCCCCTGCCGAAGATCCACGCACATGGCTGACAAAGCAGAGCGAGCTTGCCTATTACAATCTGATTGCCGATCCGAACGGACAGCGTGCGTACCTGACCGAGGATGCGGACAACGAGAATCTGTCGGAGCTTTCTCCGCAGCGGCAGCGCGCAACGGTGGTTCGCGCAAACCCGGGGTTTATGGGGGAACCGATCTTTACAAAGGCGCTCTTGGAACGCGCCGAGCAGATACGGCGGGAATACGCTATGGGGCATCTGCTTGTCACAGGCGATAACCGCTATCTTTCGGATGATCTTCTGCGCTTGCTCGGCGAGATCGTGAAAGCATCCGTCGGTGAAGGCAAGGCGTATGCCGCTCTGTCAAAGGAATTCCTTTCGGAAAACGCCATGTATGCGCCGCTTCCGCACTATCCGGAGCAGCCGAAGCTTCTGCTGCTTCGCAGTCCGCATATCGCGCGAAACGAGGAGGTTACGGCGATCCCTCTGAAAAAGGTCGGAAAGTACCGGAAGAAATACCTCTCGCATCTCGGCGATGTGGTCATGGTCGATTCGCGTTCGCTGATCCCCGAACGGTTAGGCGGCGCGGACTATGACGGCGATTTCGTGAAAACGATCGCAGAGCCGTTGATCCTGAAGCATATTCCGGACAGCAACGATCTGCCCGTGCTGCACATCCCGGCCGAAAAGGGAACGGATGCGGATGCAGCGGATTGGCGTGCCCGGCTTGCAACGGTGAAAAGTACCTTCTCGCAGCGGATCGGGCAGATCAGCAATTCCGCGCTTCGGCGCGGGATTGCGGCGTACAACGAAAACACGACCTCCGGAGAAAAGCAAAAGAATCGCGAAGAAACCGAAATCCTCGCGATTCTGACGGGATTGGAGATCGACTCTGCAAAAACGGGCGTCAAACCGAATCTCGATGTGTATCTGAACGATCAGCGCCATGTCAAAAGCCTATTCCTGCAATACAAGGACAAGATGGAACGGCTTGAGAATCGACACTGGTACGATCCGACGCCGCAGGCAGCGTTGACCGAGTTCTTTTCCATGCCTGCGTGGGAGATGACAACCTCGAACCTTGAACGGCTGCCGTATTATGCTTGGATGTTGAAAGAGCATACGACACAGCATCTTCCCGAACCCGCTGCCGAATCCGAGCTGTATGCATTTGCGCGTACACCCGATTGGGAAAAGCGAATCCCGCAGAGGGTGATCGCCCGTATGCAGGAAGTGATTGCCGCATATGAAACGGCGCAAGCGCGCTGTCACATTCGGCACTACGCAGTAAAAGACTATTCGCACCTGACCGATATCCAGCGAATCCTGACTTCCCGCGGGCAGGAGAACCTGTACGATCCGATCCGGCTATACGAGGCGGTCAATACATTCAGCGGGGAGAATCTGCGTATAGCGCTGGAAACAGTTCAGTCCCGACATTGGCAGTTTGCCGCAAAGGAAGATCGACCCGATCTTCTTGAACAGCTCTACCCGCTGCTCGGCGACGGTGCAAAGCAATACGCGGAGCTGTTCTGTGATTTCCGCAACGGCGGCTTCCGTATCTTAGGGGATCTGCTTGTCGATCTCGTGCGGCTGCACCGCAGCAAGGATGCAAGCGACAATCTGATCCGCAAAAACGATTCCGACCTGCAAAAGCGGATGCTGTACGGATGCAAGGACTCGAAAACGCCGCAGGAGCAGATTCTTCGTAATTGTCGGCGGGTGATTTATTCAAAGATACGGGATGAAATGCCGGATAATGTTTCTTCGGAGGACGCGGTAACCGCGGCGATCGCGCTCGGCAAGCGCAGGTTTGCTCTGGAGGTATATCCGAGCGTGGTGAAGAAATTGTGCTACACGGAAGAACAACCGGAAAGGAGGTCGTTTTTCAGATGATGACCGAATGGCAGGAATGTATGCAGTATCTGGTATTTCCGGAATATGAATGCGACGATCCGCAGGATCACAGCTATATGAGCGGGTTCCATTTCGGCATGTTCAAAAAGATAATTGGCTTCCAGCGGATTCTGACGCTGATCGCGCGGCGGTACCTGTTTCATACGGAGACCGGCGCGATCGCGCCCGGCGATCCCTATATGCGGATCGAATATGCACGCCGTTCGCTTCTTGCGTGGTGCAGTATCTCCTCGTCGTCGAAGCAGGAGCCGCGCGTGTGCTTTCCGGAACTGCACACGGAGTTTCCCAAGCTTGTGAACGGTGCAGGTAACGGTTGGCTGATCCGGCATTTCCGGCATATCGTGAAAATGGTGCGTGATGACGAGAACGAATTTTTCAATGAGAATACCCACACCCTGATCGAAGGCTTATCCCGTGGGTTCGGTACGCGGTGGGTACAGAAGGTACGGCAGTTTCAGGTGCCGATCTTCCAGACGAACACGAAAGGCGCATGGACGCTGCGCTTCGATGATGTGCTTGCCTCCGCGCTCGATGCTGGTCCGTTATCCGACACACCGGTCGTCCTTCCGCCCGCTTTGATGCGGCGGCTAATCGATATGCCGCTCTCCGATCGGATGCGGGAAGTCACCGAAGCCGTGCTATGCTATCTGTATGCAAACCGTCAGCCCGATACGGAATGGGTGTTGTTCCCCGTATGCAATTTCAGCACGCAATGGGGCACGGAATCGTTCGAGAAGAAATGGAAACCGAAAATCCCGAAGTCCTTTGTCATCTTTGAGACGTTCAGCGGCTCGCTCACGCGGGCGAAGATCGCAGGGAACTAAGAGCGCAATAAAAAAGAATAGCATTCTCAATGGATATTTTGTCAAATTATAGTGTTTATAAGTAACGGATAGGTATGATCAAAAGTCACAGTTATTATCTCCACACCATTGACAAACGATAACAAACTTGTAAAATGACAATAACGATAATGAGGCGAAAACCATGTTTCTTTTGTTACTCCAGACAATTGAATCAGAAGACGATCGTGCTTTTCTTGAGCAGTTGTTTGACGCACATTACGTTCGACTGTGCAAAAAAGCTGCTGCGATTACGCAGAACAATCAGGTCCCGGAGGATCTCGTACAGGATGTTTTTCTGTACGTTGTTAAGCATATCCAGAAGTTCCGACAAATGGACTGTTGCACATTACGCCATATTCTCGATATAAGTATTAAGAGACGATGCTATGATTATTTCAAAGAGCAGAATGTTCGAAAGAAGCATCTCTCCGGCAGTCTTGATGATGACAATAGTTTCGTTTCTGTTTCGAGCACAATTGCGAACACGGAAGAAGAAGCGATTGAGAACCTGTCTGTCGGGGAATTGTCCGAAGCGATTCGCAAACTGCCCGACCATTACCGATATGTAATCGAGGCAAAATACATATTAAGCCTGACAGATGGCGAGATTGCAAAAGAGCTTGGGATCGGGAAAGCAAGTGTGAGACAATACTTGACGCGGGCAAGAAGAAAAATCTGTGAGTTATGTGAAGGCAGAATAGATGAAGAATAAAGAAGAAAAACTTAAGGCCGCCGTACTTCTTGCGGCACAGCGAGATGGACAAGAGCTTATTGATGCGGATAACGCGGAACCGTGTGAAAAGGCATCACCGGAAGCGCGCGCCCGTTTTTTCGCTGCTATCAAAAACAAGAAGCCCTCTAAGGAGCGGCATTGGTATACGCCTACAGTCAAGAAAGTTGCAATCGCTGTTGCTTCTGTTATCATTCTGCTTGTCATGATTCCTTCCACTACCGAAGCGGGACGCAAATGGATTACAGAGCTGATCGGGAAGGTGTTCCCTTCTTTTACGGAGTATCACCTTTCGGATTATGAAAAGGTGCAAAATCCGGAAGTAAAGCGTTATACGCTCGGCTATGTTCCAGATGGGTTCTCGATAGAAATAGAAGACTATGAAGAAAACGGATATTCGTTAGTATATATGAATGAAGATGATCAATTCTTCCGACTTGATGTGATCCCATCGTCAGGTGTTTTGCAAATTGATTCGGAGAATGCCGATAGCATAGAGCAAGTGTTTGTTAACGGAGAACAAGCAGAGCTGGTAACAAAAAAGGAAATGACCAGTATCGTTTGGTCTTCAGATGAAATGATATTTGTTCTCGATGGGAATATTGATAAAATGGAACTAATTAAAATTGCCAATTATTTACATTAATTCATTGTTATAGCTGTTGCGCTTTTGCCTCTTGCGTCGATATAGGTAATAGAAGACGCAGGAGGTTTTTATATGAAAAAAATAACCATTCTTTTGCTATCATTTTTGCTTGTATTTTCATCCGTTTCTTTTTCTGTCGCAGAAGAAAGCCAACACGAGAGTTCAGGAACCCTAATCGAGGAAAGATTCATCGGACTAAGTCGAGCATCCGCTTCTCTGAACATATCAAGCAACACCGCAAAATGCAAGGCCACCGCATACGCGAATTCTTCTGAATACTATTTATATGTAACGCTTTCATTGCAAAAGAAGAACGGCAACACTTGGAACACTATTGCAAGTTGGAACAGTTCAGGAAACGGTATTACCGGTGTCATCTTAAGCAAAACCAAATCCGGATTGGTATCTGGCACGTATCGCTGTAAAGCATATGTTCGAGTATATGACTCTAGCGGTTCTTATGTTGAATCTACAACTGTGTATTCTCAGGTAATCACAATATGACTATCGAGTGTTGCCACATTATCTCCATGAATCGATATTAGTAGCAGAACGTTGCCAATATAGCAGGAAAGACTAGACCGCTCTACGAACATGTAATAAGCATAGTTATACAAACAGAAATATGAATGAAACAAATATTAGGTGACATCAAACGAGCAGTATTCGGGCGATCGTTTCTGATCGCGTTCGGAGGCATGGTGCTGTGCCTCTATAACTTGTATTGAAACAGGTATATGTATTGTAGCATTGCTACAAATTCCGACGGTTATCAAACAAAAAATAGCCTTTTTAAAATCAAATGATTGACCAAAACTGCATGTTTTATGTCGTTTCATGCAAAACACAACATTTTTTATTTGTGGTTTGTTATACTGCAAATAAAGAGAATAGTCAATTCGGGAGGGATGCGTATGATGGTATAAGATATGCTTTTATCAGGCGAACCGAATTCCCTCGTCTGTAAACAATTGATTATGCAAGAGTATTATTTATATTTACGATCGAATCAAACAACGAAAGGAGTATGATACTATGAAAGAGGTTCTTCGCCAGAAAGGATTATTTATGCTTTATAAAACCAGATTTCTTTTTCTTGTGTTTCTTCTTCTGCTCTGTGCCTGTCAGCCGACGCCGGAGGAGGAATACGTTGTCAACCGCGGCGATCACAAGATCGAGGAGCAGATCGAGGCAACCCCGGTTCCGGAAGAAAATCAAACGGTCGCGCTACCCGAAAGTACCAATGTGGTCGATCCTGCCCTTATGCCATTTCTGGTCAACGGCGAGGGACAGTCTCTGACGGTTTCGCATTGGGACGATATGCTCGGCAACGACAACATGAAGATCAAGATCGACGCGGACGTCATCACCGCAAACCAGACGACCTTCCCCGTTTACCGCATTGAGCAGCATTCGATCAGCAAGGAGCAGTATCGCACGATCTTTTCGGCGCTGATTCCCGACGCGGTCAAGGTGCGAACGCAGCAAGGCTATGCCTATGAGGATTACGAAGCAGAGCTTGCGGCGTCGGTACGCGGTGCGGAAAAGCGTTCCTCGGACGGAACGGTCAAATATGTTTCGTGGGATCTGCAGCAGAACGCGATCGACAGCGCGCGCAGAAATATGCAAAACGCGCCGCATAAGGAATATACCGATGTCAATTTGGATCTTCCGACCGGTATTCTGTTGCTGAACGACGGCACCGAAGCACAGGCATCATACAATGCAAACAGAATTGAGCTGAGCCGTAATTTTTACGGCATTATTCAGCCGCTTCATTGGGAAGTGAATGAATTGTGGGATGCAGACAGAAGCGTGACGTACCGTCCGAAGATTTCGCAGGAAAACGCGGTGAAGCAAGCGGAAGCATTTCTTGAGACGGTCGGCATCGAAGGCGTGAATCCTGCGTATTCAGAGCCTTGCCGCATGTTCAATGGCATCGATTTGTCCGTGCTGAACGAAGGATACATAGTCTACTTTGTGCGCACGAATTCATATGCGTCGTATTTCCATCCAGCACCGATTGACGACGGCGGCTTCCTTCGGTTTGACGAGGATTCCGCATATTCGGCGAAGCTGAAAACGGAACAAATCGAGGTATACGTGACCGAGAACGGCGTCCAATTCTTCCTATGGGAGAATCCGTATTCCGTGGAGGAATGTCTGAACGAAAACGTGCAGCTGCTTCCGTTTGAACAGGTGCAGAAGGACGTCCGGCGACTTTTGCTCGCGGGGATCGGGCATGTGGACGGCTTTTCCGCAACGCATTATTGTATGACAAAGATGATCCTGACGGTCGCTCCGCAGCGGTTGAGCAACGGAAAAACGGTGCTTGCCCCGATCTGGCTGATGGCATTCGACTTCTACTGGCCGGATTTCGATACCCTCACGATACCGTTCACCGAAAAATACCGCCAATCGACCCCGCCGATGCTGCTCGCCGTCAGCGCGATCGACGGCAGCCGGGTCACCTTGGAATAATGTGCAATCGCTTCCTGTCGAATGTAATATAATGCCAAGGGTGCTGAACTTATCAAAAGAATACCATACTTTCTTTCTGTTATGGTCAGAAATGAGTACTCATTAGCATTTTGGAAACATTGTACAACAGGCAAACCATCTAGCACAAATGAGAAGAATTGCTATTATTATTGAAAAGGAGATATAATAATGAAAAAAAGATATGTTCTCAACTATATTTTATGCATAGTAATATTGGTATGTTCAATCGGGGTCTCCTATGCCGATGCTCCGATTGATATGAGAAGTTACAGCGCAGGAACACTATATCATTACTATACATTCGAGAAAACTGTTCGGTATGCATATACTTGGACTAAGGCAGTTGACACAGTCATAAGTTGTTCTTTGCCTGAGACATCCCATCCCGCATCGTATCAATATCAGTTTTGCGCTGGTGGAGTGTATCTGCACACAGTAAAAACAAAAATCCCATCGATGGAACCGACTACTACGTGTCAATTTACAACAGCTAAAACGACAAAGAAAATTGGACTGACGGTTTATAATCCATATGATAATGGTATTATCAATATGCCAATTCAAGGAGAATATACTGCATATCATAGTTAACATAGAAAAAGCAGAAGAATGGTTTCAGCCATTCTTCTATGTTCTTTCATATATGTAGGAGGTTTGTGATGAAAAAAAGATGCCCTAAACATTCTTATATTTGGGTTTTACTGCTTTGCGTTTTTTTGTTGTTTTTATCCTGTCAACCGACGCCGCATCAAGAGATCATCGTCAATCGAAGCGATGACCGTTTGGATAAGATTATAGACGCATCTGCAAAACCGATCCCGATAGGAACATCCGATGCCGAGAATGCAGACGGATCGCAGTCGTTTGTATCCATACAGACTCAATATGGCATTCCTGAGGAGATTCATAAAACGATCCCCTTAGGAGACAATGCACCGAATATCTCCATTGATGTATTCATTCAGGTTCCGGATACATTGACATTTCCTGTCTATCGAGTTAGGCAGCTTCCCTTCAGCAAGGAAGAAATGCGTTCAGTCTGTCTATACTTTGCGGAAAACGGGCAAGTATTCAGTAATGCCTACATGCCGGCAAAAACAGAATTGTTAAAAATGCTGGCATTTGTAAAAGACGATGCCCACGCACAATCCGTCAACCGAGATTTTCGAACTGAGGGCTTTCCCTCGATTGAGGAAATGCTTGTGGAGGAAATAGAGCTCACGGAGAATGATCCGGAAACGGAACAGTATAATTGGGATGCGTTTCTTGCGGGAAAGGAAGAAACGAATTACTGTCACTTTTATGATGAAGCACTGCAATCATGGTTTAACTTCATTCCTTTGGAGGATGGCAACGGATTCGTTCTGAATGAAACAAACATATTCATAGTGACGGAAGACCTTGTTTATGCGGGTGACCATATCGGTGCAAGACCCGGTCGAATTCTGCAAAACGTCTCCCTGACCCGTGCAGAAGCGGAGAAGAAGGCAGAGCAACTCATGAAAGCGCTGGGAGCAACGGACATGGTGCTTTCTCCTGCGGAAACGCAGAAAGCTGTACATTTGAACGGATATACCTATGAAGAGTTGTCGCAAGGATGGTTCCTTGTATATCGAAAATCCATTGATGGTATGCCATGTTTTGCACAGCAGTATGATTCTTTGACACCAGCACAGCAATATAACAGACAGTGGCCGCAAGAGAGTATTTCCATGTATGTAGACAGTCAGGGCATTTGGTATGTGCAATGGCAGGGTCGATCCGAACTGATGCAGGTGCGTAACGACAACATTGAACTTCTTCCCTTTGAAAAGATATGGACCGTGCTGGAAGGTCGGCTGCGTTCCGAATTTTCCTGGTCGGCTGACAAATTGAAGGCGGCAGAAGTAACAGACATTTCGCTCGGCTACTGTGTCATCAGGACAAAGAATGAAGAGGATATAGGAAGCAGCATTCCTGCATGGCTTGTAACAGTTCGCTCGGAGACAAAAACCGGGCTTGTGCAGTATTCGGATTTTATGATCAATGCGGTAACTGGCGAGTTTATCCAGACAGACGCCGATCATAAATAGGAGAAAAAATATAATATATGCGTTAGTATTTCCGGATGATACTTAGTAAATGAAAGGATTAGCGATTGATTCAGATTATAGGTGACATCAAACGGGCGGTCTTTTCAAGGCCGTTTCTGATCGCGTATGGCGGCATGGTGCTGTGCCTAATCATCGGCGCGTTTTCGGACGCGCTTTCCGTGTTTCGCATGGAGAAAGTCCATGTACTGTATGGCTATCACCGTGAACTTTTGTTGAACGCACTATCGAGCGACATCATCCTGTTCGCCGTGCCGATCCTCGCGGCCATCCCCTATACGACCGCATTTACCGACGACGTGAAATCCGGTTACCTGAAACCGTATCTCACCCGCACGACCGTGCAGCGCTACATCCTCGGCAAGGGCATCGGCGCGGCGGTCTCCGGCGGGCTTGCGCTCGTGCTCGGCATCCTCACGGCGCTCGGCATCTTCGCGCTCGTGTTCTCGCCGATCGAGGTTTATGGCGAGTACGCAGTCGAATCGAAGATCCCCGATATCATCCTCCGCCTATTCCTGTTCTTCTTTTCCGGCGCGATGTGGGCAAGCGTCGGGCTTCTTTGCTCGTCGCTCACGCAAAACGTGTACCTTGCATATGCCGCGCCGTTCATCTTCTATTATGTGCTCATCATTTTGCAGGAGCGCTACTTCCGCACGACCTTCATGCTGAACCCGAAAAACTATCTGACGATGCAGGGCGCGTGGCCGCTGGAGGGCAAGAGCGCGGCGCTGACGCTATTGATGCTCGTGCTCATTTTGCAGCTTGTGTTTTACATGACCTCGCAGACGGAGCTTCGCGACGACAAGCGGCAGAAGAAACACTACGCGGCGCAGGATTTTTCGCAAAAGCTGCTGAGCCGCCGCATCGAGCGCGTCAAGCCGGTCTGCGTGCGGAAGGAAAACCGCGTGCTCTATTCGCTTTCACAGATTTGGGCGGTCGTGCGCTATAACTTCCGCATGTGGCGCGGCAACGTTCGCATCGTACTGACGTTCGCGCTCGCGTTCATTCTGTGCTTTTTGCTCTCGGACAAGGCGGCGAGCTTCGCCTACGACATGAACACGGCGATGCAGGCGTTCGAGCCGTTCGTCTGGACCTTCGGCGACGCAAACTCCGTGCTTTTGATCTCTCTGCTCTTGGTCCTGCTCTTTGCAGATATCCCGTTCCTCGGCGCAGGCGTACCGTATTATCTGGTGCGCATGAAGCGGTCGACATGGGCGTGGGGACAGCTTGTGTATCTCGTCCTTGCGACGCTCATCTATATGGTGTTCATTCTGATCGCAACGACGCTGATCTGCATGCAGAACAGTTTTATCGGCAATATGTGGTCGGAGACGGCGGCGATCCTCGGCTATTCCGGCGCGGGCAAGGCGGTCGCGCTGCCCGCCCTTGTCAAGACGCTTGAAATGTCGCGTCCGTACCAATGCGCCGAGACGATTTTCCTCCTGATGCTGCTGTACACGCTCGTGCTTGCGCTGCTCATGCTTCTGTTCAAATTGCTGCGCGGCAAAAGCGCGGGCGTGGTCGCGGCGTTCGGCTTCTCGCTCTACGGGCTGCTTCTGAACCCGGAGCTGATCAAGCAGATGTTCAATCTGCCGGACGAGCTGATGTA
>CAMVGD010000005.1 GCA_947166925.1 uncultured Clostridia bacterium | reverse complement strand
TCGGAGCTGACGAGAAGCTCCGGCATCGGCACGGGCTGTTCCGCATTCGGCAAGACCGTCAGCGCGACCGTTCCGCTCCGGCGGATCGGGATCGCGATAAGTCCGAGATAATCGCATGCGCGCGCCGAACGGATGCGATATGTGATCGTTCCGAGCCGTTCGGTGTCGGGTTCAAAGACCTGCTCCGCTCTCCGTTCGCAGTAGATGCAGACCTTCTCCCGCGTGCCTTTCGGCTCGAGGAACAGGTTCCGGTGTTCGATCTTCACCTTGTACACGTCCGGCGGCAGGAAAAAGCGGCAGCTGAGCGTAAGCCGCACCTCGCAGGCGCGTCCGCGCTGCACGTCGGCGCCGCCCGACAGCTCCGCGCGCGACAGAAGGATCGCGGGGAGGCTCAGAAGCAGGGAAAGGATCGGGAGCAGCAGCAAAAACAGCAGTATGTAGTATGTCACATACTGCCCGTAAGCGATATGCAGCGCAGCCGCGGCAATGACCGTCGTGCCGTATGTCACCCTGCGGAAAATCATCCCCGCACGGCAGGCGGCGCGGTGTGCGCCATGATGTCGTTCAGGATCGCCTCCGCGGTCTGACCGGACGCCTTTGCTTCGGGCGTCAGGATCAGACGGTGCGTGACCGTTGCGGGATAGATCAGCTTCACGTCGTTCGGGATCACATAGTCGCGTCCCTGCACCCATGCAGCCGCCTTCGCCATGGAAACGACCGCCAAAGATGCGCGCGGACTTGCGCCCTGCAGGATCGACGTGTGCGAGCGGGTCGCGTTCGACAGCCGGATCACATAATCCATGATCTTCTTGTCGACAAAGGTGTTGTCGATCGCGACGCGGATCCGCTTCAGTCCTTCGCTGTCCGCAATGCACTGCACACGGTCCAGCGGATTGCCCTGCTGCTTGCGGTTCAGAAGGTCGAGCTCGTCGCTCGGACGCGGATAGCCGAGCGTCAGCCGCACCATGAAGCGGTCGAGCTGCGAATCCGGCAAAAGCTGCGTGCCGCTTGCGCCGACCGGATTCTGTGTGGCAATGACCACGAACGGATCCGGAACGGGATGTGTGACGCCGTCGACGGTCACGTTGCCCTCCTCCATCGCTTCAAGCAGCGCGGACTGCGTACGGCTCGTCGCCCGGTTCAGCTCGTCCGCAAGAAAGAGGTTGCACAGGATTGCGCCGGGCTTATAGGTCATCTGCCCGCTTTCACGGTCGTACAGGGAAAACCCGACGATGTCGCTCGGCAGAACGTCCGGCGTAAACTGGACGCGGTGGTATTCGAGCCCCAGCGCTTTCGAGAAGGCGAGCGCCATCGTCGTCTTGCCGACGCCGGGAATGTCCTCGAGAAGAATATGTCCGCGTGCAAGGATCGCCAGAAGCGCCATGATCAGCACGTTGTCCTTGCCGACGACGGCTTTTTTCAGTTCATCGAGTATGGATTTCGGATCGTTCATCGGTCTTTTTTCCCCCACTGCAAATATACGGTTTCGATCTTGTGCGATCATTATAACACATATTTGCGTCCAAAATGTATCTAAACTGCAACAATTTCCGGTTTTTCTTCCGTTTTTTTCAAAAAACCGGAAAAAAAAAGCGGCGACCCTGCGATCGCCGCCTGAAACGCCGGTTTTTACCAGAGCTTGATGCCGTCATGATGCGGCAGCTCCTGAATGTGCCAGATCTCGTTCGCGTACTGGCGGATCGTGCGGTCCGACGAGAACTTGCCTGCGCTCGCCGTATTGACGATGCACTTTCTGGTGAACGCACGGATGTTCTTATAATCGTTCAGCGCGTCCATCTTGCGGTCGATGTAGGGCAGCATCTCCTGCAGCACGAAATAATAGTCCGGCTTCTGCCAGCCGTTGCCGAACAGCAGCGAGCGGTGCAGATCGGTGAACACGCCGGTGCCGTTGTCGGAGAACGTGCCGTCGATCAGCGCGTCGACTACGCGGCGCACGCGCGGCTCATAGTCGTAGATCGCCTTCGGATTGTAGTGCGGACGCAGCGCGTTGAGATCGTCGACGCTGTAGCCGAATACATAGTTGTTCTCCTCGCCCGCCTCCTGCACGATCTCGACGTTCGCGCCGTCGAAGGTCCCGAGCGTGACCGCGCCGTTGAGCATCAGCTTCATGTTGCCGGTGCCGCTCGCTTCGGTGCCCGCAGGCGAGATCTGTTCGGAAATATCCGCCGCCGGGATGATGTGCTCGGCATAGGAGCAGTTGTAGTTGTGCACGAAGACCACGCGCATCAGGTCCTTCACGTCGGGATCGTTGTTGATCTTGTTCGCGATCTCGTTGATGAACTTGATCGCCGCCTTGGCGCGGAGATAGCCCGGCGCAGCCTTTGCGCCGAAGATGAACGCCGTCGGCGTAAAGTCCTTGATGCGTCCGTCCTTGATGCCGAAGTAGAGATCGAGGATCGCGAACGCGTTCAGGATCTGACGCTTGTACTCGTGCATGCGCTTGACCTGCACGTCGAAGCAGAACGATTCGGGCAGATCGACGCCCTCGCGTTCCCGGATCAGCTTGCGGAGCTGACGCTTCTTCTCCCGCTTGACCTCGATGAATTCATCGACGTCCGCATCGCTCATAAACGCCTTCAGACCTTTGAGCTGTTCGAGATCGGTGATCCAGCCCCCGCCGATGCGCTCGGTGATGTATTTTGAAAGCTCGGGATTGCACAGTCCGAGCCAGCGGCGCTGCGTGATGCCGTTCGTCTTGTTCTGGAAGCGTTCCGGATAGACCTGATACCAGATCTTCAGAACGTCGTCCTTCAGGATCTGCGTATGGATCTCGGCAACGCCGTTGACGCAGCTCGAGACGTATACGGCGAGATTCGCCATGCGGATGATGTTGTTCGACACGATCGCGTACGGCTCGCAGTTGAGCCCCTTCGCCATGATCTCGCCGCACAGCTTCGTGTTGATGCGCCAGATGATGTCGTAGATCTCCGGCAGCAGATCGCGGAACAGGTTGACGTCCCATTTCTCGAGCGCTTCCTGCATGACCGTATGGTTCGTATAGGAGAAGGTCTTCTGCGCGATGCCGAACGCCTCGTCAAAGCTGAGTCCCTCCAGCATCAGCAGCCGGATCAGCTCCGGAATGGAGACCGTCGGATGCGTGTCGTTGAGCTGGATGGAAACAAGCTCGGAAAACTCGGTGATCGGGCGGTTCTCACGCTTGAAGCGGAACATCAGGTCCTGCAGCGACGCCGAGGACAGGAAGTACTGCTGTTTCAGGCGGAGACGCTTGCCCGCGGTGGTCGTATCGTTCGGGTACAGCACGCGCGTGATGTCCTCGACCGCGTTCTTTTCGAGCACGGCGACCGCGTATTCCTGGTTGTTGAATTTCTGGAAGTCAAAGTCCTCGACCGCTTCGCTCTGCCAGAGGCGCAGCGTTCCGATATTGTCCGTATGATAGCCGATGATCGGCATGTCGTACGGCACGGCGCGCACCGTCTGATCGGAGAAGCGCACAAGGACCTCGTGCGTGTCGCGGCGGCGGCTCCACGGATCGCCGAAGCGCTGCCAGTCGTCCGCGCTCTCGGTCTGGAAGCCGTTCGTGAAGGTCTGCTTAAAGAGACCGTACTTGTAGCGGATGCCGTACCCGTCGAGCGGCAGATTCATCGTGGCGGCGGAATCCAGGAAGCATGCGGCAAGACGGC
Source organism: uncultured Clostridia bacterium (assembly GCA_947166925.1). GTDB lineage: Bacteria > Bacillota > Clostridia > Christensenellales > CAG-138 > UBA3792. The sequence goes on along the minus strand of CAMVGD010000005.1, from coordinate 64,982 downwards.
CGAGACCTCCGTTGCCGAGCGCCGCGTCCTCGATGTCCTCAAACATCGCAAGATCCAGCCCGCGGTCCGCAAATTCCTTTTTCACCTCGTCGAGGATGCCGAGCGCGAACAGGTTGTTGTACACCATGCGGCCGACCAGATACTCCGCGGAAAAATAGTAGGTGCTTCTCGTGCGCTCATGCGCATGGCGGCTCTCGTACCACGGATCGGCGATCGCGCCCATCACGACCGAGGCAAGCGCTGCATGGAGCTGCTGCACCGTCGCCTCCCCGAGAGAAACCTGCGCATCGCGTTTCAGAACGAGCTCGATCTGCTGCATAATCGTTTTTGTATCCATTGTCCCATCCCCATTCATAGCATTCACGGATATTATAACATACTATTTCACAATATGCAAAAAAACCGTCGGATTTTTTCCGGCGGTTTTTGTAAAAAATGCGTAAAGAGCGTCAGTTCCACGGACGTCTTGCGTTGACAAAGTATTTTTTCCAGTAGTTGGTGGAAACCGAACGCTGCACGACCTTTCCGCTTGAGCTCGACGCGTCGATCATCTCTCCGCCGCCGATGTAGATGCCCACGTGGCTGACGCGGCTGGATTTCTCACTGCAGAAGAACACCAGATCGCCTTTCTTGAGATCGCTGATGCTCGAGATATTCTTCCAGCGGCTGACCTTTGAAAAGCCGTTGGCGTCCATGCGGCTCACGCTGACCCCCGCCTGCTTCAGACAGTAATAGACGAAGCCGGAGCAGTCGAACGAATCCGGTCCCTTGTCGCCGAGCACGTATTCGCAGCCGAGCTTGGACTTCGCGACCTTGATGAGCGTGTCGATCCTGGTGTCGTATTTCGGCGTCGGCGTGACCTTCGGCGTCGGCTTCGGCGTCGCCTTGGCCGTCGCTTTGGACGTGGTCTTGGAGGACGCTTTCGAGGTCGCCTTCGCCGTGGCCTTGGACGTATGCTTCGCCGTCGCCTTCGGCGTGGTCTTGGGCGTGCTCCTGGAGGTGTTCTTGGACTCCTCCTTCAGCTTTGCCTCCAGCGATTTCGAGATCTTCGGATCCTCGCCGAACAGCTTTTCAAGCGTCTTCTCGCCCGCCTTGCCGTCCGCGGTCAGTCCGTTGCGCTTCTGGAACGCCTTGACCGCCTCGACGGTCTTTTCGCCGTATACGCGGTCGACGTCGCTTTCATCCATATAGCCGAGATCGACCAGCTGCTCCTGCAGCATCTTGACGTCGCGGCCCTCTGCGCCCTCGAGCAGCATATAGTGCTGCGCCTCGCTGCTGTACAGCAGGCTCTGCGTCTGCTCTCCCGCTACGCCGTCCTGCTTGAGTCCGTGCTGACGCTGGAACAGCGACACGGCGTATTCGGTGGAATTTCCGTAATAATCGGTCGGCTCCTCGATCTCGAGATACCCGAGATCCATCAGCCGCGACTGCAGATTCATGACGCTTTCGCCCTTGTCGTGCTTCTTCAGCGTCTCGTACAGGGTCGTCTGCGAATCGCCCGGCTCGGTCGGATCCTCGCCCGGTTCATACGGATCGTCCGGCGCGTTCGGGTCCGTATTGTCCGCAGGCTCGACCGGCTCCGCCTCCGCGGACCGATCCGTCTCCGGCATGCGCAAAAGCGCGGGGATCTCCGCTGCGGGCTCGGAAGCGCTCTGCGCCCTGCCCGCGCACGAGCAGGAGGATATTCCGATGATCAGGGCGACAACAATCAGCAATAAAGCGACAGCAAAAATCAACACCGTCAGGATCGCGCGTTTCTTCGCGACGCTGAGGCTGTTCCAGTTGCGAATGATGTAAGGAATCGTCAGTTTTTGCTTTTCCATACCGAAAGTGTATCGCGCTTTTCAAAAATGCGCAAGCGTAAATATCCGTTGTTCAACAAAATTTCATAACTATGTTGCATTTCTGTTGCATCTCATTCCGCGGGCGCTTCCTGCCGCTCGTACCAGTAGGTCACGATGCGTTCGATCGCCGTCGCGCCGGAGCTTCCGGAAAGCCCGTTCGGGATGAACACGACGATCGCGATCTCGGGATCCTCACGCGGGGTGATCGCCGCAAACCAGCACGTGTTCTCGATATCGATGTTGTTCGTCGCCGCGGTCTGCGCGGTTCCCGTTTTGCCGCTGATGCGCTCAAGATAGCCCTTGTACGCGAACGCCATCGAAAAGACCGACGATGCCGTGCCGCCGTCCTCCGGCGAAACGACGCCGCGCATGCCCTCGAGGATCGCGTCCCAGTACGCGTCCGGCGCGTCGATGGATTCGACCGCTTCCGGCTGATTCCGGAACCAGACCGTCCCGTCCGCGCTGTCGACCTCCTTGAGCACCGTCGCGCGGTAAGCCGTTCCGCGGTTTGCGATCGCCGCGACGTACCGCGCAATCGAGATCGGCGTGACCAGCATAACGCCCTGCCCGATCCCCGTCTGGATCGTGTAGGTCGGTTTCCAGCGAAGCTCCTCCAGCCACGTCGAGATCGAAACGATCCAGCTCGTATGCGCGTAGGACACGCCGGTCGGGATGTTCATTTCCTCCTTGAGGATCTCGCGGATCTCCGCGCCGCGCTCGCGCTGCTCGCCGTCCATCAGCCGCAAAAGCCGGTCGGCGCACGTTCTGAGCTTTTCGTCGGAGATCTGCAGCTCCCGCTGATCGCGGATCGAACGCAGCAGATTGTAGATGCGGTTATAGATCAGCCGCGGCAATGCCGAGGTCTGTTCGGAAAGCGGCTTCTCGCAGTCGTAGCGCGCCTTCTGACCGCCGATCTGCACCGAAAGCTCGCCGGGGAGTTCGACGCCGGTCGTGCCCTTCATGCCGAGCATGCCCGCCCAGTAGTTCAGCCGCTCGATCCCGACGCGGTCCGCCACGGTGTAGAAGAAATAGTTGCACGAAACGGTCAGCGCGCGCGACAGCGTCAGGTTCGCGTGCTTTGCGGTATTCGTGATCCAGCAGCTCGGCGCGTTCTGTTCGACCTTGGTCGTCGGATCGTCGACAAAGTAGTAGTACGGCGAATGGTCGGAGATCATTTCGCTCACGGTAAGCTTGCCTTCCATCAGTCCCGCAAGCCCGGTCGCCATCTTGAAGACGGAGCCGGACGCTGTGCGGATGCCGATCGCGCGGTTCAGCGTCGGCTGATTGCTCTTTGCGCCGAACAGCTGTTCATATTCCGTTTCGTCGATCCCGTCGGTGAACATGTTCGGATCGTAATCCGGGTACGACGCAAGCGCAAGGATCTCGCCGGTCTTCACGTTCATGACGAGGACCGCGCCGGTCTCCGCAAGCTTGATGTTCTCCACATGCCCGCCGCTCAGCCTTTCGTACCGATCGAGATCGGACTGGATGCGCCGCTCCTGCTTTGTGCGCGTTTCCGCGATGTTTTCGAGCAGCGCCTCCTCGCAGACCTTCTGCAGCTCGATGTCGATGGTGAGCTGTACGTTCATGCCGTCGGTCGGCTGCGTGGAATCCAGCACCTCGACGATCGCGCCGCGCTTGTTCTTCAGAATACGCGTCGTGCCGAGCCGCCCGTACAGATGCGGAGTGAGGTACGCTTCCATCGTCTTTTCCACGCCCGCCACGCCGACGAGATCGTTGTAGGAATAGCCGAGATCCAGCATGCTTCGGGTCTCCTTCCCCTTCCCGTCAAACGGTCGGAAATCCTCATAGGAATAGCCGATGGAGGTCATATCCTTTGTGACCTGCTTGGAAAGATACCCGATGATATGCGACGCCGTATGCCCGTACGGGTATACGCGGTAGCTGCTCTTTTCGGTGAGGATGCCGGTGAGCCGGTCGCTCGCCATATCGAGCTCCGTCACGACCGCCAGCGAAACGTCGTATGCGATGCGAACGCCCTCGAACGCGCGGTAGCTGTTCATGACGGCTTCCTGCCGGATCGACATGATCTTCTTCGCCTCGTCGAACGGCATGTTGTCGGGAATGCACCACGAATTGCGCAGGATGCGGTACGCCTCCTCCGCGGAAAGGTCCGGATTTGAAAAGTTGCATGCGTCGACGAAGTTCCGTTTGCGCGCCGCCGCGACGGACGGATCCGACGTGCGGAAGTCGTATACGAACGTGCCGTCGGAAAGCATATTGATATAGAACGTGTCGATCGTTTTGCCGCCGCCTTCCTCGATGATGCGGATCGCTTCGATCAGCGAATGCGTGTAGCGCGCGCTGTCGACGGGCGTGCGGTTAGAGGGATCGCGGTAAAACAGTACGTTGTAGGTCGTCTCGTCATAGGCGAGCACGACGCCGTTGCGGTCGGTGATCGTGCCGCGGTTGCCGGACTGGTAGGTCGTGACCTCCGTCGTCTGCTGCACCGCCGCCGAATACGCCTCCGTCTCGCGGATGGCAAGCTTGTCCAGGAAGATCAGCAGCACGGCGAGCATGACGACAAAGATCCCGATCAGGATCCAGATGCGGGTATTCAGTTTTCCCTTTTCACCGCGTTTCATCTGTGCGCGAAGCCGCCTTTCTCCCTTGCACGGAACAGCGCCGCGATCGGATAGACCAGAAGCGATTCCAGCACGATCGAGGGAAGGGTCGCGGAGAGCAGCCGAAGCCCGTCGAACCGCGCGCCGATCGCAAGCGAGAATGCAAAGATCAGCGTTTCCGCAGCGACCGCGCCGACCAGCGCGAACGGGATGAACAGCCCGCGCTGCTGTCCGCATTTTTTCACAAAGCCGTACATGATCGCGCAGGCGGTCAGATACGCCGCCGCAGACAGTCCGATATACGGATTGCAGAACAGATCGGTCAGCAGTCCGCAGAAAAACGCGACCGGCATGCCGTCCTGCACCGACATCGCCGCCGACGCCGCCATCGAAAGGCTCAGCGTAAACAGCGGACGGATCCCGTTTTGCGACAGCGCCGGCAGCACGAACGCGTCCAGGAATACCGCGATCAGCGCCGCGGGTATGAGCAGAAGCCGCCGCTTCATCCGATCGCCTCATCCACGCCGACTACGATCAGCGCTTCCTCAAGATGCAGAAAATCCACGTCCATCGAAACGATCGCGTCATGCGTGCCCTTGCCCTCCTCGTTGACCGCGATGACCGTTCCGACATATAACCCCTTCGGGAAGAATCCGCCGATGCCGCTCGTACGGATCGTATCGCCCGTGCGCACGTCCGCCTTGCCGGGCAGATAATAGAGAAGCGTGCCGATCAGCTCGCCGTCCTGCTCATAGAGCCCGCCGAGCATGCCCTCGTCGCGCGTGCGCTGCACCATGACGCTGATGCGCATCTTTTCGTCGCACATCGTCTTGACCCGGCACCAGTTCGGACCGACCTCCGAAACGCGCCCCACGACGCCGTCCGGCGTGATGACCGCCATCTTCTCGGTCACGCCGCTGCGCGAGCCGGCGTTCAGCGTGATCGTATCGATATACGGATTGCTGTCGCGCCCGATGACGGACGCGGTCACAAAGCGCAGGTTCGGATTCGTTTCGACGTAGTTCAGCAGCTCGGTCAGCCTTGCGTTTTCCTTTTCGGTCTCGTCCAGAAGCGCAAGCTGCTGCTGTTGCAGAAGCACCGTCTCCCTGAGCTGTTCGTTCTCCTCCCGGAGCGTGTCCGGCGTGAACACGCGCGTAAAGAAGCCGCCGACCTCCTTCTGCACGGAATGCAGAAAGTCTGCGACCGGCGTCAGCGCCGTGCGGAACAGACCGTCCCCGGACCCCCTGCCGTTTGCAGTGAACGCCGCGAGAACGATCAGCAGAACGATCGCGATCAGCGCGATCCACATCGGTCTCATTTTCCAAAGCTTCCGCATTTCCGCCTCCGATATACCTTTACAACATACAGTATACCACAGCTTTTCCGCGCGGAAGGTGAATTTTCGGTTAACTATTGCCGTAAAAGCAGGAATCCCGCCGCCAGCAGCGAAACGACGCCGATCAGCAGAAACACCCACCACGGCACGCAATAGAACACCAGCGCCGCCGCGCCCATGCCGATCGCGACGTACAGCAGCCGTCTTGCCCTGCATTTCCGTTCGCACAGTTTTCGCATACGCTTCCCTCCTCTTTTTCTGTATCATACGCGAAACGGCTGCGAACTGTGACGGAACGCCGCGATCAAAACCGGAATACGATAGTTTATCAGCACAACAAGGAGATCGGGTATGCAATCCGAATTGATGAAACTGACCGACGTTTCGCTCGCTTATCATACGGTCACGGGCGAAACGCTTGCCATACAGGATCTGAATCTGACCGTATACGAAGGGGAATTTCTGGCGATCGTCGGTCCCTCGGGCTGCGGAAAAACGACGGTGCTCTCGCTGATCATGGGGCTGCTTTCCCCCTCGTCCGGCGGCGTCCGCTTTTCGCGCGAAGGGCTTCGGCTCGGATACATGCTGCAGCGCGATCATCTTCTGGACCACCGCACCGTGGAAAGAAACGTGCTTTTAGGGCTCGAGGTCCAGCACCGCCTCACCGGGGAAAGCCGGGCGCGCGCGTTCGCGCTTCTCGACAAATACGGGCTTTCGGAGTTCCGCGCCTATAAGCCGCAGCAGCTTTCGGGCGGCATGCGGCAGAAGGTGGCCCTGATCCGCACGCTTGCGCTTGAGCCGGATCTGCTGCTTCTGGACGAACCGTTTTCCGCGCTTGACTATCAGACGCGGCTGAACCTCTCCGACGAGGTCTACCGCATCATTCGCGGCGAGCACAAGAGCGCGATCCTCGTTACGCACGATATCTCCGAGGCGGTGTCGATGGCGGACCGCGTCGCGGTGTTTTCCGCGCGTCCCGCAAGGCTCAGGGAGCTGATCGAAACCGGCTTCCCCGCCGATATGCCGCCGCTTCTGCGGCGCAGTCAGCCGCAGTTTCACGACCGTTTCGACCGCATCTGGAAGGAGCTTCAGCCATGAAAAAAACCGCTGTTTCAGAGGCGCACGCGCAGTATCTCCGCCGCATCCGCCGCGACGCGCGCATCGTCGTTCTTTCCCGGATCGCCGTGCTTTTGGGTTTTCTGCTCCTTTGGGAGCTCGGCGCGGACCTCAAGTGGTTCGATCCGTTCATTCTTTCGTCGCCCTCGCGGGTGTTCTCCGCGATCGCACGGCTGTATGCGGACGGCTCGCTCTGGCTGCACGTCGGTACGACGCTGCTCGAAACCGTGCTCGGGTTTCTGCTCGGCACCTTTTTGGGCGCGCTGTTTGCCGTGCTGCTGTGGTGGATGCCGAAGCTCCGCCGCGTCATGGATCCGTACCTCGTCGTATTGAACGCGCTTCCGAAGATCGCGCTCGGTCCGGTGCTGATCGTCTGGATCGGCGCGGGCATGGCGTCGATCGTGGTCATGGGCGTGCTCGTTTCGCTCGTCGTGACGACCGTGACAGTGCTGAACGGCTTCCTTGCCGCGACCGACGAAAAGCAGCTCCTGATGCGCACGCTCGGCGCAACGAAGCTGCAGATCTTCACAAAGGTCGTGCTTCCGGCAGGCGTTCCCGATCTCATTTCGGCATTGAAGATCTCGGTCGGCATGAGCTGGGTCGGCGTGATCGTCGGCGAATATCTCGTTTCCAAAGCGGGTCTCGGCTACCTCATTGTCTACGGCGGGCAGGTCTTCAAGCTCGACCTCGTCATGGCGTCCGTCGCGATCCTCTGCGTTCTCGCCGCGCTGATGTACTATGCCGTCGCATTCCTCGAAAAAAAGGTCCGGCAATAGCCGAAGGGGCGCCGGACCCGCGTCCGGCGCCCCTGCGTTTCCGTGCGACGCCGCTCAATATCCCTTCTGCGGGTCGATGATGCTGCCGTCGACGGCGTTGACCAGAAGGATCGGGAGGTACGTTTGCCACGAATAGCCGATTTCCGGATACGTTTCCGTGGTGTTCGCATAGAACGCCCAGACGGGAATCAGCAATCCTCGGTCGATCCGGTTCTGTTCCCGTACGCGCCAAAGTCCGAGCTCCACGCGGTTGATCCTCTTTTCATAGCGTATATCGCTGTTTTCGCCGCTCGGATTTTTCGCTTCCGTCTCATAGATGATCGGCATCATCTTCTCCATGATCTTTCGGATCTCGGAAAACGGCAGCAGATACGACCGCTCCGTCACAACGTCTCCGATCGCAAGCGGCTGATGCATCTGTACGCAATATACGCCGCTGTCGTTCACGTCGATCCAGAACTGCTCATATTGCCAGATCTCCGCATAGTCGTCGTTTTCGTCCTCGCCGAAATCCATGTCGGCATTTTCGGCTTCACCGGTGTTCCCGGTCATCAGAACAGGACAGCCGCCGACCGTATGCGTGCAGACGATCCGATAGGCAAATTCGGTCGCGTCGCTGTCCGTGATGACAAAAACACGCCGCACGGCATAGGCGCCGTCCAGCCTCGCATCCTTCAGAAACGCCTCGGCGTACTCCTTTGCGCGCTGCGGCGTCACGGTGACCGTTCCCGGGATTCCCGCGGGGCATGGATCGTTAAAGGACAGCTCATCGCCCCAGATAAAACAGGGCGCCTGCGCCTCGCTGTTTTTGATGAACGTAAAGCCCGCCCTGCGGCCGACCTCGCGGACGGCGGTCCCAACCGGTCTGCCCATTTCGTCATAGGAGGCTGTCACGATCGGGACGGTGTTGCTCGTGTTGTTGGAAACGCTGAACCGATACCCGGTCTTTTGGGATTCTGCGTACAGGTAGGTATTGGACGCGACTTCCTTTCCGTCGTCGTCCAGAATCACGCCCCTTCGGAGCGTGCTGTCCGCCGGATCGCCGGAGATGACGTCAGGCGCTTCCAGGTACATCTTCTGCAGTGCCTTCATTGCGCTTTTGGCTTCTTCTTCGGAAGCAAATCCGTATTCTGTATACTTGCCGCCGTCGATCGCGGCAAGCAGTTTTTCGATCGTCTGCTCGATCTCCGGTTTGGCACGCTGATAAACGATCGCGGTCATCGGCATGTCGCCGATCAGCGCGTTCCAAAGGTCCGTCACGGTCTGCTGACTGAAATCGGTCGGAAACGCCCGCACGATCGGCAGCTCTCCGTCCGGCACGACGATCTTCGCATCCGCTTCGATCGTAAGATTGCCCTTGTGATAGGAATATGTGAGCCGCTCCGGTACGCCGAGCCGTTCCCGGATCGGCATCGCACGCTGCTCCTCCGGGATTTCCCGCCTTGCCTGTTCGATCATCTTGCTTTGATCCTTGCCGACCACCACCGGCTCGTTAGGCGTCGGCTGACAGGCGATAAGCAGCAATAAAAGCAAAAATATGGAAATGATGCGTTTCATAAATACCTCCGTTCCTGTGTCATGCTGAGGAATGCCATGACGAAGCATCTTTAAGATCCTTCGCGCTTCGCGGCTCAGGATGACACGTATTGTTCCACGGTCCGGAAAGACGGTTTCCGCGCTCAGTATCCCTTCTTCGCGTCGATGATGCTGCCGTCGACCGCGTTGACGCTGAGCAGGGACGCGCCCTGTGCCCAATCCCAGGTGCTTTCGGAATAGATATAGTTTCGTTCACCCCAGAAATTCCAGACCGGGATCAGAAGTCCGCTGTCAATGTTGTCCTGTTCGGCAACGCGCTGCAAGGATAGCGTGATCCGGTCCACCTTGATCTCGATCCGCTTGAGGTTCTCGGAATTCGTCAATTCGTATTCATAGACCACCGGCGTCATCTTGCGGAAGATGTCCATGATCTCGGAAAACGGCATCAGCGCTGCGCTTTCGACCAGCGTATTCTCGAGGATCAGCGGCGCGCGATAGCTGAAATTCACGATGCCTTCGTTCCCGATTTCGATGTACAGGGATTCATAGACCCAGCGTGGGCGCGGCGTCGCCTCGTCCCCGCTGAACGATTCGCCTGCCGGATGCGCGACCGGCACACCGTTCACCAGCCGCGAAAACTCGATCCCGTACACATAGTTTCCCGGGTGGTTCCGGACCGGCGAGCCGTAGTCCCCGGTGTTGATGTAAACAAGCCACGTTGCGGTCGGCGCCATGTCCGTAAGACCGCACGCGCCGACGATCTCCGCCGCCTTCTGCTCCGCCTCGCGCGGGGTCATCGTCAGCGGATTGTCCGGCGTCTTGGTCGTCTGTCCGGTCACTCTGGCGCAGGATACGCGTTCTATATGCTTTTGATCAAAGATCAGCGGCGTCTCGTTCTGATAGACGATCCATGCACCGCGCATGCTGAATGCGTCGCTCTTTACGCCCTTCCAATTTGTGCAGACATCGAAACGGATCTGCTCGTCCTCGCTCATGCTGCTGAAGTCGCCTCTCGTGAAGTCCGTATACTTGGTCGGCACGTTATATTCGAGGTGAACCGTTTCGACCGGCGCGCCCGGTTCGTCCGGCGCTTTTTTGCGCTTTTTCTGCAGCTCACGCAGGTAATGCTTCGAGTCATCGAGCGATTCCTGCGAAAAGAGCGGATCGTCCTTGATGGACTCCATATAGGAGATCTCCTCCATCACGATCGCAATCTGACGGTCATAGTAGGGCTTGCAGTTCAGCCCTTCTTCCGTATAGAGCTTCTGCCCTTTCGTCAGCACGTCGAAGAACCGCTGCGCCGCAGCGTCGTCGATATCGCCCGGGTACACGCGCACGATCGGCATCGGAAGCTCTGTCTTTTCGACGTCCGCGTCGATCGAAACCGTAAACGTGTCGCTTCTGCCGGTAAAAGTCTCCTGAATGTGCTCGCCCTGCGGCGTCTCGGTCGCTTCGGGTCCGGCGGACGTCGCCGTGTCCGGGCCTTGTGCGGTCGGATGCGCTTCCGCCTTTACGGTGTCCTCCCCAATCTTTGGGTCAGGGGTCGTCTTCGCCTGCTCGATCAGCCGGTCGAAGCTTTTCTGCATCACGGCGGGCTTGTCCGGCGTCGGCTGACAGGCGACAAGAAGCAATAAAAACAAAAACATGGAAATGATGCGTTTCATAAATACCTCCGTTCATGTGTCATGCTGAGGAATATCATGACGAAGCATCTTTAAGATCCTTCGCGCTTCGCGGTTCAGGATGACACGAATCTGATGTTGCCGCGCAGTAGGGGGCGACGTCCCCGGCGCCCCGCAGAGTTGTTGCACATCGTTTGGGTAAGCCCCGCTCAGTATCCGAGCAGCGGGTCGATGATTGTGCCGTCGACGGCGTTGACGATCAGGATCGGCTGAAACTCGGTGCCGCTGTCCCCGTTGATCCTGCCGTAGAAGCACCATGCCGGGACCAGAATTCCGCGGGTAAAGGAATTCCGATCAAAGATACGCCACAGGCACAGCCGTACCTCCTCGATTTCGATATCCCATTCCAGATCCGCCGCATAGTTTGCATAGCGTACGGGCAGCATCTTTTCAAAGATCCCGCGCACGTCGGAAAACGGCAGGAGCGCGGCGTGATCGGTGATGACGGATTCCGTCGTCAGCGGCGCGACCCAGTATACGGACTGTATGCCGCCGTCGTCGACGCCAACCTCCAGCACCTCATAAAACCACTCCGGTCCGTAGCCGCTGTCGTCGGTCCGCGCCTGGCTGGCGCCGAAATAGCCTTCCACCGGAACGCCTTCCGCCTGCCGCAAGAAACGCACGGCGTATACCTGTTGCTCGGGCTTGGCGCGCAGTTCCGCAAGGTCTTCCTCCCGCCACCATTCGGGATCGATATGCTGCCGATCGGTCAGAAGATATACGCCGTCCACGAACATATCCGTCACCCCGCATTCCTGCATCAGCGTTTCCGCCTGCCGTCTGGCTTCGGCGGGCGTGACGGAAAGAAGCAGGGTTTCCGGCTCCAAATACCCAGTTATCATGACTCCGTCCGGAAGCACGGCGGCTTCACCGGTTTCGCTTTGCCCGGTGACGTCCAGCAGGGCGGTACTCCCGGTATAAGAGCCGACCATATGACCGCTCTCCCGGGCATACTCCAGATTGGACGAACTCATGGGCGATAAAGACTGCTCGTTGCCGTCCTCGTCGATAAAGGTATAGCTGCCTGCGTCGGCATAATCGGCGTCGTTGGTCACCTGAAACCAGCTGCCTTCGTTTGTAAAGGGCTTGCCGATCGCCAGAACCGAGGTTCCCGTTCCGCGCTGCTTGCCCGCAAACGTGTATTCGTATGGCTTCAGCGTGCCGTCGTTCGGCACGAGCGCAACCGTTTCGGGCGCCGTCTGATACTCCTTCTCAAGCGCCTGGATGTTCTCCCGGTATGCGCGGACCTCAAAGTCGTCCTCGCCCTTGCCGTCCGCTAAGAGCTGATCCAACTGTTCCTGTTCCTCCTGAATGTGTTTCGCAATGTATTCTTTGGGCGTAGCGGTCGGGAGCTCGTACATTTCCTGCCCAGCGGTAAGCGTGCGGAAGAAAGCGTATACCTGTTCCTGACCGAATCTGCCCGCCTGCACGTACAGAAGCGGCATTGCATCCGTATCCGGCAGCATGATCGGGGCTTCGCCGGTGATCCTGATCTTTTTCGCTTCATCGGCAATCGAAACCGAAAACACTTCCGGACAGCCGAGCTGCTCCCGTAATGCGGTCCCGACCGGTACGGGTGCGCTCGTCTCCTTCGCTTTTTCGATCATTGCCTCGTTGTCCTTTCCGATCACGATCGGACTTTCCGGCGTCGGCTGGCAGGCGACAAAAAGCAGCAGCGCTGCAAGCAGAATGATGAAAACATGTTTTTTCATGGGGTTTCTCCTTTCCCTTTCTGCCTTCAGCATAGCGCCCGCCGATGCAAAAAACATCACCAAAATGTAATGAAAGTGTAATCAAGTTGCGTCATGGTATCATTTGTAGGGACGTGCATTGCACGTCCGCCGAAGCAGCAATTCGGACGATCAATGATCCATTCATGACCGTAAGGTCAATTCATGCCGAATGCAATTGATCCGTTATCGATATTGGAATGAATTGCGGTGCAGCCGCATGAATTGCCCGTTGTGCATGAATTGGCTGCGCCGTGAATTGTGCTCCGCACATGCATTGCGCTGTGCGCATATGCCTACGGCAGCGTAACGGAAACCGTCGTACCCTTGCCGGGTTCGCTGTCCACGGTGATCGTCGCTCCGTGCGCGTCGGCGATCGTTTTGACGAGCGCGAGCCCGAGACCGCTGCCGCCCTGCTTCTTGCTGCGGCTCTTGTCCACGCGGAAGAACGGCTCGAAGATGCGGTCCTGTACCTCCTTCGGAATGCCCCGCCCGCGATCGGAGACCGAGAACGTCCTGCCGGTGACGGAAAGCACGATCGGCTTTTCGGGCGCGTCCGCGTCGTAGGCGTTCGCCGCGTTGACGATCAGATTGTTGAGAAGGGAGTGTATCAAATCTGGATTCAGTGTGAGCGTATCCGTTTCGCAGCGCACGGAAAGCACGGCGCCGCATGCGTCGAGCTTCGGTTTGACGCCGTCTTTGACCGCGTCCAGAATATCCGGGATATGGACGGGCTGCAGTTCGATCTCCTCGTCGGATGTCGTGAGCTTCAGAAGGTTCTGCGTCAGCCGTTCAAGCCATGCCGTCTGCGCCTCGATATGCGCAAGCGACGCGTCGCGCTCCTGCTCACTCAGGTTCGCGCGGCGCAGCAGTCCCGCGTGGAGCAAAAGCCCCGTCATCGGCGTTTTGAACTCGTGCGTGACGCCGCCGATGAACAGCCGCTGCCGCTCGTTGCGCTCCTCGAGCTCCGAGATCTTCGTCTCGACCGCTTCCGCCATACGGTTGAAATCCGCGCCGAGCGTTCCGATCTCGTCCTTTGTCTTGACGTCGGCGCGCTTCTCGTACGCGCCGTCGGCGATCTCCCTCGCAGCGTCGGAAAGCGCCATGATCGGTCTCGTGCTGCGCCGGACAAGCAGAGTAACGGCGCCTGCGCCGAGCGCGATCGCAGAAAGGCTCACGCCCGCAAAGATCCACGCCATGCGCCGGATGCGGGTATAGACGTCCGTGACGTCCTCGACGACGTAAACGTCATAGGACCGTTCGTTGACCGTGACCCTGCTGCCGGCGATCAGAAGGTTTCTGCCCTGCGTCCTGACCGCGACCGGCGTTCCGTCGTTGTACGGTTCGGTGTCGATCGGGATGTAAGCGGACGGATCGACCGTCACGCCGGTATAGACCGGCTTGCCGTCGCGCATCAGCACGGACGTCTGATCCGAAAACCGTGTGAAGCAGTACTGTATGAGCGAATCGTGCACGGCTTCAGAATCGTCGCCGCGGGCGTAATAGTTCGCCATTTCGGAAAATGACGTGCGCAGCGTCCTCTGCTTCCGCTGCACCTGCTCCGTCGACAGCGACAGGATCGTATTCCTTGCAAACAGCAGCAGCGACAGCGATACGCCGACGATGACCGCGGCGAGTACGATCGAAACGAGCAGCGCAATACGTTTGGAAAGCTTCATCGTTCGTCCTCCAGCCGATAGCCGAGCTTCGGGATCGAGCGGATCGCATCTTCGAGATCGAGCTTTCGGCGCAGCGCGGAGATCTTGACGTCGACCATGCGCGTTTCGCCGAGATAGTCGAAGCCCCATACCTCCGAAAGAAGCCGCTCGCGCGAGACGGTCATATTTTTGTGCCTTAAAAGCGCGACGAACACGTCAAACTCGAGCGGCTGCAGCACGACCGGCTCACCGCCCTTCGTCACCGTATGCGTTTCGGTGTTCACGACGATATCGCGAAAGCGATAGACGGCGTTCCACTTGCCGAGGCGTTTCAAAGTCTTCTCGATGCGCACCATCAACGTCAAAGGATCGAACGGCTTGACGATGTAGTCCTCCGCGCCGTCGCGAAGCCCCTTGATCTCGGACGCGGAATCGGTCTTTGCGGTCATGTAGATCACGGGGATCCCGAACCGCTCCATGATCGAAAACAGCTCGAATCCGTCCATCCCCGGCAGCATGATGTCCAGAAGCGCAAGGTCGAACGCGTGATCTTCTTCGAGCGCGTCCGCCGCCTTTCTGCCGTCATCAAACGCGACAGCGTCGTAATCCGCAAACTGCAGGTTCAGAAGCACGGCGTCGCGGATCGCCGCGTCGTCCTCCACCACAAGAATCCTGTTCTTCATAGCATTCTCCTTCGATTCGTTGTCTAAAGTTTACCATATTTCGCGCACACGCGGGACGAACGGATGTAATCAAAATGTAATTTCTGTGAAAACAATACGCGAAAAAAGGGGTGTTAAGAAACGCAACACGTTTTCTTAACACCCTCTTTATGAATTCTCGCTTCGCTCCGTGAATTGTCCTTTGGACATGAATTGCGCCTTGCGGCGCATGAATTGACGGCGGAGCCGTCATGAAGGTTGGTTTTCCGTCCGGAAAACCTTCATCAATGACAACGAAGTTGTCTATTCATGCGCGCAGTGCAATTCACGGCGAAGCCAATTCATGCAGCCATGCTGCAATTCATAGGGATGTTAAGAAATGCTGAGCACTTTCTTAACATCCCCTGTGTATCGCAATACGATCCGGTCACTCCTCCGGCGGATGCTTTCGGAGCTGCCGTTTCTTCCAGAAATACGCGACGACGCCGACGGCGGCCGAAGCGAAAACGGTGACTGCGCCGATCGTGATGAGCGGCGAAAGATCCGGCGCGGGCGTTTCGGGCGCAGGTTCGGGCGTCGGCGGCGCGTCCGTCGGCTTCGGCGGATCGGCGGTCTTCGTCGGCTCTGCCGTGATCTTCGGCGTCGGCGCGGCCGTCGGCGCAGGCGTCGGTTCGACGTAGTTGAACAGCAGCCGTTCGTCGATGTTGTCGAATACGTCCTCCCCGACCGGCACGACGCCCTCCGCCATGCCGAAGCGATTGAAGGCATACTTCCCGCTGTCTCTGCGCACCTTGAACCGGTAGCGCTGCTGCGAAGCGTGCTTCAGATACGCTTCGCAGGCGACCTCGAAGGCGTCTCTGCCGTCGAAGGCCGAAAGCGGCGCGTGCGCGTCGACCGTCAGCTTGTTTTTCGGGAACAGATGCAGATACAGCTTCTGCACCTGCCATGTGCCGTATTCGTCCGCGGATTCCGGATCGAATGCCGGGTCCGCCGCAAGCGAAAACGCCTCGCGCGCGGCCTTTGCCGTCAGCTTATGCTGCCAGTGTCCGTACTCGCCGTTCAGATCCTGCGCAAACACGACGAGCGGACGCAGCTTCCGGAATGTACGAACGGTGTTGATCAGCAGGTCGTCGTAGCGGAACGCGGCTTTTTCCTCGCTCGGCGCGCCGTTGCGGACGTCCTTCATGCCGAGGAACACGGGGCGGTATCTTAAGCCCATCGTCCATGCGCCGTTCTCCGCCTCGTCCGCGCGGATGCGGTACTGGCAGGTCACATAGGCGATCGAGCCGACGTAGCCCCGCTCGGCGCCGTAGGTCGGCACGATGCTGCCCAGAAAGAGCACGTCGTCGTCCGGATGCGTCGAGATCAGCAGATAATCCAGATGATCCGGCGTCTCCTGCCATGCATGGAACGGCTCGGGCAGCTCGCCCGCGCCGTACACCGCGCAGAACAGGACCTTCATGCCGGCTTCACCGCTCTGCACGACGACCCGGCGCGCTTCCGGCAGCAGCGGCACGATCGAATCCGGATGCGGAACGAGCGTCTCCCGTCCGAGGGTCTCGCCGTCCGCGGCATACTGCAGAACGCAGACGTTCTCCGGCGGCTCCTGCCACGACAGGCACAGCCGCGCGTCCACGCACGGCGCGTCCCATGCGAGAGAAAAGGACTCGCCCTCCTGAAAGGTCTGATACCGTTCCCTGTCGTGCAGAACGCGTTCCGCCGCATTCGCATACCTGCCGAAATCAAAGCGAAACCCTTCGGTCAGGTCCTCCGCCTGCAGCACGTCCGCACGCGCCGGCAGGACCGGCGCGCCGAAAAGCAGGATCAGGATGCAGATGAACAGAATGCGAATGTGCTTCATACACAGCAGGATAACCGTTTTTGATGCAAAATAACCGTAAAACCGACTTTTACCGCGCGTTCCGCTTCTTCAGCACGAGAAGCAGGATCAGCAGCGCCGCCGAAACGACGCCCGCCGCGCAGAGCACGATCGGTATCGTACTGTCCGACCTGACCGGTTCCGGGGTCGTGGGCGCCTGCGTCGCCGCGGGCGTTTCGGGCGCGGCGGTCGGCTCCGCGGAAGGCGCCGGTTCCTCCGTGGGCTCCGGCGTCGGTTCCTCCGTGGGTTCCTGGGTCGGCTCCTCCGTGGGTTCCGGGGTCGGCGGCGTATAGCCGCAGAAAAGCGTTTCGTCGATGTTGTCGAACACGTCCTCCCCGACCGGCACGACGCCCTCCGCCATGCCGAACCGGTTGAACGCATACCGGTCGTCGTCCTGTTCGACCCTGAACCACATACGCTGCTGCGATTCATGCTTCGTATACGCTTCGCATGCGACCTCAAACGCGTTTTTGCCGTCGAAGAACGACAGCGGCGTATGCGAGTCGACCAGGATCGGATTGTCCGCATAGAGATGCAGGAACAGCTTCTGCACCTGCCATGTGCCGTATTCCTCCGCGGATTCCGGATCGAAGGTCGGATCCGCCGCAAGCGTGAACGCCTCGCGCGAGGCCTTCGAGACGAGCTTGTGCTGCCAGTGTCCGTACTCCCCCTCCGTGTCCTGCGCGAACACGACGAGCGGGCGCAGCTCACGGTAGACGCGGACGAGATTCAGAAGCAGCTCGTCGTAGCGAAACAGCTTTTTCTTATCCTGCGACGAGGAATCGGCGACGTCCGGCATATTGATGAACACGGGATAATACCGCACGCCCATCGCCCAGACGGCGTTCTCCGCTTCGCTGATGCGGATGCGTCCCTCGTTCTCGTCCCGCATTTTCGTCACGTACGCGACCGTGCCGACGTATCCCTGCTCCGCGCCGTAGGTCGGCGGGATGCTGCCGAGGAACAGCACGTCGTCGTCCGGATGCGTCGAGATCAGCAGATAATCGAGATGATCCGGCGTTTCCTGCCATGCATGGAAAACCTCGGGCAGCTCGCCCGCGCCGTAAACGGCGCAGAAGCGGACCCGCATTTCGGCGTCACCCGCCTGCACGACCGCCTTGCGCGCATTCGGCAGCAGCGGCGTCGCGGTCTCATGGAACCAATCGATCACGTCCGTTTTCAGAAGCGTGTCCGCCTCGTCGTACTGCAGGACGCTGACGCCGTGCGGCGCAGCCTGCCAGGTCAGGCACAGGCGCGCTCCGTCGAGCGTCTCCTTCCAGGTCAGGGAAAAGGAATCGCCCGGCTGAAAGATCTGGTAGTGCGCCGGATCGACCAGCACGCGTCCCCGCGCGTTCCTGTAGCTGCCGAAGTCAAAGCTGCACTTGCCGGTCAGGTTCTCCGCCTTCTCCGAATCCGCGTACACGGGCAGGACCGACGCCGTCAGCAGCGCGATCAGAATGCAAATGATGATACTGCGTAAATGCTTCATGGTTCGTCTCAGGTATATCTCGGCGCGCCTTCAAAGAAGGCATTCTTCCATTTTTCGCGCTCGGATCTCTCCTTCTTGTTCTTATCGCTGAAGCGCCATCCGCCGTCCGTCCCGGTATCGGTGTGATTCAGCACGCAGTCCGGCAGCGCTTCCTGCAGCATCTTGTGATCCTTTGATGTCGCGTTGTTCTTCGCGTACCAGAACCGTTCCAGCGTCTTGATCGCGCAGACCGGCTTAAAGTCCGAGATCTTGTTGGAGCAGACGTTCAGGTCGTGCAGATACGCGAGGTTTTCAAGCGGCGAAAGATCGGTGATCCGGTTCATGAACAGCTCGATGTATTCAAGCTCCGAAAGCTCTGCGAGCACGCCGATCTCCGAAATGTAGTTATCCGCAAGGATCAGGACGCGCAGCTTTTTGAGCGGGCGCAGAAACGTAATGTCGGTCAGCTTCTGGTGCCCGAGGTCGAGCGCGATCAGGTCCGTGCAGTAACGGATGTACTGCACCTGCTCGCTCGTCATCCTGTGCTTGTCCGCCGCCTCTGAACGCTGATAGCGCGTGGAAAACGCCGTGGCGTCCGTACGCAGCTTGCCCCAGTAGCCGAGGTCGATCTCCCAGATGAAGCGGACGTTTGAAAATGCGTCGCACAGTCCCGCCATCGTTTCGTCGTCCAGTCCGCAGTCGATCATTTCAACGCGCGTGAGCTTCGGAAGCTTTTCGATCGCGCGCTTCAGTTCGTCGGGATCCGTAATCTTCGTCTGCGAAAGATCGAGCGTCTCCATATCGCTCGTCAGCGTCCGTCCGAGGCAGACGAACTGCAGGACATAGCTGCATTCGACCGACGGCACCGCGGTTTTGAACGCTTCGGCTGCTTCGGCGTCGTCCCGCGTGCCGAGCGATACGGTCCTGAGCGCATCAAGATACGGCAGCGCCGCGGCAAGCTCGTCCGGCGCAAGCGTCTCCAGGTCGGAAAGATCCAGCGTCTCCGCGTCGCGGTCGACCTCCCTGCCGTAGATTCGCACCCGGTACGAAAGTCCGATCCCCGGAAGCTGCGCAGCGATCCGGTCAAGCTCCTCCGGCGTGCGCGCGCCGAGCTCCACGGTCTCAAGCGCCGTCAGGCAAGGAAGCGCGTCGACGATCTCCTCCAGCGGCACGGTCCCGGTCGAAAGCGTCTTTACGTCGGGCGGCAGAAACTCGCCGCCGAGCCCGACCTGATAGCGGAAGGTCACGCCGGGGAACATCCGTATCACCGCCGCAATGTCCGCATTGCGCATCATGCCGGGGTCGATCTCGACCTCCTCGAGCGCGTCCGATTCCATGATCCGGTTCATCAGCGTCTGCACGTCGGTCGGCTCCTGCACATGCAGAAATCGTAACGGTTCCGGCGTGGGCGTCGGAGCCTGCGTCGGCGATTGCGTAAGCGTTTCGACCGCCTCCGTTCCGGAATACGCCTGCGTCCCGTCTTCCCCGCCGCACGCAAGCGGCAGAAGCAGGCAGGCGGACAGAATACAAATCAAAAAAACCATGCGTTTCATAAAATTCAGTTTACCACATTTCCTTCGCCGAGAAAAGACATTTTTCGCAAAACGCCGCAAAGAAAAACGGCCTGCCGGAAAACAGGCCGTCAAAGGCGGTTTGTCAAGGGGGTATTTCAGCATTCAGGCTTTTTGGCAAGTATAGCGCAGCGGTCTCCGGACGCCTGCGCTTTTCGTTTTACTCTGAATTGACTATGGTTTTTTACGCAGGGAGCGTCCCTTGATCCCGCGATCGTTTTTTCGCCGTTCCCCCGACGCCTTGACAGTCCAAGGCGTTGTCAGAAGGACCTCGCTTTCGGCAACCGGCGCCTATTCAAGCGGACCGTAATACGCTTCTCCCCGGTAGCCGACGCCGAACATCGTATCGTCCGTGAATCCATCAAGGTTCATTTCGTTGCCCTCACCGTCCGTGATGATGATTTCGACCAAATCCGGATCGCTGAACAGCCTTGCCCTTGCATCGACGATAGCGATTGAAAGATCTCCGTTATACCAGGTTGCCTCAATGAAAAAGTCATACCACTTATCCGCTGACAGGTCCAATTCCGCTTGATCGATAGCCTGTTGGATTATCGCTGTTTCTTTTTCCCGATCCCTTGTATCTCTGTATGCATCGATTGTACCGTATTCATTCTGCGCGTCCCTGATCTTCTCGGCGCGCTGAATGATCGCGACCATATCGTCCGGCAGTTGACAGCCTTCCTTTCCCAAATAGGCTATGTATTCGGTCGGCGGAAGATCGCCGTTTTCGACCGCAGCTTCATCGCCGGGATTTAAAGCGATCTTGCCGTTCAAGCTGCAGGTGCTGCCTGACCACTTGATTTGAATACCTCCTGCTGTCTGATCGCCGTCTTTTCTTTTGACCTCATGCAAAATACCGCTGTCATGCAGCAAATACAGGACTTCATCCTCTTTCCCCGGCGTACAGGCAAGAGAGATCGCACACACAAAGAGCAATACAGACAAAAAGAAAGCGACTGTTATCTTTTTCATTTTATTCCGTCCCTCCGATCATCTAGGCTCGCAGGCCATCTTGCGTCCTGTTCGGTTGACTGTTGACAACTCAAGACCCTGCATCTCCTCAGAAGCAAGTATTTGAACAAAACGATTTTTCTGCAAAGCCGTTCCTGTCCGCGTTTACTTTTGTTTCCGGCTGTACGGCGTATCGGAAAGCGGCAGCGCGGTGCGGAATATCCCGTCGCGGTTCAGGTACGCGTTCTGCACGGCGGGCGCGGTCGGGATCGTGCAGATCTCGCCGATGCCCTTTGCGCCGCAGGCAAGCCCGTCCTTCGTCGCTTTCTCCACAAGGATCGCCTGTACCTCCGGCGTCTTGTCCGCGCGAAAAAGTCCCAGCGTGCCGTATTTTGCAGTCGGTCTTCCGTCCTTTAAGGGGAAATCCTCCGTCAGCGCGTAGCCGAGCCCCATCACGACACCGCCCTCGATCTGTCCCTCGGCGGCGCGCGGATTGACCGCCACGCCGAGATCGTGGATCGCCGTCACGCGCTTTACGGTGCCGTCGTCGTTCAGCTCGACCACGTGCGTCGCGTAGCCGTACGCGATGTGCGAGACCGGATTCGGCTTTTCGGATCCGAGCTTGTCGGTCACGCCGGTATATTCGCCGAGGAACGAGCGCCCTTCGAGCGCTTCCCACGAGCCCTCTTTTTCCAGCGCTTCTTTGATCTGCTTTGCGGCGCGGACGACCGCCTCGCCGGTAAACAGCGTCTGCCGCGACGCCGTCGTGTTGCCGGCGTCCGGCGCAAGCGCGGTGTCGGGCGTGCAGTAATGCACGCGCTCGTGCGGGATCCCCAAAATCTCCGCCGCCATCTGCGTCTGCACGGTGCCCATGCCCTGCCCGATGCACGCCGCGGACGAATGCAGGTATACTTCCCCGCCCTTAACCTCGATGCGGCAGCGTCCGGTGTCCGGAATGCCGACGCCCAGACCCGCGTTTTTCATCGCGCAGGCGATGCCCGCCTTCGGATCGCGTTCGAGGATCGGACGCGCGGCGTCGAGCGTTTCGACCAAAGCGGTCGTTTCGTCGGCGATCTGTCCGTTCGGCAGCACCTGTCCGGGGCGGATCGCGTTGCGGTAGCGGATCTCGAACGCCGAGATGCCGACCAGAGCCGCAAGCTCGTTCAGATTGCACTCGGTGGCAAAGCAGCTCTGCGTCACGCCGAACCCGCGGAACGCGCCAGCCGGCGGATTGTTCGTATAGATCGCCTTGCCGTCGATGTCGATGTTCTGATAGTTATAGGGTCCCGCGGCGTGCGTGCACGCGCGCTGCAGCACCGGTCCTCCGAGCGAAGCGTACGCGCCGGTATCGGAGATCAGCGTTGCCTTCATGGCGGTGAGATATCCGTTCTCGTCGCAGGCGGTCGTGAATTCCATCTCCATCGCGTGGCGCTTCGGGTGGATCAGAAGGCTCTCCGCGCGCGAAAACGCGACCTTGACGGGGCGGTTCGTGTGCCACGCCAAAAGCGCCGCGTGATGCTGCACGCTCATGTCCTCCTTGCCGCCGAAGCCGCCGCCGACCATCATCGCGGTCACGCGGACCTTGTCCTGCGGTAAGCCAAGCATCTGCGCGCATTCCTTGCGCGTCTGATAGATCCCCTGATCGCCGGAGAAGATGCGCACGCCGTCGCCCTCGCGGTACGCCACCGCGCACTCGGGCTCCAAAAAAGCGTGGTCCGTCGGCGGCGTGGAATAGCGATGCGTCACGACGTATTTGCTGCTTTTGATGACCTCGTCGGCGTTGCCGCGCACAAGATGCTCGTGCGAGAGCACGTTCGTGCCGTTCGATGCGTGCACAAGGATCTCGTCCTTCAATCCGTCCATCATGTCGAGGACCGGTTCAAGCGGTTCGTATTCGACCTTAACGAGTGCCGCCGCCGCGCGCGCCTGTTCCTCGGTCTCGGCAGCGACAAGCGCGATCGCGTCGCCCAAAAAGTGTGTGATTTTCCCAACCGGGATCATCACGTCGTAATCCTGCTTGAGATGCCCGATCTTGACCGTGCCGGGGATGTCCTTTGCCGTCAGCACGCACACAACGCCGGGCGCCGCCTGCGCTTCGCGCGTGTCGATCGAAAGCACCCGCGCACGCGGATAATCGCTGCGCTTCGCCGTGCCGAAAAGCATGCCGTCGAACCAGAGATCGTCCGCGTACTTTGCGTCGCCGAGCGCCTTTGCCGGCGCGTCCACGCGGTCGAGGTTCTCGCCGACGATCCCCTTTAAGGTCCGCTTCGGGACGTCTCCGCCCTCGCGGAAGACCTTTGCGGCAAGCAGGATCGCCTCCTCGATCTTTTTATAGCCGGTGCAGCGGCAGATGTTCATGCGGATCGCGCCCTTGACGTCCGAAATCGTCGGGTCCGGATTCCGGTCCAGAAGCGCCTTCGCCGCCATCACCATGCCGGGCGTGCAGAAGCCGCACTGCACCGCGCCCGCTTCGGTAAACGCATAGGCATAGACTTCGCGCTCGCGCGGGGTCAGCCCCTCGCAGGTGACGATCTGCTTTCCCTCCATGCGGTCGGTCTG
The DNA here is from genome assembly GCA_947166925.1 of uncultured Clostridia bacterium. Classification (GTDB taxonomy): domain Bacteria; phylum Bacillota; class Clostridia; order Christensenellales; family CAG-138; genus UBA3792. Next base: position 41,626 of record CAMVGD010000005.1, on the reverse strand, counting down.
CTGCACGCAGGCCTTTGTCGCCTTGCCGTCGATCAGCACGGTGCAGGTGCCGCACGCGCCCTCCGAGCAGCCGTTTTTGACGCTCGTGAGCTTCAGATCGTCCCGAAGGAAGCGGATCAGTTTTTTGTTTTCGGGGCAGGTCACGGCCTGTCCGTTGACGAAAAAGCTTGCCATAAGCGCTCCTTTTGGCGTTCAGCCGATCAGATAGTGATACTCCGAAAGAACCGTTTCGATCAGCGCCTTTGCGTCCGGATCGATCGGATCGCGGTCGAGATCGACCGTGCGGACGCCGTCGAGTCTGAGCTTCACGACGCGATCCGACAGCGGCAGAAAGCCCTTGTTTTCGGAGCCCGTAAACTCCGCTTCGGTCGCGAACAGCGTGAACTTTTCCTTGTACGGCTTCGAGTCGTACGGGCAGAACACGAGGCAGTTGCCGCATTCATTGCACATCCGGTCGACGTGCAGGATCTGCGGCTTCGCCTTTCCCGGCACGCGAATCGCGACGTTTGCGCGGTTCGGGCAGACCTGCACGCAGCATTCGCAGACCGTGCCGCAATTCAGACAGCGCTCGCGCTCCTTTTCCGCCTGCTCGTAATCTCTGAGGATTCCGTGCTTTTCGAAGCACGCTTCCTCGGTCGTGCTGCCGCACGCGCAGATCCTGTATGTATAGCTGCCGACGATCGCGTCCGCAGCGGTCCGCGCGTCCGCAATGCCCTCCACGACGGTGGCGGGACCGCGGCTGCAGTCGCCGATCACGTAGACATGCGCGCGGGACGTCATAAGGTTCGCGTCGGTGATTACCCTGCCGCGCTCGGAAAGCGCGATCCCGTTTTCGGTAAAGATCGCGGTCTCGACCTTCTCGCCGACCGCCGCGATCAGCGTGTCGCACGGAAGCCCGATCCGTTCGCCCGTTTCGACCGGGGAACGTCTGCCGCTCGCGTCCGGCTCGCCGAGACGCATGACATTGCAGAGAAGCGTTCCGTTTTCGAGCGCGACCGGCGCGAGCAGTTCGCAGAAGATCACGCCGTCCTCCTTCGCAAGCTCCAGTTCCTCCTCGTCCGCGGGCATCTGCTTTGCGGTGCGGCGATAGACGAGCCGCACGTTTCTGACGCCGTTTGCGCGCTTTGCGGCGCGTGCCGCGTCCATGGCGGTGTTGCCGCCGCCGATAACGATCACGTTCTCGCCCATCGGCGCGAGCGTGCCCGCCTTGCTTTCCTCGAGGAAGCGGATGACGTTCATCGCCTCGCCCTTTTCAAGCTGCATCCTGCCTTCCGCCCACGCGCCGATCGCGTAAACGATATCGGAAAAGCCTTCCGAAAACAGCGTATCCGCCTTCGGCGCTTCGGTGTTCGTGCGGATCTCGACGCCCATGGTTTCAAGGATCCTTGCGTCGTTGTCGATCGCGTCGGAGCCGATGCGGAATTCCGGAATGACGTACCGCACGACGCCGCCGAGCTTTGCGCGCTTTTCAAACAGCGTGACAGACGCGCCCTGCCGCGCAAGGAAGAACGCCGCCGCGAGCCCAGCGGGACCGCCGCCGATCACGGCGACCTTTTTGCCGTTCGGCGCAGCGGGTTTGAGATCCCGCAAAAGCGCGTCAAGACCGTTTTCCGCCGCGGTGCGCTTTGCCCTGCGGATGCGGATCGATTCCTCGTAAAAGTGTCTCGTGCACTTGTCCGCGCAGTGATGCGGGCAGATCGTGCCGGTGATGAACGGCAGCGGGTTCTTTTCGACGATGAGCTTCAATGCCCCGTCATAGTTTCCCTTGCCGACCATTTCGATATACTGCGGGATGTCCTGACGGATCGGACAGCCGTGCGTGCACGGCGCCGTGAAGCAGTCGAACAGCGGGACCTTGTCTTTGAGCTTGCGCTCCGGCTGCGGCTTCTGGGGCTTGGTGTTGCGCACAGACGCGCGCGCCTGTCTCGAGAGCAGCGCGACCTTGCCGACCTTGACCCCGGTAAACGGCTCGTAGGCAAATGCGCCGCAGATCTCGCCGAGCTGCGTCAGCCGCTGATACCCGCCGGGCTTTAAAATCGTCGTGGCAAGCGTGATCGGCCAGACGCCCGCTGCAAAGAGCGGCGCGATGTTGAACGCGTCGATGCCGCCCGAGAACGAAAGCCGCAGCTTGCCGTCGAACTCCTCGCTCATGCGCTTCGCCATCTCGATCGTCAGCGGATACAGCGCGCGTCCGGACATGTACATTTCATTGCTCGGAAGCTCGCCCTGCGTGACGTCGACCGGGAAGGTGTTAGAAAGCTTCAGCCCGAAGGTCACGCCGTTTTCCGCGGCAAACGCAAGGAGCCGCCGGAACATCGGCACGGCGTCCCGATACTGCAGATCCTCGTTGAAATGATGCTCGTCGAACACGACATAGTCGAAGCCGAGCTCGTCAAGCGTCTTTCGCGCATAGGCGTAGCCCAGGATCGTCGGGTTGCACTTGACGAACGTGTTCAGATGCTTTTTGTCAATGAGATAGCCCGCGATCCGCTCGATCTCCTGCGGCGGGCAGCCGTGGAGAGTCGAGAGCGTGATCGAGGTGCACACGTGCGGATTGATCGCGGCAAGATACGCCTCGTCAATGTGTTCGAAGCGATCAAGGTTCGCCCGCGTCCAGTCCATGCACTCCTGATAGATCGCGGTGTTCGACGCGTCCTTTAAGCCTTCGATGAACGCGTCGATCTTCGGGGACGTGATCCCCGCGAAATCGTAGCCGACGCTCATGTTGAAGATGAATCCGTCCGGATCGCCCCAGCCGTATTCCTTGGTGAGCAGCTTCAGCATGAACCATGCCTTGACGTACTCCTCGAGCGCCTGCGGCACGGTGAGCTCGGTCGACCATTCGCAGTTGTAACACTCGTCCTTTGCGACGATGCAGGGCTTTCCGATGCAGGCGGCAAGCTCGTCGCCGTCCATGATCTGCACGGTCTTAAGCTCGAAAAACCGGCTGCCGCCGTAGTACGCGGCAAGGATGTTCTGACATAATTGCGTATTCGGACCCGCGGCGGGACCGAACGGCGTTTCGAGCTTCTCGCCGAAGATCGAAAGCATCTTTCCGGGGATCGGTCTAAACGGGCGCTTCACCCCGAACACGCTGCCGGTCTTGTATTCAGATATAACCCACTCCATCAGCTCCCGGAACGGGATCGGCGTCATTCGATCGGACATATTGACCTCCTTATTATGCGTTGACCGCCGCCCAGAGCTTCTTTGCGCTCTCGCGGCACTTTGCCATGAGTTCGGTTTCGTCGCAGACGAGCAGCTCGCGATCCTTCATCAAAACTTTGCCGTTGCACATCGTCGTCACGACGCTTCTGCCGTTCATGCCGAACAGGATGTGCGAGTTTGCGTTGTTCCCGTCCATCGGCGTCAGCGGGTCGTAATCGGTCACGATGATATCCGCGTACGCACCGGGCTTCAGTACGCCCAAAGGCGCGTTGAAATACCGCCCCGCGATCGCTGCGTTTCCATTGAACAGCATATCCGGGATCTCGCCCCACGCGACCGTCGGATCGCACAGATGGTGCTTGTGGATGATGTTGCCGACCTTGTAGCTTTCGAGCATGTCGTTCGTGTAGCCGTCGGTGCCGAGACCGAGAAGCAATCCGAGCTTTTTCATATGGATGACCGGACCGCAGCCCACCGCGTTGCCCATGTTGGACTCCGGATTGTGCACGACGGCGGTGTCTGTCGCCTTTATTAGCTCCATCTCCGCCTTGTTGATGTGCACGCAGTGGATCGCAAGCGTCCTGTTGCCGAGGATCCCCGCGTCATAGAACCGCGTGATGATGCGCTTGCCGTACTTGTCCAGAGAATCCTGAAGGTCCCCCGGTCCCTCGGCGCAGTGGACGTGGAAGCCCGCTTCCTTTCCGCCGTGTACAAGGCAGTCCTCCAGGGTCTTATCGGAGAGCGTGAACGCCGCGTGCAGACCCATCATGCCCTTGATCATATCGCTGTCGTCCGCCGCCGCTTTTCGGATGAAGCGCTCATTTTCGAGGATCGACTGCATGCGCTTCTCCTCGCCGTCGCGATCGCTTACCTCATAGCAGAGCGAGGTGCGCACGCCGGATTCCTCTGCGGCTTTATGGATCTCGTCCAAAGAGCCCGGGATATCGAAAAAGCTTGCGTGATGGTCGAACACGGTCGTGACGCCGTTTTTGATGCAGTCGGCGTAGACCGCTTTGGCGGACCAGTAATCGTTCTCCTTCGTCAGGCAGCGGTCGATCTTCCACCACATGCCTTCCAAAATATCGTTGAAGTTATGCGGGTTGTAGCCGCGGATACTGAGCCCTCTTGCAAACGCGCTGTAGATGTGGTTATGCATGTTGATGAGACCCGGCATGATCACGCCGCCGTTTGCGTCGATCCATTCCGCGTCCGGGTACTTTGCCCGCATCGCCGCCGTCTCGCCGACCTCTTTCACATAGCGTCCCTCGACCGCGACCGCGCCGTTTTCATAAAATTCCGTGCCGTTCCTTGTCAGCAGTCTTCCGTTTCCGATCAGGATCATAAAGCCACACTCCCTCAAAGTAATATTTATAAATATATTATACATGATTTTGCATGGAAAGGCAAGCCGTTTCGAAACGCGGTTTTTTTGCGTTCGTTCCGTTTTCGCCCCTCCCGCGGCGGCGTCGGAATTCCGGGAAAAAGATGCGAAAAAGTTCACAGGAAAAAAAGAGGATTTTTGCCGTTTGCGGCGTATCTGTATATGATACATATTATTATAATTATATCTGTATAGATTATAAACAGTAATTATAATGTGTATAGATTACAAAAAGTAATTATAATGTATGTAGATGAAATACAATTGTTATAATGTATGTAGATAAAAATGTAGATAAAATACAATTGTTATACTGTATGTACGTTATAACGTATGCAGACGACACATACGGCGCGGATCGGAAAGGACCGCGCCGTATCGCAAGAAGGATGTTGCAAAGAATCCCGGTTCGGTGTAAGATGAAAAGAGAACCGAAAAGGAGAAAAACCATGAGACGCGTATACGGCTACCGCTGCACCATCTGCGGAAAGGAATACCCCTATGGACCGGAGCTTATGACCTGCCCCGCCTGCGGCGAAAAGGGCATCCTCGATATTCTGTTCGACTACGACGAGGTTAGAAAGGAGCTGAACCGCGACACGCTGAAAGCCGACCGCGACAACAGCATGTGGCGATATCGGGCGCTGATGCCGTTGAACGGCGAAGGCTTATCGAAGTTTTTGCGCATCGGCTGGACGCCGCTGTATGAAAGCCTGCGGCTCGGCGACGAGTTGGGCTTAAAAAAGCTTTTCATCAAGGACGACGGCATCAATCCGACCGCGTCTTTGAAGGACCGCGCAAGCGGCGTGGCGGTGGCGAAGGCGATCGAGTTGGGCTTTGATACGATCTGCTGCTCCTCCACCGGAAATGCGGCTTCTTCCTGCGCGGGCAACGCGGCGCGGATGGGGCTCAAGACCGTCATCTTTGTGCCGGAGCGCGCGCCGAAGGGCAAGGTCGCACAGCTTCTGATCTTCGGGGCAAACGTGATCTCCGTCAAGGGCGATTACCGGCAGACCTTTGAGCTCAGCAAAGCCGCGATCGAAAAATGGGGCTTCTATAACCGCAACGCGGGCATCAACCCGATCCTCACCGAGGGCAAAAAGACCGTCGCGCTGGAGATCGCGGAGCAGCTGCACTGGGAACCGAGCGATTGGGTCGCGGTGTCCGTCGGCGACGGCTGCACGATCGGCGGCGTGTATAACGGCTTCCACGATCTCTTTGAAATGGGCATGATCGACCGCATCCCGAAGATCCTCGGCGTCCAGTCCACCGGCTGCTGCCCGTTCGTGGACGCGGCGAACAACGATCGCGACCTTATCCCGACGCCCGAAAACACGCTTGCGGACAGCATCGCAGTCGGCGTGCCGAGAAATCCGAAGAAAGCGCTGCGCGCCGTAAAGAACAGCGGCGGACGCTGGATCGCCGTGACCGACGACGAGATCCTTGCCGCGATGCGCCTCCTCGGCAGAACCGAGGGCGTGTTCGGCGAGCCCGCGGGCGTGACCGCCACGGCAGGCGTCAGACGAGCCGTTCAGGAGGGCGTTATCCGCCCGGACGAGACCGTCACGGTCATCTCCACCGGCAGCGGGTTAAAGGACGTCAATAACGCTTTGAGAGCCGCAGGAGAGCCGTTCCTGTGCGAGCCGGACATCCGTGCGCTCGAAGCCAGCGGCAGGATCCGGTAAACAAAAACAAACCGAACATCATCGAACAGAAACGGAGGACGTACCGTGGACCGATCCATTATTTCCATGATCCTTGCGGCTGTCTTTCTTTTTTGTGCAGCATGCAAGCCGTCGGTCGATCCGACCGCCGCCGCAGAGACAACGCCGGAACCGACGCCCGCGCCGACCGCAGCGCCGGAGCTTCCCTGCCGCACCGTTTTTCTCGACGAAGAACCGTCCGACACGAACGACCGGACGGTCGCGCTGTCGCTGTTTGACGCGGGTACAAACGATTTTGACGGGCAGAGAGCATGGACGGTGCTCTTTGATGGGTTGACCCCGCATACCATCGACCGCTGCGCAAGCCCGATGCGCTTTGCGGACGATCTCAGCGTATGGATGACCTACGACCGCGACGGCGATTGGGACAACTGTCTTTTGGGTCGCTGCATCGGCGACGAAGCGGAATGGAACGGACTCGATGCGCTGCTGTTCTCGCGGGAATACGAAGCCGATCCGAACGCCCAATACTACATGCAGACGCCGCGATTTACCGTACGGAAAGGCGATCTCTGCCTCTCATCCACCTCGATTTGGGACGAAGTCGGAACGACGTACTATATCGACGACGATGTATGCACCTACTGGATCAGGCCGGACGGCGCTGTGATCCGCGCCGATGCGGACGGTTCTGTTTATCGCAGCGTCGAAACACTGACCCCGGAACAGGTCGCTTATCTCTATCTTCTGTACGAGGCGTATTATATGGCGCCTGCGGTCCAGTACCCCTGCCCCGCCCATCCTGAGGAGTTCGATTCCTTTCATCTGCTGATCGAACGAAACGGCGCGCGTGTCGAACTGCCGCGGGAGTGCTTTGAAGATTTTCTTGCGCTCGTATCGGTTCCGAAGGATCAGTCTGACCAGACCTACGCACCGTGCTTTGCCTGCGTGACGGAACTGTTCGTCGACGCCGACGATCCCGCGCAGGAGGTTCTGCGCTTTCGCTTTGTGCGCGACGGATACGATCCGGATCAATCGCCGTACCAGTGGTTTTCTTTGCGCGAAGACGGCCGGATCGTTCGTGAAACCCCGATCGGCGCGGGCTATATCCACACCGTCGCGCGTTGGCGCTGCTTCGGTCATAACCGGATCGTTTCGGCTGCGTCGTTTTCCGCAGGCGAGATCCTGGCGTTCTTGAAGCCGTACGGGATCGAATGACCCGAAAAGCGACTGCCCCGCGCATTTGCGGGGCGCTTTTGTTTTGTCTGCGTCCCGTTGACGGTATTTGTCGAATCTGCTATAATGCAGTCATTCCATTCCGGTCGGAGACGCTTATGATACGGTTGTTGCGGCTGTTCTGCGTTCTGCTCGCGCTGATTCTCTGCGCGGGCTGTTCTGCCTTGCCGGAGCCGTCTTCGGAAGCGGTCCCGACCGCCGTGCCGGAATCGCCCGCGCCGACGCCGGAGCCTTCCCCAACGCCGGACCCCACGCCGGAACCGACCGCAGCGCCGACGCCGACCCCCACCCCGGAGCCGACGCCCGAGCCTACGCCCGAGCCGATCACGGAGGAGCGCCTGGATTCCGGTGAGTTCGACAGCTGCTTTGACAACGCGCTGTTCCTCGGCGACTCCATTACGGATATGTTCGCCGGCTACGTCCGCAAATGCCGGCAGACCGACGAAGACTTTCTCGGCGGCGCGCAGCTGTTCGGCGCGACCTCCATGAGCGTCAAGTTCGCCTGTCAGGATCGCCCCTCAAACGGCGGCATTTCCTTCCGGTATCGCGGACGCGCGGTTTCGATCACGGAGCACATCAGCGAAAGCGGCGCCGATACGGTCTTCATCCTGCTCGGCGTGAACGATCTCGACTGCCGCACGCAGGAAAGCGTGGAAGGCTACTTCGCGCAGCTGATCGATGTGATCCGCGAAAAATGCCCGGACGTCAAGATCGTCATGCAGGGCGTTCTGCCGGTCACGGAACGGTTCTGCCGTTCGCGGAAGGTCGGGATCGAACGCTGGAACGGGTTCAACAAGGTCCTTTCCGGGATCTGCGAGGAGCACGGCGCGGCGTTTCTGGATTTTTCGGCGGACCTGATGGATGAAAACGGCTATCTCCCGGGATCGCTTTCCAGCGACAAGGAATACCATCTGAACGATGCAGGCAACGCGATCTGGGTCCGCGCCCTCCGGCTCTATGCCGCGCAGCAGATGTACCCGGACGCCGAGGTGCTTGTGCCCGGCGCATGACCGCACGCCCTGCGTGCCCGTCCGTACGGCGGCGCGCATTTTTCCGATCGGAGACATTCATGAAACGATTTCTTTGTTTTTTCTGCATCCTGCTCATGCTGACGCCGTCCGCGGGCTGCCTCGTTCGGCCGCAGCCGGAAGCGGCGCAGAGCACGCCCGTTCCGACCGAAACGCCCGATCCGACCGAAGCGCCCGATCCGACCGAAGCGCCGACCCCGTCTCCCTCTCCCGTCCCGACGCCGGAACCGACGCCCGCGCCGACGCCGGAGCCGATCACGGAGGAGCGTCTCGCGTCCGGCGAATTCGACAGCTACTTCGACGACGCGCTGCTGATCGGCGATTCGCTCACCGAAATGCTGTCCGGTTACGTGCGCGGACGCAGGGAGACCGAACCGGGGCTGCTCGGTTCCGTGCAGATGTTCGGTGTCAAGGGCATGAACGTCAAGATCGCGTGTCAGGATCTCGCGTCCCCGGGCGACCGCACCTACCGGTATCGGGGCAAGGCGGTCTCGATCACGGGGCTCATCAATGCATGCGGTCCGAAGCGTGTCTTTATCATGCTCGGCGTGAACGACGTCGCCGACCGCCCGTTTGAAACCGTAAGCGGGCAGTTCGCGCAGCTGATCGACACGATCCGGGAAAAATGCCCGGACACCGAGATCGTCATGATGGGCGTTCTTCCGATCACGCGGCAGTACTGCCGCATGAAGGGCGTCGAGATCGCGTATTTCAACAGCTTCAACGAGGTCCTGTCCGACGTATGCGCGGAACACGGCGTATCGTTTCTGGATTTCTCGAAGGAGCTGATGGACGCGAACGGGTATCTGGATCCCGCGCTGTCCTGCGACGAGCAGTTTCACCTGAGCCGGGCAGGCGAGGATATCTGGATCCACGCGCTCCGGCGTTACGCCGCGCAGCAGATGTACCCCGGCGCGGAAGTGCTTCCGCCCGAACCGTGAACGTTCACACCGACGTCCTGCGATATCGCCGCAGGGCGTTTTTTTACGATCGGATCCGGTATCCTGCAAAACAAAAAAGGAGATGCGGCTGCACCTCCTTTTTGTGTTGCGTCAATTACAGATTGAACTGCTTGCTGATGAGATCGACGATCTCGGCGCCGATGCGCTTCTGCGCTTCGACCGTGGTCGCGCCGATGTGCGGCGTGCAGGAGACCATCGGATGGCTGTACAGCGCGTGGTTGTTCGCCGGCTCGACCGCCCAGACGTCCAGACCCGCCGCGCGGACCTTGCCGGATTCGAGCGCCGCAAGGAGCGCGTCCTCGTCGACGTTCGTGCCGCGGCTCGTGTTGATGATGACGACGCCGTCCTTCATCTTCGCGATCGTTTCCGCGTTGATCAGCGCACCGCCGTCGACTGCCGGCGCATGGACGCTGACGAAATCAGCCTCTTTCAGAAGCTCGTCCATCTCGACGTACGGGATGCCGAGTTCTTCCTCGATGCCCGGGATGTGGAAGATATCGTACGCGATGACCTTCATGCCGATCGCCTTCGCCATCTTGCCGAGCGCCTGACCGATGCGGCCGAAGCCCATGATGCCGAGCGTCTTGCCCTGCAGTTCGATGCCCTTTGCGTAGGCTTTCTTTTCCCACTTGTCGTTGCGCATGGTGTAGCCCGCGATCGACAGGAAGCGCGCGCACGCGAACATGTGACCCATCGCAAGCTCCGCGACCGACTGGGAGGAAGCGCGCGGGGTGTTCTTCACAATCAGCCCCTTGCTTTCCGCATACTTCACGTCGATGTTGTCCACGCCGACGCCGCCGCGGATGATCATCCTGAGACGACCCGCCGCTACCGCCGCGTCGATGATCGGCTCACGGACCTTCGTTGCCGAACGGACGACGATGACGTCGTAATTTGCAAGCTCCTTCTTGAGGTCTTCCGGCTCATAGAACTGGGAAACGACCTCGCAGCCCTTTGCTTCGAGCGCGGCGATCGCGCTCTTGTCCATACCGTCAGATGCCAGAATACGAATCATAAATGCCTCCTTATGCGTTTTCCGCTTCGTACTTTTTCAGGAACTCGACCAGCGCTACGACGCCCTCTTTCGGCATGGCGTTGTAGATGGAAGCACGGAGACCGCCGACGCTCTTGTGACCCTTGAGGTTGTCGAAGCCCGCCGCCTTGGTCGCCGCAACGACCGCCGCGTCCTTGTCCTTGTCGCCGGTGACGAACGGGATGTTCATGAGCGAGCGATCCTTCTTTTCAACGGTGCCGTGGAACAGCTTGGAGGAATCGAGGAAGTCGTACATGACCTTCGCCTTCTCCTCGTTGCGCTTTGCCATCGCTTCGAGACCGCCGGTACGGAGCAGGTACTTAAAGACCTTGCCGCAGACGTAGATCGCCCAGCAGTTCGGCGTGTTGTACATGGAGCCGTTGTTCGCATGCGTGTCGAAGCGCAGGTAAACCGGCACTTTGGGATCGAGATCCTCACGGATGAGGTCTTCGCGGATGATGACGATCGCGAGGCCCGCGGGACCGACGTTCTTCTGGACGCCGCCGTAGATCAGGCCGTAATCGGACACGTTGCAGGGCTTAGAGAGGAACATCGAGCTCTGGTCGGAGACGAGGATCTTGCCCTTGGTGTTCGGCAGCACCGGATAGGTCGTGCCGTGGATCGTTTCGTTCTCGCAGATGTAAACGTAGTCCGCGTCGTCGTCGATCGGCAGATCGGAGCAGTCCGGAATGTAGCTGTAGTTCTTATCCTCGCTGGACGCGATGACGTTGACCTTGCCGTACTTCTTGGCTTCCGTCGCCGCTTTCTTGGACCAGTTGCCGGTGACGATGTAATCGAATACGCCGTTCTTGCAGAGGTTCATCGGGATCATGGCGAACTCGAGCGTTGCGCCGCCCTGGATGAACAGGACCTTGTAGTTATCCGGGATGCCCATCAGCGTGCGGAGATCCGCCTCCGCCTCGTCGATGATCTGCTGGAAGACCTTGCTGCGGTGCGACATTTCCATGACGCACATGCCGCTGCCCTTGTAGTTGAGCATTTCGTCACGGATCTCCTCGAGCACCTCAACGGGCATCGTGGCGGGACCTGCGGAGAAATTGTAAACGCGATCGTACTTCATTTGCATACTCCTTTTTTATTCTTGGCAAAAATGCCATATTTTTACGATATCATTGTAGACCATCCGCAAAAGAAAAGCAACCGAAAAGGGTTGCTATAATAAATATATTTTCCCGTATGCGGCGATCCGTACTCAATCGATCCGCTCCAGAATGAGCTCCGCCGAGCCGTCCTCGAGCGCGTTCCACGGATCCAGATGGATGTGGCTGCCCGCAGGCTCCCCCGCAAGCGCCTTCAGATGATTTGCAAGGGACAAAAGCCCCTCGCGGTTTGCGCGGATCACCGCCGCGCCGTTCTCGATGCGGACGTCGATTTGAAAGCCTTCCTCCCAAAAAAGATCCATACGTTTATCTCCCTTCGGCAAGCTTCAGAAACTTCGTATCGTTCATCTGCTCGTTCGTGACGTAGGACCCGTTGAAGAACAGCGCGTAGGTCGTGACCGGCGTCGGCGCGGACTGCGCCGCCTCGCGGCCGGTTAGACGGATCGCGTGAAACGGGATGTCGTGCGCCTTTGCGGTCTCCTCCACGATCGGCACGTACTTTGCGTTGAACGGACATTGGTTCGTGTAGTAGAGCACCCAGCCCGGCTCGTCGACGTGCGGATGCACGGCGCACGCCTTGAATTTCGGCTTCTCCGCGTCCGGCGAAAACGGCAGATACCAGAGCTGAATGCCGTTGTCGGCTTCGTCCGCGACCGTAAATCCCTTGTATTTCAAAAACTTCGGATCGGCAAGGAACGGCTTCTTCTTTGCCGCGGACAGGATGCAGACGCCCTTCTTCCCCTGCGCTTTGCCGTCTTCGACGCAAGCGGAAAGCAGGTCGTTCGCATACCCGTGCCCCTTCATGGAGCCCGAGACCCACAGGCAGTCGATATACAGATACCCGTCGGCGTCGATCGGGTTCCACGCCGCCTCCGCGGGCAGGTACTCAATGAAGCACTTGCCGCGCTCCGTGCTTTTCAGAAAAACGAGACCCTCGTCGAAGCGGTCGAGAAGCCACGCCTTTTTCGACGCGACCTGCACGTCCCGATTGTTCGAGATCGCGCAGCAGATGTGCTCTTTTTCCAGGTTGTCCTTCGTGACGCGAATATAGTCCATGCTGTCCTCCGGGGATTTCGTTTGCTTTATTGTACCGCGATTCCCGCAAAAACGCAACAATTCCCGCAGCAGGCGCAAAGCTCTTGACTTTGCGGGCGCGTTGTGCTATGCTCATCCTGTTAATCAATTTGTTACGGAGGCATCATCATGATCGAGATCAAAACCGTTGAGACCCGCAATCTCTGCGAAAGCGCAAAGAACGGCGGCTGCGGCGAATGCCAGACCTCTTGCCAGTCCGCCTGCAAGACGAGCTGCGGCATTGCGAATCAGAACTGCGAAAAGAAAGAAAGCAAATAAGCAAACCGTTGAAAAGCCGCCGGATTCGGCGGCCTTTTTTTGAAACAGGATTATGATACACCAGTATAAGCTCTGCGGATACAACATCGTGCTGGACGTTTGCTCCGGCTCCATCCACGCGGTCGACGACATTGCCTACGACATGATCGCGGGCTTTGAACGCGAGCCGCGCGAGGCGCTGATCTCAGCGCTTCTCTCCCGCTATGCCGACCGTACGACGGAGGACGAGCTGAACGGCGCCTACGAACAGCTGCTCGCCCTCAAGGCGGCGGGCAAGCTCTTTACCGAGGACAGCTACGCGCCGATGGCGGGCGCACTGAAGGCGAAGACCGCCGGCGTCATCAAGGCGCTGTGCCTGCACGTCGCGCACGTGTGCAACCTGAACTGCTCCTACTGCTTTGCAAGCCAGGGCAAGTACCACGGCGAACGCGCGCTGATGTCCTTCGAGACCGGCAGGCGCGCGCTGGACTTTCTGGTCGAGCATTCGGGCAGCCGCAAAAACCTCGAGGTCGACTTTTTCGGCGGGGAGCCGCTGATGAACTTTCAGGTCGTGAAGGACCTCGTCGCCTACGCGCGCTCGATCGAACCGGAAACCGGCAAGCATTTCCGCTTCACGCTCACCACGAACGGCATGCTCGTGGATGACGACGTGATCGAATTTGCGAACCGCGAATGCCACAACGTCGTGCTGTCGCTGGACGGACGGAAGGAGATCCACGACCGCTTCCGCAAGGACTACGCCGGCAACGGCAGCTGGGACCGGATCGTGCCGAAGTTTCAGAAATTCGTCGAAGCGCGCGGCGGCAAAGGCTACTACATGCGCGGCACGTTCACGCACGCGAACCCCGATTTTCTGCAGGATATTCAGGCGATGCTCGATCTCGGCTTTACCGAGCTTTCCATGGAGCCGGTCGTCTGCGCGCCGGACGATCCCTCGGCGCTGACCGAAGCGGACAAGCCGATCGTCATGGAACAGTACGAAAAGCTTGCCGAACTGATGCTTGAGCGCGACGCGGAGGGACGGCCGTTTACCTTCTATCACTACATGATCGACCTCAAAGGCGGTCCCTGCATCTATAAGCGCATCTCGGGCTGCGGCTCCGGCACCGAATACATGGCGGTCACGCCGTGGGGCGACCTCTATCCCTGCCACCAGTTCGTGGGCGAGGAGGCGTTCAGGCTCGGCGATATCTATCACGGCGTATCGAATCATGCCGTACAGGATCAGTTTGCCGCCTGCAACGTCTACGCGCGCGAGGAATGCCGCACCTGCTGGGCGCGGCTCTACTGCTCCGGCGGCTGCGCCGCGAACGCATACCACGCCACGGGACGCATCAACGGCGTATACGCCTACGGCTGCGACCTGTTCAAGAAGCGCATGGAATGCGCGCTGATGCTCGCCGTCGCGCGGCAGCTCAAAGAGACGGAATAAGCCATGAACACGCCGATCTTCGATTTCGTAACCGCATACGTCGAGCGCTCCCCGGTCCGGCTGCACATGCCCGGGCACAAGGGGCGTTCGCGCTTTTTGGGCGAAGATCGCGATATCACGGAGATCACCGGCGCCGACGCGCTGTATGAAGCGAGCGGGATCATCCGGGAAAGCGAGGCGAACGCCTCCGCGCTGTTCGGCTGTCCGACCTTCTATTCGACCGAGGGCAGTTCACAGTGCATCCGCGCGATGCTGTACCTTGCAATGCGGCACGCGCAGGGCGAACATAAGCCCTTCCGCGTCCTTGCCGCGCGCAACGCGCACAAGACGTTCCTGTCCGCCGCCGCGCTTTTGGACGCGGAGGTCGAGTGGCTCTTTGATCCCGCGCCGTCGTACCTTTCGGCAAATCCTTCGCCCGAAACGGTCGCGGAAGCGATCGGGCGGACGCATCCTGCGGCGCTGTATCTCACCTCGCCGGACTATCTCGGCAACCGGATCGACCTTGCGCCGATCGCGCGCATCTGCCATGAACACGGCGTGCTGCTGCTTGTTGACAACGCGCACGGCGCGTATCTCCGGTTCCTCACGCCCTCGCAGCACCCGATCGACCTCGGCGCAGACCTCTGCTGCGATTCCGCGCACAAAACGCTGCCGGCGCTGACCGGCGCGGCGTATCTGCACGTTTCCCCCGTCCTCGGCGCGCTTGCGGACGAGGCGAAGGACGCGCTGCTGCTGTTCGGTTCGACCAGTCCTTCCTATCTGATCCTGCAATCGCTCGATCTTTTGAATCCGATCCTCGAAACATTGTCCGAACGGCTTTCCGCCTTCATTCCGCAGCTTGACGCGCTGAAAGCGCGGCTGACCGCCGCAGGCTGGACGCTGTCCGGCGACGAGCCCTTGAAGCTGACGCTGCTTCCGAAACGCCGCGGCTGTACCGGAACGGCGCTCGCGCGGCTTCTTGAGGCGCAGGGGATCTTCTGCGAGTTTGCCGATCCCGATTTTCTGGTCTGCATGTTCACGCCGGACAACGGCGGGACCGGGCTTTTGCGGCTTGAACGCGCGCTTCACGCGATCCCTGCGCACGCGCCGATCGAAGCGCTTCCCCCGCGTCCCTCCGTTCCGGAGCGCGTCTGTCCGATCCGGGAAGCGATGCTCGGTCCGCGCGTCGTGCTCCCGCGTTCCGAATGCCTCAACCGCACGCTTGCAAGGCCCGACGTCGGCTGTCCCCCCGCCGTGCCCGTCCTGATGCCCGGCGAACGCATCGACGAAGCGGCGCTTGCGGCGCTCGCCTATTACGGCGTCGACCGCGTCAGCGTGATCCCGGAATAACCGAAATGCAAAAGCTCCCGGCTTCGGGAGCTTTCCGTCTGTCTGAATAACGATCATCCGAGGCGGTTTGCCGAGGAAGAAAGGGAAAACGATGAAACTGAAAAACATACTGATCGTCGTGAAGGATATCGGAAGATCCAGACGGTTCTACCACGATCTGTTCGGTCTTGAGATGATCCTTGACAATGACGGAAATATGATCCTGACGGAAGGCCTGGTCCTTCAGAAAGAACAATACTGGAAAGCGTTCCTCGGGAGAGATATCATTCCGAGGAACAATGCCTGCGAGCTCTATTTCGAGGAGCCTGACCTGGAAGGTTTTATCGAAAAGCTTGAAAGGTATTACCCGGAAGTGCAATACGTCAACAGGCTCATGACGCACAGCTGGGGGCAGAAGGTCATCCGTTTCTACGATCCGGACGGCAATCTGATCGAAGTGGGGACGCCGATGTAACATGGCGAATCTCATCACCGGAATCAGGATCGTGCTCAGCGCCGCTTTGCTGTTTTGCCCGGCATTGTCTCCGGTCTTTTGGGCGCTCTATCTCGCCGCCGGGATCACCGATATGATCGACGGCGCTGTGGCAAGGATGACCGGTACCGTCAGCGGGTTCGGCGCAAAGCTGGATACGGTCGCGGACGTCGTATTTGTTGCGGTATGCCTCATTAAGCTGCTGCCGGTGCTGCATGTTCCGGTCTGGCTCTGCGTATGGATCGCCGTCATCGCCGTGATCAAGGCGGCAAATCTTGCAGCAGGTTTTATCCGGCGGAAAGAATTCCTGTCGGTGCATTCCGTATT
Source organism: uncultured Clostridia bacterium (assembly GCA_947166925.1). Taxonomy (GTDB): domain Bacteria; phylum Bacillota; class Clostridia; order Christensenellales; family CAG-138; genus UBA3792. Next base: position 25,120 of record CAMVGD010000005.1, on the reverse strand, counting down.
CAACAAGGTGACCGGAGGGCTGCTGTTCGTTTTCCCGCTGACGCTGACATGCATCGATTTCAAATACAGCGCGGCGGTCGTCTGCGCGGTCGCAACCGTCGCCGCCGTTCATGAGGGATATCTCATGCAAACGGGAAGAACAGCTTAGCGGCAAATGCCGGTTTTTCAAACAAACGCTCCTTCCCGTGAAGCGCATTCCGTCCGTTCCGGCGGTCTGTATTCCGAAAAAGCATTTGGTACGCAAAAAAGCTCCCGGTTTCGGGAGCTTTGCTGTTTCGGAAATCAGGAATCCTCTTTCGGGGCGTTGTTCGGGCGGCGCGGACGGCGGCGGAACTGTTTTTTCTGTCCTTCCCCGCTGCCTTCCTGCTTCTGCGCGGGCTTCGGCTGCTCGCCGGATTTCGGCGCCGGCTTCTGTTCCGGTCTCTGCTGCTTCTGCGGATTCTGCTGTTTCTGCGGATTCTGCTTCTGCTTCGGATCGTTCGTCTTCGGCTGCTTCTGCTCCGGCTTTGGCTGATCGTTCGACTTCTGCGCGTTTCTTTGCTTCGGCTGCTCCTGCTGCGCGGGGCGCTGCTGCTCCGGTCGGCGCGGCGTATTGCGTCCGCCCCTGCGCGTATTGTTCGCCGCATCCTTCTTGAACTGCGCGTCCGCGTCGGTTTCCTTTGCCGCTTCGGTCTTCTTCGCCGCAAGCGCCTCCTCCGGCAGCGGTTCGCCCGGTGCGGAAAGATGCGTGTACGGGTATTCGCGGACGTCGATCGAGCCGTCCTCCATGGTCAGCCGGACCTTGGTGCGCTCGGTGATCGCGTTGTTCTCCACGACCGTGCCGACGCCGTCGACCGTATTGACCTCCCTGCCCGGTCTGGGCATCTTGCTGCGGATCTCCTCGTACGCGCTCTGCTCATACTGCAGACAGCACATCAGCCTTCCGCAAAGTCCCGAGATCTTTGTCGGGCTCAGAGAAAGATTCTGCTCCTTTGCCATCTTGATCGAAACGGGACGGAAATCGTCGAGGAACGACTTGCAGCACACGAGCCGCCCGCACGGACCGAGTCCGCCGAGCATCTTCGCTTCGTCGCGCACGCCGATCTGCCGAAGCTCGATCCGTGTTTTCAGCGCGTACGCAAGGTCCTTGACCAGCTCGCGGAAGTCCACGCGCTCGTCCGCGGTGAAATAGAACACGACCTTGCTGCCGTTGAACGTATACTCCACGTCCACCAGCTTCATGTCGAGCCCGTGCGCCGCGATCTTTTCGTGACAGATCGCAAGCGCCTCGGCTTCCTTTGCCTCGTACTGCGCGCGCAGGCGCTTGTCCTCATCCGTGGCGATGCGGACGACCGGCTTCAAAGGCGCGACGATTTCGCTTTCGTCGACCTCCTTCGGCTCGCCCTGTACCTCGCCGTATTCCATGCCGCGCGCCGTTTCGACGATCACGCCGTCGTCTGCGTGTATCGGCAGATCGAGCGGATCAAAATAATAGACGCGTCCGCTTGTTTTGAATTTTACTTCGATAACTCTGACCATAATTTCCCCTTACGGCAGCTTTGCCAGTATCCAGTCGATCGTCATGGCGGGGCTCGCCTTGTAGGCAAGCATCTCCTTTGCGTCGACCGCAATCTGTATCATACCTTGAATTTGTCCGATTGTAAAGGTCGAATTGAAAAATGTTGCGACTTCCGCGCAATCCGTGTTCCGGATCTCCTGCACGCCGTTTTTCAGCCGCAGCACATCCAGCAGGATCGACAGGAATATGTCCAGAAAAGCATCCAGCAGCGCCGGAACGACCTTTTTCGCCTTTTTCGTCGCGCCGTCCTCGTTCTCCTCCGTCACCGTATCCGTGCACAGCGCGGAAAGCGCCGCGTACGGCTTGCTTTTCGATGCGAACCGCCGGATGCATGCGATCGCCTCGCGCCGGAACGCAAGCGAATCCCCCCGCAAGAAGGCTTCCGCGCGTCCGGATACGCCGTCGGACAGCTTTGCCGCAAGCGTCGCTTTTTCACGGTCCGCGCCGTTCTTTATCAGGCGCTCCGCGATCGCCTCCCACGGCTCCGTCTCCGTTCTGAGGATCATGCAGCGCGACAGGATCGTCGGACGGAACCCGGATTCAACGCCGGTCAGAAGAAGCAGCGTGTCCTTCGGGGGCTCCTCCAGCGTTTTCAGAAGCACGTCCTGCGCCGCCTCGCTCATCGTGTGCGCGTCCGGGAACAGGATGCAGTGCCGTCCCTGCTCATACGCTTCGGCATTGATCACGGCAAGCGCGTCCCGCACCGTCCTGACCTGATAATCCTCCGGTTCCAGATAAAACGGGCAGTTTTCCAAAGCCTTCACGTCGTCCGTATGCAGCAAAAACCGCGCGGCGGCACGGCGCGCAAGCATCAGCTCGCCGCCCTCCTTCGGTCCCGCGAACAGGATCGCATGCGGGACCTCCCCGCGTTCGATCCGCTCCATCCAGTCATTCCTTTGCATGCACAGCCTCCGTCAGCTTCCTTTGAAGCGCTTCCGACGCGCTCAGGCAAACCACCCGCAGCTCGCCGTCCTTCCGGTACCAGACCGCGGTCGTCCCGTTCCGCGCCCCGTGGAACGTGCGTTGGTCCGGCTTTGCGTCGGTTTTGCGGTATGCGCCGACCTCCGTCACCGAGGCAAGCGGCACGGAAAGGATCGACTTCTGTTTATTGCCGACCGCCTGTATGATCTTCAGTTCCGTGTCGTACAGCTCATACAGATACTCGACAAGCCGTGTGCGGTAGATCCAATACCCCGTCCCCAGCAGGATCGCGTAGAGTCCGATCTGAACAAAGAGCTTTTCCACGCCGAGCCGGTTCGCCAGAAAAAACGACAGGAAGATGACGACAAACGTGCCGAGCAGCAGCAAAACGTACAGCGCGGCGTCCGTACGGATCAGCCTCCGTTTCGGTTCTGTGCGTTCCGTATGTACGATGTGCGGCATTCTTCGTTCCATGCGGTTATTGTACAACAAAAAAGCCCCTTCGTCAATCAATCCACAAAATAGTCAGATTTAACGAGATTTAACGAGCTTTTTATTTGTATTTATTTATATTTACGAATATTCGCCGTTGCGAAAAGACAGCCGTGCTGTTATTATAACGCTTGCAGCATTCCTCAGTAGCTCAATGGCAGAGCATTCGGCTGTTAACCGAAGGGTTGTAAGTTCGAGTCTTACCTGGGGAGCCAAAACATCCGAAAAGTGCCCTAAAACAGGGCACTTTTCTTGTATCTGTCGTAACTCTGTCGTAACAGACTTTTCAGACGTCATTTTCGCCCTTCCGTCTCCTCCTCATCCTTCCCACGAAAAAGCCCATAATATCTGACTTTTTCGCGGTATCTGCATCTTTTCACGATCAAAATTCTATTTTCGGCAACACCAAAGGATAAAAGATGGAAATCAGGATAAATGATCAGGATTCCCGGCTTCCCCGGCAAGCAAAAAACTGTCGTAACGAAAACCGCCTCGCGTTACGACAGTTTGCAGCATTACAAACAGAAGAAATCCGCTCAAACCATTTCTGAAGCTCACTGTCGTAACTGGATCAAGTATTTCTATTGTCATAGTTCAATCCTACGCAAAACGCGAGTTATCGAAGCAGTTTTCGTCAACAATCTGATTTCTGCTTCGATAACCTGGCAAATCAGCAGATAAAAAAAGAAAACTTACGGGAAAATACCCGTAAGCTTTAGCTGAAAAGTTCATTATTCCAAAAGATACGAAGATGAGGCGACATTTCTCATACATGGAGACTTCCTTTTAACGCTCTGCATTATTAGGGGTAGTCCAAATCTTCGATCTCATCAAAGTATATCCGCTTGTGCTCTTCGAGCGAATTTTTCACCATATCGAGAAATTCATTCAGGCTATAAACTTTGTCCGGTTCCACAGGTTGCACTTTGGGCCATCCGAACATCAACGATGCCACTCCATATTCCTTATGCGCTAACCACGCTTCAAACATATCACCTTTTTCAATGACACAGACGCGATAGTCTCCATGTTCATATAACGTTGCCTTCTCGTTGGTTCTCTTTATTTCAGGCGTAAGTGTTGCGGCTTCCTTCATTATCTTTTCATCCTTTCTAACGTGCATTTCATTCTGTTCGTTCATGTTTCGCGTCTTATCCTCCTTTGGGCTCTTGCTTTTCAACAAGCAAGAGCCCCTCCCATTTTCTTTCTCAATTCTTCATTCCACCGTTCGATGATCGGCGCGAAGTATTTTTCTTCCGCTTTCTTTCTGGCCCTCGTTGCTTCATCAAGATTTTGAAAGCTTCCAATTGTGATTTTCTTTCCTTGAAAGCCAATCCGTGCAATCCACCTTTGTCTTCGAACATTCCAATGAACGCCTACAACACCGGACTTGTTGCACTTGCTCGGTTTCCGTCCCGGCTTGATTTGAGAAATCATTGTTCCTTCATATCTTCCGAATACGTTGCGTCCATCAGTCCTGGCTAATTCAGATGCACTTTCTACAGCATAACATCCACACGATTTTTTATGGCCGCTTGTTAAATCCTCTGTACATGCAACAGCCTCCTTGCCGCAATCGCATTTGCAAAGCCAACCATTTTGGTATCCATCAGCGCGGCTATTATCCAGCGGGATACGTTTAACGACAACCAGTTTCCCAAAACGCTTTCCACTTAAATCCTTGTGCCTGGATGCAGCTTTTTCTCTTGATAGGCACCCACAACTTTTTGTGTTACCGGTTGTCAGCGAACCTTGTAGAACCGTCACCAGTTTTCCGCAATCGCAGCGGCAGTTCCATCTTCGCGTTATGCTTCCTGAACGTGAACGATACGGTTCCGGGTTTTCTCCAATCACTGTCAATCTGCCAAATCGTTGATTCGTTAAATCCATCTTTTTGCTCATAGTCTTATCTCCTTTCTAACGTGCACATCATTTTTCATTTAGTTTTCTTCTGTCGTTTCTCTGTCAAACCGGCTCAGCGCTTCAATGGCGTTGTCATCGCCGGATTTGTCATAATACTTGCGCGTAATGGCTACGTTCGTGTGACGCATGATCGTAGTAAGATCATCTTCGCTCGTTCTCATTTCGGCAAGTGTCGTTGCCGTTGTCGTTCTGCTCCCTGAAAGCACATGATGCGGCATTCCGAGCTTGTCCTGCAGCGCATTGACTCTTTTACGGATCGTTTCGATCGACACTTCCGAAAATCTGTTGCTTCCCAGCATCCATTCCCGGACAAGGGGCGCAATCTTGTCTATCACGAAGATCGAACCGGTTTTCCCTCGCTTGGTTTTGATCCCGCCTTTGCTGATTCTGTTCCTCTCAAGATCAATATCCTTCGGATTGATATTCTGAAGCTCGCCTGGGCGCATGCCTGAATAGATCATAATCAGCAATGCTGCTGCCGCAAAACGATCATCGTCGCTCATATCCTTCAGTTCGCTGTTCCGATCGACTGCCTTCCAAAGCAAGTCCCTCTCTTCCCTTTCGAATACGAGTTTCTCCACCTCTGGCTCCGGAGGAAGAACGCACTCCCGAATATAATCTCTCATCAGCGGGTAATACTTCACAGCGCACTTGCTCATACCGGACAACAGAAGCTTCAATTTCTTCGCCGTATAATACGTCGTTCCGATATTGACGATATCCTGAAACTCCGTCATCGTGATGCTGTCCCATGCGCGATCATGGTAGTCTTTGCATTTCTCGAAGTTCGTTTGCATGTACTGTCTTGTCTTTTTGCCCCAGCTATGCTGATGGAGCGCGAGAAATTCCTTTCCGATATCCCTGAACGTCATCTTCGCCTTTCCCTTCGCCACCAAATCGCCGCGCCGGCCTGCTTCGATTTCCTTCTCAACATCCTCAAGTGCTGCGTATCTCGCCTTGTCGGCTTCCGTTTTCGTTTTGAAGCTGCCTTCGTATCTGCTTACATATCTTGTTTGGTTTCCGTCCCAGTATTTGCGGCGGATCTCATATGCCCAATATTTACCGCGCTTAAACGTCCTTCCGGATCCATTGTTCGACGCCTTGGCCTTTCTCGTCTTGGGTGCCTGTGTTTCGTTTTTCATGCTCATTCTGTTTTCCATGTTTTTTACCTCGCTTTCGTGCATTTCATTTTTACGTTCATGGATTGGATGGATGGGAGCCCGTTCCGTATCGCGGGCTCCCATTGCTTTCTCTACGATTCGCTCGCTTATGCCGTTGCTGCGACGAGTTCGATCGATTCATAGATCGTTGATGCCTGTGCCCCCGAGATCCACGCAATAAATGGTACGATCGGGATCTTAAGCGTCGGACGATCTTTGCCGATCACGAAAAAAGGAAATCCGCTCTGGTACTGCCCGTCGAGGCAGGCATGACGGAAGTCAAATGCGTTGCTTCCCAAATACGGTGCCACATCGCCGGCGTTAGCGTAAAATTTTGTTGCTGCAAGCTTCAGGAGCGATTCGTAGTTTTTCAGCAGGGTTCGCTGCTCTGCCGTCAAAGGGGTGGTTTCCAGGTTATTCTTCATTCTTACGTACCTCGCTTTCTTACGTTCTAACCTGTGTTTATTTGTTCGGTTTCCGTTGAGCTCTTCGGAATGTGGAAAGTATAACATACACTTTGGATCTCTCGCAACCATGCCGTAGCTGTGCATATATATACATTATCGAAGTGCGATTGCCTCGATCATAATTCTTGCATGTCCTATTTATCCAGATATTTAGGGATTTTTTTGCAATTTCATTTTTGCGATGGCGTTTTATCTTGCCAACCATTTATGCATTATTCATTTTTCGTTCATTTCAATATTACAATTATTCCGCAATTATATTATAGTTATTCGATTATTATGATCTACAATCATCAACATACAGTTCATAAATTACGGTTTCTTTGTGCGCAAAAATTTATGCACGCGCCTCATATTTATTCATTTGTAAGATAGGCGATTAAAATGTAATAATCCTGCCGGCCAAGTAAAACCGGTGGAATCTCGTGTTTGGGCATTGTCCTAATGGTATTGTATGTTTCATGCGATCAATCCTGTCGCCTTGCACCATATTACCCTATACATCTGATTCGTGTGTCCATGATCGAGAGGCCTTGCGAATCCCACACGCCCTTGCAGAGCACTATCTTCCAGTAAACGCGAAAACCGCCCCGGATGCCGTGCCCGAGGCGGTTCTTTCGCTGCGATGAGAGTGTAATTCGTCCTTGATGATCTCGGAGGTGTATCTGATTGGAGGTAAGCAACCGCAGCAATTTGCCTGCTCCTACTTGTATTATGATGATCAGGGATGCTTTTCAGCCAGATGCTCATTCCAAAAAGAAAGCCCATCCAAGCTGCCATCAGTTTGAATGGGCTTTGCCATGATGAGAGAATACCGTTCATGACGTAATACATTAGCGACGAGCCGAGAGCTCATCACGGCATGTCCCTTTGGGACTCTCCCCGCTCTTTGTTAGTATGCAAATACAACGGGGTTCATAAGACAAAGTCTCCAAGCTTTGATTCATTAAAAAGCATAGGATATTGTAACGTTCGATTATCAAATCGCACTCGAATGAAGATTTCTACTGCCCTTTTGCAGCAAATACCGCGATTTTTACGACAAATCCATGACAATCTAATTTTCTTCTAATATAGACACGGTGATCTTCAAAATTTACTGTCTCAATTTTTAAGATTGCTTTGATCTCCAAATTATCCCTTTGCTACATGCTTTGCCCCTTTGAGATCGTAAATCCATTCCTTTATCACAAGCCTGTTACGAATTTCCGTAAACATAGTTGGGTTATTCGTCTTGCGATTTGCGTCGTGAAGGTACCAATGACGAATGACGAGGACGTCTTCGATTTCCAAAATGAATCCGGTTGTAACCAGTTCTTTAAGCGCAGAGTCTGCGCGATCTCCGCTGACTCTTAAAATGATTGCTTTATCACAAAAGCCTGCGCGATCCGCGAAAAGCAGCAGAACGAAATAGCACGCTTTCGCTGAATCTGATAACTGCAAGAAACTGCCGATGCAGACTTCTTTATTTACAGATAATTGAGCCATGATCTCACCTCCTTTCTCAGTCTTAGTATGAAAAACACGCTATTGAATCACGATTGTAACATGATGTTGCTTCCATGATTCTGCTTGAAGTGTCGTACTTTAAACTAAACGTGTCAGCAGGCAAAGAAGCGACTGAAAATGCACTAATCCCCGCCGGTTAATTGGCGGGGATTGCGTGTCGTGTAAACCTCATTGTTTTATACGTTTTCCGGCGAAAAAAAGACACGTGAGAAAAGATACTTTTAAGAAAACAAACTAAATGCTAATATTATTGGGTTTTCTTCGTCTATTTCCTATTATTTCAATCATGCATTAAGGTGCGTGTTTGGTAAAAGATACTTTTAAGCATCCTTGATCTATCTCCTTCAGTCGCAAGAGCCACTTTTGAATGCTTCCGTCTATGCAGAAGCCAAAGAATGCCCCGTCGCAAAAACGTTCTGCGCGCATTGCTGCCACTAAAAGAGCGACTACTGTTCTGCCGTCCAGCGTACTGACGTTGGCACTGCTCATAGATTCCAAGTTCCATTTGACGCCAGACTGCTCCAGAATTTCTCCGTATCGGGTGAGCTCCATGTCAGGGTGATCGTCAACGAATTGCTGAATGGCTTCCATAAGCTTTACGACGATTGGGTTATAGATCACAAATGGCAACTGATACGGATGCTCCAGCGAACCATCGTTCTCTCGATCGTAATGCCACCTGCCATATTCTGTTGTCGGTAATTCATCTAAAAATGCCTTCAGATTCTCGTACACGCGCTCTGCCTCGTTCCTTCTTATCCCTTCAACTGCGCCTGGAGTTCGGAAAAGCTCTGCAAAGCGCTCTGGAGGTTTTCAATGATATCTGCCGCAAGCTCGTCCGGCGCGGGCAGGTTATCCAGATCGGCAAGCGACTTGTCCTTGATCCAGAAAATGTCCAAACTCGTCTTGTCCCGCGTGAGGATATCGCGCTCGACGTCAAATTTGCGGAAGCGTCCGTCCGGGTTCTGTTCCGAATAGGTTTCCGTGCGCTCGTACCGGTTTTCCGGGTGGTAACAGCGAATGAAGTCCTGCAGATCGGCGTCCGTCATCGGATGCTGCTTCAGGGTGAAATGCATATTGGTGCGCAGATCATAGATCCAGACTTCCTTTGTCTGTCGCTGTGCAGACGCCGGACGCTTGTCGAAGAAGATCACATTTGCTTTCACGCCGGGCTTATAAAAGATACCCGTCGGCAGGCGCAGGATCGTATGCAGATCTGTTGTCTCCAGCAGCTTTTTGCGCACGGTTTCGCCCGCGCCGCCCTCGAACAGCACGTTATCAGGGACGACAACCGCCGCCTTGCCCGTCGCCTTCAACAATGTATTGATATGCTGCACAAAGTTCAACTGCTTGTTCGAGCTCGTCGTCCAGAAGTCAGTTCTGTTATAGACAAGATCCTCATCCTCCTGCTCGCCTTCCTCATTCGTGAGCGTGATCGATGATTTTTTGCCAAAGGGCGGATTTGTCATCACGTAGTCCACGCGATAACCCGGATCCATCAGCAGCGCGTCTCCAAACGCGATCGGCACATTGTTGCTGTAAATATCGCCGATGTTGTGCAGGAACAGGTTCATCAGCGCCGTCTTGTACGTCGCTGCGACGATCTCGTTGCCGTAGAACGTCTCCTTTTTCAGAAACTCCTTCTGCGCACGATCCAACTGATAATGCGCCGGATCGGCAAGGAACGCCTGTGCAGCAAGGAAGAATCCGCCGCTGCCGCAGCACGGATCCGCGATCGTTTTCATTGGCTCCGGGCGGATGCACTCCACCATCGCTCTGATCAGTGGACGCGGTGTGAAGTATTGCCCTGCGCCGCTCTTGATATCCTCTGCGTTCTTCTGCAGCAGTTCTTCATATATAACGCCCTTGACGTCGGAAGCCATGGAAACCCAGTTCTCCCTGTCGATCATCTGCACGACGCGGTAGAAGATGGCGATGTTGTTGATCTTGTTGACGGCGCCCTTGAAGATCCTGCCCAGGATGCCACCCTTTTCGCCGAGCGCTTCGAGCGTCGCTTTGTACTGGGCTTCGAGCTCCGCGCCTTTCAGCGTGTTCATGTCCGCCCAGGTAAAGCCCTCCGGTATGCCCATATCGAGGTTATAGGGCTCCTTGGCGTACTCGTCCGCCATCTTCAAAAAGATCAGATACGTCAACTGCTCCAGATAATCCCCGTAGGATACGCCGTCGTCGCGCAGCGGATTGCATAAGCTCCAAACCTTGGAGGCAATGGTGGATGTTTGATCAGTCATGGTTTCTTATAACCTTTTGAATCACTTTGCCGATTTAGTGTATACCAGTCTTTTCTCAATCCTGTCTCATCAGAACGCTGCTCTGTCGTAAGCCCAGATGAATTGCCTGAAGATTGTGGATTAAGCGGAGGCAATCCCTTCCCAGAATTAATGTCCTGAATTGTTTTGTCTTTTTCGCTCATTTCTTATAATCCTTTCTGTATCAATAACACAATCGCATATAGAATGACAGCTATTATTATTTTTATTACTGCAGCATTAAACGTTTTCTGCTTTTTCTGTATTTGTGGACGGATCTCATTGATCACCTTCGTATATTTATCAATCATCCACAGTGCAGCATCTTCATTAGATTCTCTATAGATTTCCTCGTTTCGAATCGAAATACTATCCATAACCGTAACTGCTCTGCTCTTCATAAGCAAGAGGAGTTGTATTACTGCCCATACGATGCATATAGCACTTCCTGCCGAACACAATAACAGCATCAGAATAGTAAACAACTCCAAATTAGTCGCTGTCGCAATTCTTTTAATCATCGTATAATCAATGCTCGAAACAATTACGAGTAATATTACGCCACTGAATCCTAATGCTATGTTCGTTTTTTCATACACCTTGTCATATGAATCAAGAACTCGTTGATAGTCGTAAAGACAAACGTTGTGTAAAAACTCTGCGGAAGGATATTTCTTCGGCAGTATACTGTCTTTCCTTTTTTCTCTCGTTCTCATTTCATTTTCTCCTTTGTTTAACCCTCAGATATGAACCCCAACCGCTTTTCACGGTCTTCGAGAAACTGTATCGTATCGAGATACGAATCTTTTGTGCTGCCTTCCCTTTCTTTTGCTGCCTTTTCTTTCAGCATGTCAATTACTTCTCGCATTGTACCATGGTATCCCTTGAAGAAATTTTCAAATTGATAGTCCGCTAATTGCATATTGTTCAATTGAATGAACTTTTTCATATGCTCGTATGCCGCTGTTTCTTTGTTATCCGCAGCATAAATTGTCGCAAACAACATCTCCATATTTTCGTTTTCAGAGGATAACTCGAGTCCTTTCAGGATATCTTCATATCGTGCAATAATATCGTACCAAAAATCTTTGAATACCCCACTAAAGAATTCTTTACTTATCCCATTTGTATATCCCAAAGCTTCAAAATCGTTTTCCATTGTTCGCTTTTCGATATAATACATTTCTCTTGCAAGCCGTTCACTGCTGATACTATTCGCTGCTTTCAATGCTTCGATTGCTCTATCCTTTTCTTCGATTATTCGCTTCTGTTTATCTATCGTTTCTTTCTTTTCGCTTTCTAATGCTAATTCTATATTCTTTTTCAATATCAGGGCGTTTAGTTTTTCTTTGATGGCACTATAAAAAACGCTCTCATTATTTGCTTGTGCAGAATGCTTCAGCGGCGTTATATGAAGCGCATTGCAAAGATTCTCTGCGAAAAGGCCCAACTCATCTTTATGCGACTCGTCGATGAACGTAAACTTTACAAGGCTCGAATTGATAAAGCCTTTGATCTCCGAAAGACTGATATCCGGCAAAACCAAACAGAAGCACTTTGCTTTTCCTTGCTCTGACAAATGCCAGCCAACTCCTAATTCCTGCATACAATAAACGCTGTTGACAAAATCACGAGACAGCAAGAATACAAGAATTCTTGATTGTTCAATCGCTCCGGAGATCGCCCTCCCAAGCTTGTCCCCATTATCAATTCCTTGACTAATGACTGACGAACAGAAGATATGCTCCGATGAAACACCAAGCTTCTCAATATAGGAGCTCAGTTGCTCAACGATTTCTTTATTGGCTGATGAATGTGAAATAAACACATTCTTATGACTGCAGAACATTATACCCCTCCCTCAAGTACCTGTCTAAAAGTGTTCCTTGGTTGTAGATTGTTGCGCGTTTCCTTCTTTCTCCTGTAAATAGTTCTTTACAACATCCAGTACAACAAACTTAATATACCATGCTTCATCGCTATAACCACCTGTGTTCCCGTGCGAATAAGCACTTCTTGCATCGTATGCCTTGCTGACGATCTTGTCAGTCGAATATTTATGATACATTGACTTTGCATACTTCTGGCATAGCGCCTTAATTCTTTTGCGCGAAGATTGCCTTTTGCCCTCAGTCAAGAAGTTCTGTAAGGACTGCTTTTGCTCCAAAGAAAGGGCGGATTCTTCGACGTTCTTAATCAGTTGATCCAAAACTTGTAAAACCTCAGGTTCTTTCTGTGCATCCTCCGCTAAGTGTTCGAGAAGTCCGCAATATAGTGTCATCCGCAACCCAAAGTCAAAAACAGAATCAGCAACGACAACTGTATTCAACAATTGTTGAGTCTCCTCTGAATACTCAAACAGATAAGTATCAACACTTTCAAAATCCAGATTGGCATCACCCCATGATTTCTTCACAGACATATCAAAAAAATCATACTCGGCAAACTCCTCAATGCCATTCTCAGCTTCAAACACGCCAGGGCCAGTTCTTCCGGCACCTTGCTTTTTCTTGTTCCAGAAGAAATACTCTTCATTAGCTAACCAACTATCATAAGCTCCATCTAATTCTTTAACATAAAGCATCGGTTCGTAAGAGTCACAACCGGCATCCTCAATTGAAAAGCCTGCACTCAGCAAGTCATACAACAACGCAACATACAACTGCTTTGCGCAGTCAAGCGCCGCTTTTCGATCAAAAAACAGTCCCGCTATGACATCGTAAGTCGAATCATCGGCCAAACGCCATCTGTATTCGATCTCATTGATCGTTTTGATGAAATGCCATTCATTCTTCTTGTTATTTGGATAGTCATCTTTTAGTTTGATACCGGCATGTGCAATATAAGGCATCTTATAGCCCTCCCTCAAACGCTTGTTTCAAAATGCTTTGGCGCATGGCTGCTGATTGTTGCAATGCCTGCTTCACTGTTTGTTCGATACTATCACATATAGACAAACGCGATTCAAGTTCTTCAACGATTTGCATCTGTGCTTTAATACTTGGCAATGGAACCTGAGGATCAAGAAGTGCCTTTATACCTACATTACCTTGTCCAACATTTCCGGTTTCATACATAAAAAACATGTCTCGATACACAGGTGAAGCCAAGTAATATTGAAAAAAGAGAGGATACGCAACCGATTGATCAAAGCGCAAAGCGGCAACCCTTTGATTGAGGAGGTAATTGCTCTGATCCGTAATCATAGCTACGAATCCATAATCTCGTTTTCCCCTTGATCCAGTTAATGTGATAAGACAATCACCACGTTTTAGTAAGTATTTATTGAGAATTGAATCATCTGTCTCATTAGTTCTCGTTAAATCTCTTGAAAAATCGAAGTATTTATCTTTGACATTCCCAATTTTAACAACAATATAACCCCCATCTTGAGAATACTTGCTGCTCTTGAATGCATATCCGCTAATGGCTTTTGAAAAGTCTTTTAGTTGTTTCTTGGGGAAATCTCTTTCAAAAACCTCTTTCAATACTGCTCTGCGATACACCGAAAGCTGCTGCTTGATTTTTTGCAGCGTTTCCACGCCTGCATCCAGTTCTGAGAACAGTTCCTCGATCTTTAAAACGATATGATTTTGCTCATCAACAGAAGGCACATAAATACTGGCTTCCTTGATTAAGTCGGCATTGAGGTGAGGCGTACCCGTCCCTTTTTTCCGTGTATTCAGCAGTTCATACTTGCTTTGCAGATAATATCTCAAATAATCTGTTGTCAGTCCGTCTGCATATACCTTTGAAAGCGTAGATCCAACAACTCCTTTGATTGCTTTCCCTGTCAACCCGGATCTTGATCCGTCGCAAACAATCAACAGATCACCATCATTGCACAAGACGGCGTTCTGAACCGATGCGTAACGATCTACTATCCCCTTTTCAAACGCTTTAATATCCACATAGGGCAAATAACCTTCCTTAGGAGCAATAGCCGTGGCAGAAGGAATTTTACCTTTTTCCATATGGAGAATATCTCCGACTCGAGCGTACTGTTTTCTTATCTCAAGCTCGACTTCTGTAATACAAGGATCACTTTCTAAAAACTGGAACCTTGCATAATCAACAATCCGTTCTCTGCATTTGGAAATATCATTTCGAGAGAAGAAATATGACTGATACTTCCATCCAACGGAGTCTTCGCCCGGCTTTATGATTGCCGATATGATCCAATCCACATACGGTTTATTGTCAAAATAATCTAAAAACTCTTTTGAATACCCCAAGCAAACCGGATTGATCTTTCCGTCATCATCCACCGTTAGTGTTCCGAGAGGCGATACTTCATCCATCAGGAAACAAATCGTGTATTGTGAATCATCGTCAGCAATGTGTTCTTCTCGCAGGTGATTCTTATAATTCTCTATTTGCTGATAATGATGTTCAAAACGTCGGTAACAATTGTCCAGGAACTGTTGATATGAGTTTTTAACCCCCAAACGAGCAGTAAGTTGTTTGCTCCCGTTAACCGACTCTTGTTTTGTAAATCTTGCGTGTATTGCTCTCTCGTTGAATGCAGCTAAACTGCCTGCATGTTCCTTTTCCTCATATCCATCAATCGCAAAATGCTCGATAATCAGGATTTCATTCCCGATCTTTACGAATGCATCCGGATGATCTGTTGTTACGATAACCCCGTTTTTTATAAACCAACAGAATTTCTGTATTTCACCGGAATCTCCTAATGCGGACATGAACCCCTTACTATCATTAAGGTATTTCTGAAGGGTGCGCGGTACTTCTTTTCTATCTTCCATCTTACGCCACCAATTCCGTATTCATTTCCTGCAGGATCGCCTTATAGTCCTTGCCGAACACCGCGTAGAATCTGCCGAGGCCGCCTTTGCGATCAAAGGGGTTCAGATCCAGATCCTCCGGCGTGACGGACAGGGACGAAATGATATGATCCTTGATGAGCCGCAGCCATTCCATCTGCTCCTCGGTGAAGTGGACGGAACCGGCGTTCCGGCGCAACGTCCATTCCATGAAGTTATAGTTTACTTTGTCGGCAAACGGCGATAGCTGATCGGTATAGCCGAGCTCGAATCGAACCAGAGAAATCAAATCGGTAAGCTGTGCAACCGTTCCGCGCTTCACTTTTTCCGGCTGTTTGATCGCATAGCAATCCCAGAGCCGCTGTATAGTGACGCCCCTTGCCTTCAGTTTTTCATACAGCGCTTTCAACTGTTCGATTGCCATCGGACGGTTTTTGTACGCTTCGCTGTAGATGATGCGCAGCGCTATGATCTCGTCCCGGTTTTCCTCAATGAATGCACGGAACGAGGAGATCGTCTGTTCTGCATGTTGTTCCTGCTGCGTGTCGAACCCGGCGAACCGCACTTCATCCAGATTGACGTTGTCAATGATCTGATCGTGGCTGCGGCGCACGTTTTCGAGGCGTTCCCGCACGTCCGGGTTATAGATCGGCTCCGTCGCCTGCCGCAGCAGTTCTTTCTGCGCCGCATGCATCTGCTCCTCGGTTGGCTCTGCTTCGCCGGTTGCTGCGCGGATCACATCCTCATCAAACGCATTCAGCAAACGCTCCGCAATGGTGCCGATCCCAACACCCGCAAGCGCCGCGAACTCCCGGCGTTCAGCTTGCGTCATTTGCTTATCGAGACGCGTGAGACGGTTTGCAAGCGACGTCAAGGTATCCTCGTCTTTGCTTCCCATGGCGACAAGAAGCATCAGCTCTTTCAGTGAAACAGACGGTTTGCGCTCCAGCGAACGGGTTTCTGTCTTGACGGACTTGGTTACTCCGACAGCGTCCACGATCACAAAATGATCCTTATTCTCCGTGGCAGAGGGTGTCACCTTCTGCAGTTCGTCCCTGTCGAGTGTTCGTGTGCCGCGTCCCTTCATCTGCTCGAAATAGTTCTTGCTGCGGACGTCGCGCATGAAGATCAGACACTCGATGGGCTTTACGTCGGTACCGGTGGCGATCATGTCCACGGTGACGGCGATGCGGGGATAGTAGTCATTGCGGAAGGAGCTGAGCACGGATTCCGGATTCTCCGCCGAATAGGTGATCTTGCGGCAGAACTCGTTGCCTTCGCCGAACTCTTCACGCACACACTGCACGATATCATCCGCATGGCTGTCGGTTTTGGCGAAGATCAGCGTTTTCGGTACTTCCTTACGACGCGGGAAAAGCATCGTAAACAGGTTTTCCTTGAACGAGCGAATCACAGTACGGATCTGACTCGGGTTCACGATGTCTCTGTCGAGCTGCGGCGCAGCGTAGTCGATATCCTCATCCATCTGCTGCCAGCGCCGTGTACGGGACAGCCGATCGCGCGTCTCAATGTACTGCTTCATCAGATGCGCGCCGTTCTTGGTGATCTCCGTTTCGATCATGAAGATGTCTTCGCCGACGTTGACGCCTTCCAGAATTGCCTGTTCACGCGAATACTCGCTGACGATGTTCTCGTGGAAAAACGCAAAGGTACGCTTATCCGGCGTTGCTGTCAAGCCGATGATGAACGAATCGAAGTAAGTAAGCACCTGGCTCCAGACGTTATAAATCGAGCGGTGGCACTCGTCGACGATGATGCAGTCGAAAAACTCCGGCGGATACTTCTCGTTATAGACGACTTCCTTTGGGGCCTGCCTGTCCGCCATCTTCAATTCGGCAAACGGCGTCTCCTCCGCTTTCTCGTCCAACTGCTCGCCTTTCAGGATCGAATACATACGCTGAATCGTGCTGATACAGATCTGCACGTCGGAGGGAATATAGCTCGACTTCAAACGGCACACGCCGTAAAGCTGTGCAAAGGAACGCGGATCGTCGTTCGGTGTATAGGCAAGGAACTCGCGCTCTGCTTGCTCGCCGAGGGACTTCGTATCCACAAGGAACAGAATGCGGTTCATCTTGCCGTATTTCAAGAGGCGGTATGCTGCTGTGATTGCCGTGAACGTCTTTCCCGCGCCGGTTGCCATCTGCACCAATGCGCGAGGCTTGTTCAAAGAGAAGGACTCGTCCAGCCGCTTGATTGCTGTAACCTGACATTTACGGAACCCGGTTTCATCCAACGCCGGGAAATGCCGCATATTGTTCCGAATCGTTCCCTGCTGTCCCTGCAAACGCTTCAGCGTCTCCGGGCGGAAGAATGAGAACACCTCACGGGAACGATAATTGACGTCGTCATAGTCGGTAAAACGCACCAACTGATCGGTTGCTTCATACGCAAAGCGAATCTTTGGATTGTTCACATACCGGAAGGTGCTGTTTGCATAGCGTCCGGATTGTGTTTCGACGTCAGTGATATGCTCCCCGGCTTCGCTGCGCTTGGCTTCGATCACGCCAACGGGCGAGCCGTCCACGAACAGTGCATAGTCAACCGGCCCGGTGCTCGTCGGATACTCTCGCACGGCAACGCCGAGGGACGCAATCGGATTGATGCGATTCAGATCCTGAATCTCCCAGCCTGCTTCTCTCAGCTTCTTGTCTATAACCTGCCTTGCCCTCTGCTCCGGTGTCAACATGTTATTTCTCTGCCTCCGGCTTTGGAACGATATCCAGAATGTCATCCATCGAGACATTCAGCGCGGTACAAATCTTTACGAGGATATCCGTTGAAACACTTTTCCCATGATAAAGCTTGTTCATTGTAAAATGGCTGATCCCCGCTTGCCTTTCGAGATCCTGCTTCTTAAGATCACGATCGATCAGCAGTTTCCAAAGCTTTTTATAGCTCACGCCCATGAGCAAATCCTCCGAGATGTGTTTTTTGTATTATACCACATCACGATCGGATCTGCAAATAAAAGTTCGCAAATAATAACCCACCTTTGCCAATATTGCACGCAATATAGACGTCTTCGTCCTCCTTCGACTCCTTCGACTCATTCTCGCATATCATCTATTCGATAAATCGGACAGGAAACCAAGTTTTCCAAACATTTTTGCGTCGCAAGAAAAGCCGTATGAGGATGTCTTAAACAATGTTTAACAAGCCGTTCGCTCATCTCAAATATGAGGGCCCTAAAATATGAAAACGCCCTGCAAACAGCGCTGCAGGGCGTGAAAGCGCAAAAACGCCGCCATGCGGCAGCGTCTCTGCGAGACATATTGTTCCGAAGGCGATGGAGATCTGTCCTTCTGTAGATACAATGACAAAACAGCTCTTTGATTAAAAGAAAGGCCCGCCGGCAGCGGGCCATCACAAGGAGGATTGAGATTGTTTTCCTTGTAGCATGATGATTATAAAAAACAAAGAATGAAGCTCTCTCTTTAATAGCTTTGGTTAATCAATACCGTTGACGGATACACCCGCAATGATATCGGCTTTAAAACGAAATCGACGTCCGGGTTAAGCTTCAAAAGGTGTCTGATGAAAAAATAATATAGGGTATCCGGATCGTTCTTTCCTTGCAAATACACCATCCTTTCTGTTGGATCCAGATCTTCATTAAGCGTTTCGACGAACCTAAGCGCAAGCGTTTGAATAAAACTACGCGTGCAATCGTCAAGCTTACTGCACATCAACAAATACTCCTTTCCGCAGATTGTAACCGTAATATAGTCATAGTCCCTTTGATCGCTCACCCTGCAGTTACCTCCTTTCCATTTATTTTTGATATATTAGATATATCTGATATTGATATTTTATCACGGATTTGCCTTTTCGTCAAACTAAAAACTCGTACACAACGCATTTCGGCCAAAAATATTCGACGCATACTTAATGTGAGTGAAGAAACAGCCTTTCTGATCGATTCGCTGCAAGGTGGTGAATGCTCACCAGTTTCCTGGTGGAGGCTCACCACCCGCCAAAGCTCTGAAACCCGCATGTTGTCTGGCTTTATAGGGCAAAAGGAAAAACGTGTCTCTTATCTAATAGGATACTGATACGGATTGTAACACCTAAAGGCCAAAGGCCATGGTGCGGCACATGACGGTACCAAGTATACCTAAAGGCCTTTCGGCCGGCAGCATGATAGCGGCGCTTACCGATTAGGCAATCAAGTAGGCGTACCCAACTCTTTTTCCTTTAGGTACACCCCCGGTAGCTCCCTTTGGGGGCGCGGGGGGTTGGGGGGAAGCCGGGGGTATGGGCATCAGCCCTTTAGGTTTTGGCAGCATATTGTGGATCTTGGTTTTGCGGCAGCAGCCTTTAGGTTTTGGATCTTTGCTCAATACAAATGATGGAGGTACATCCCTATGAGAACTGTAACCTGGTTCGGCCTAAACAAAAACACCGGCGAAATCGGAGATATGAAGAACGACTTTGGTTTTGCCAAAATTGATCTCAAACTGCTGTTTGACACATGTGAGCGCCTCGGACATGGTGAATGCAAAGTGCTGCTCAAAATGTTAAGCAAAATGAACTTCGGCAATCAAGTACACGGAACATATCCGGAACTGGCTAAACAGGCAGGCGTCTGCGAAAGTACTGTGAAGCTTACCATCAAAAAGCTTCGATCGTGGAATCTCTTGATAAGGGAATCAACAAGCACCTATTTTGTACACCCTGACTTAGCATGTCGCGTTAGTTCCGAGAAACGGATGATGCTGCTGGGAAGCTACAAAGAGATTTCAAAACGTCAGAAAAAAGAATCATATAAATGAGGAGGATTAATAATGTCCAATCGTGTAGGAAAGAATCAAATTGAATGCGCCCGTGGCGTAGATCTCAACCGCTTTATGCTCAATGTATATCCTGAGCAAACGCAGCCGGATGGTAAGAACCATTCGAGGTGGACTGAAAACCGGAAAGTCGTCTTTTCGGATCACGGCTTTTATGACAATTCAACGGGCAGAGCCGATAATGCGATCTCCTTTCTCGTGGAGTATCTCGACATGCCCTTCCAAGATGCTGTTCGTGCTCTTTGTGATTACGACGATGGCCGCGATCCGGAATTATGCTCCCACGGAAGTGCCTCTGTTGCTGTATCCAAATCTACGGCGCAGAATGTGCCTGTTCCTTCAGATGCAGGATCTGCCTTCGTCGCGCCGCCTCGTGCACTGTGTCCCGTAGAATTACGGACGTACCTCTGCGACAAGCGCGGCATCGACGCTGCACTCCTTGATCCGGAGATTGTCTACCCGACGATTTCTAACGGACATGTGAACGCGGTATTCCTTTCCCGGGACTGCAACTATGCTGAGATCCGTGGAACGAGCCCATGTCTTCCTTTTAAGGGAAAGGCCGCTCACTGCGATCATGATGGATACTGGATTGTCGGCAGCCGCAATCCGATGACAATATATGTGTGTGAGGCTGCAATTGATGCGCTTTCCTTGATGAATCTCTACCAGCTAAACGGATATGACTGCGAGAAGTATAGTCTCGCCTTCGTTTCGATCGGCGGATGTGGGTGTACAAAGGCAATAAAGCGTGTTCAGCGCCAGTATCCATTCGCAGTTCTGCATCTTTGTTTCGACAATGACGACGCCGGCAGGCATTTTGCCGAGTCGCTACCTCAGTACCCCTCCCATTTCCCAGAAAATCAAAAAGACTGGAATGATATCCTTGTCGCGCACAAGAAGAATCGACAAAACAACATGAATGCTCTATAAGGAGGTTTACTATGAGCAAAAAAACATATCTCGAATCAGACGGTGTATATCATTATGATCCCTATGGCGACAACACATCGTATCATCGCGTGGGAGGTACTTACAGAATGTCTCCTTGGTGGTACAACCGTGACAAGAAGAAGCCAAAGGGTAAAAAACGAAAAACTGCGAAGAGAAAGCACTGACATGCAAAACAAATGGCAGCGTCTGCCAACGAGGGGACTCGTATTAGGCCCAAAATGCGGAAAGCTCGCCCTCAGTGAGAGAGCGAGCCTGCCGCAGATTTTCTTACAGATTAATGGCTCTGCGCCCGTTGAGTAGTGGTTCTGATAATCGGAGCGGAGGGAAACGAGCGCAGTCCACCGTTTTCACGGTTTTCCCTTCCACTTGTATTATGACAAAAAGTCAGGTGAGTTAATCGATGCATAAAAGAAACACAGGAAAAACTGGTTTGAATATCACTCAGTTTCAACTGTAAATCGTCCATCATTCAACACCTCACGCATAGTCTGCCATTCCTATTACCCAAAAACAAGATTTTTGCGATTTTTGGAAATAGAAGAATGTTCCTGTCTATTGCCGCTCACCACATTAACGTTTTCTTCGTTTGCAAGTATATTAAGTATATCTGATAACCTCTTTTCCTTTACGGATGGCATATTGGAGCATAGCGTTTGCCCCGCCCCATTCATGCAGTACATAAGCAACGATCACGTTGGCACGATCAACCATCCACTCGTTTCGCTTTATGATCGCCAATCGCTTCGGGACGTTTTCCAGCGGTGGATAGATTGTACCATCATACAGATCGTCCTCGACATCCCAATTCAGATATGGGAGGACGAGTATCAATTCTATGGAAGGATTATCAGCGGACACCTTTTGCAAAGCAAAAGCAGCCATCCGATCAAAGCCGCCGTATCCGCCAAGATAGAACGTCGTTGCGCCTCTTTGAATGAGACTGCCTATCGTGTGTTCCAGCCACCGCCGCACATCGTCCGGGTTCACCACATCGTTGTGTCCGCAAAAGGTAACGATCATTTGATAAAGCAACTGCCTCTCTAATAGTATATTTGCTTTTGTTATTATACATATTGCTTTATAAATAAGTCAATCGCTCATTGTATAATGCTGTAACGCTTTTCGGGGAAGTCTATAATTTTAGATGGAAAGGCGGTGCGATCATGGCAAAGGATGCGATCAGTTTCAAGAACCGGGATCGGTTCATTCAAATGGGAATTGCAATCTCCTCTCTTCGGAAATTGCGCGGGATGTCACAGGAGCAGCTTGCAGAGAAAGCAAACATCAGCCGTTCCCACCTAAGCGCGATCGAAGCGCCAGGGATGGTGCGCGCCTTTTCGATGGACGTTTTCTACAACATTGCAGACGCCTTGGAGATCGATCCTGCCGAATTGATCAATGCATCCATGTTCCCGGATCGCATTTTGAAGAAGGAATAAAGATCTCTAAATAGAACCGTACACAAAACTGCGCAGTTCGGAAAAACCGTACTGCGCTTTATTGATCAAAGTCTTTCATCCACCTGCTGCCACGATCAAAAACTAAGCCGAACGGCTCATTTTTACTGATTCGGAACAGAATTCAGCCGAACGGCGAAGTCAAGTGCCTGACTCGGATGAATCCTTTTCCGGAAGGCGTAACCGCGTTTATCGGAAAATGAACCGATCAATGAGAGAACACAGATAAACAAAGCCCGGAGCGGTTGTGCGCTTCGGGCTTTGGTGTTTCGTTGTTACGCCTTGTTGAACTTGTCCTTCGGCTGCTTGCAGCGCGGGCACTTCCAGTCGTCCGGAAGATCCTCGAAGGCGACGCCGTCGTGCTCTGCAGGATCGTAGACATAGCCGCAGATGGAGCAGATGTATTTGCCGGATGCCTGCGTCTTTGTGAAATCCACTTCGGCGAACACAGTGGGAACCGGATGATCGAGATCCATCACGCGCTTCGCTTCGAGGTTCTCATAGCCCTGCGGTGTATGCGTTCCGCAGTACACAGTCGGGTGATTGCGTACGAACTCGATGATCCGATCCTGTGTCACTCGTGCCGCGCCGAGATCGTCAAACACGACAGACAGTTTGTTCTCATACAGTGCCTCATCGACATAGGTAATATCGCCGTGAATCATATAGAACAGGCCGTCATTTTCCACGACAACGATGCTGTTGCCGTTGGTGTGTCCCTTCGCCTTGATCATGCGGATGCCGGGAGCGATGATCTGCGTCTCCGGGAAGTTATAATATGCGCCGTCCGTGAACGTCACGGGAACGATGTTCTCGATCCCCTGCAGCTCTGCGGCGCTGAGCTCTTCTGCATTGACAAAAATCTGCGCGTGCGGGAAGGATCTGAGCTCGCCAGAATGATCGCTGTGTTTGTGCGTCAGAAGGATCTTTGTCACCTGTTCCGGCTTATATCCAAGGGCTGCAAACGCTTCCATGTAGCTAACAATATCCTTACCCGTAAAAGCGAGACTTGTCTCATCCGGTACTTCCTCCGGCGTACCCGCAGGAAGCCCCGTATCAACCAGGATCACCTCGTCTCCGGTGTCGATCAGGTAGTTCTGCAAGCTGCCGCGATAACGAACGTTCTTGTCGAATTTGTCCATGCCCTCTTCGCCGCCGAACACGAACGGCTGCGAATAGAATCCGTCTTTTCTGAATTTGACTGCTTTGATTTCCATGTGAATCCTCCTTACTGCATTTTCTTGTTATTCGTTTGCTTGCATAATATCCTTGCGCGTCACCTGTGCGTTGCGGAAGCGAACCGTGCTTTGCTCCTGCTTCATGTGGATCGCGTTTTGCGGGATATCAAGTCCCCGTTCTTATCCGATAGAAGTCAGGACTCCTCCTTGTCGAGAACGCACTTACACTATACCATGCCTTCCCCCATTTTCGTCAAGTACGTTTTATTCCGGGATCTTAAAATACGCCAGTATCTTTCTGAAGCGATCCTGGGCTGTGAGGCAGGTGTCGCGGAGATAGCCGCGCTCATTGTGCCACTCACTTAAGCCGCGATAGTAGAACATCTTAAGATCGTCCGTGATGATAAACGGAACGATGCGGTTACGGAGGCATTCTTTGAAAAGGAGAAGGCGTCCGACACGTCCATTGCCGTCTTGAAACGGATGGATCGACTCGAAGCGGTAATGGAAGTCGAGGAGATCATCAAAGGACTTCTCCTTTGTGGCGTTATAATCCGCGAGCAGTTTTCTGATCTCCGATGCAACACGATCCGGAGGCGTCGTCTCCTTCCCTCCTACTTCATTCGGCAAGCGCTTGTAATCGCCGACTGCAAACCAATCCTGCCGGGAATCGCTTGTGCCGTTTTTCAGCACGGCATGGAGCTGTTTGATGAAGCTCTCGCTCGGCGCATAGGAAGCGTTGTCGATGATCATATCGATGCATTTGAAATGGTTCGCCGTTTCAACAACGTCATCTACCTTCACAGCGGTACCGATGCCGATCGTATTGGTTTCGAAGATGAACCGCGTCTGATCGTGCGTCAGGGTGCTGCCCTCGATATGGTTTGAATTGTACGTCAGATCGATCTGGATCTTATGATAGATGCCGCCGTGCAGCTTTGTCTTCTTCTCTGCCTTCAGCCGGGACAGAAGATCCATCGGCAGATCGGCGCGTTTATTCAGCCGATCCGGCTTCTCCGCCGTCTCGGGAATGTTCCACGTCTTGCCTGTCAGAAACGCCCCTTCGATCCGTCCCTGCGCGCAATAGTTCCGCACACTGCGTTCAGAAAGCACCCAAAGATGTGCTGCTTCCGCGACTGACAAATACTTCATCGTCGTTTCCTCCTGTTCCCTGCTGCAAATACAGTATATCACATTATCGGCAAAATATCAATCCGTTTTACTAATATCATTTCACTTATTTTGCCGATAATGGAACGTAAGGTGAATTGTGTCATTTCGGAAAAATGTGAAATCAGAGGTTCACAAAACCGGAAAAGTGTGATATGGTTGCTGCAGCGATCCGGATTGAAAGCCCGATTCTGCCCACGGCGTCTGAAAAAGTGATTGTCGTAACTGTCGTAACAAGTGTCGTAACGCGTGTCGTAACAGGCAGATTTCGAGGGGTATTTCAGGATATTCCAAAAAACGGAAAACCCGAAAAAGTCCCTATTTTAGGGCATTTTTACACTTTAAGGTATTTTGAGATAACTACGGAAAACCGTCAAAAAAGGGGTTTGGAAATTACCTGGGGAGCCAAAGAAGGGGATGTTAAGAAAGTGCTCAGCATTTCTTAACATCCCTATGAATTGCAGCA
>CAMVGD010000004.1 GCA_947166925.1 uncultured Clostridia bacterium | reverse complement strand
CCCTCTTGCGCCGGCGCGGCTCACCGCTTCTTCGCGGAATCTGCTCTCTGTGCAGATGACGCCGGCGACGAACGACGGTTCAAGATCATACTCCGTACTGTATTTCTGAATCAGCTCCACGTATTTCAGCTGAAATCTGGATCGCATGATCCGGGGCAGACCCCAGAATACGATCACCGAAGTCAGGATCAGGCATGCCATGACCATGGCAAGCACGATCAGCGTCGTCTTTTGTTTTTTGCTCATGCGCGGTTCTTCCGCGGCGGTATCGTTCATTGCAGTTCCTCCGTTATTCTTTCGATCAGCGCATCTGCATCCTCGCAGAAAGCGTCGATCGTCCCCTCGTTGCGGATCGTATAAGTCGCAAGCGTTTCTTTTGTTTCGTCCGGCATCTGCGTACGGATGCGGGCCCGGATCTGTTCGGCGTTTGCGCCGTCGCGCCGCATCGCTCTGCCGATCCGGATCTCCTCGTCGCACAGCACCGCGATCGTACACGCGCAGAACGCATCCGTTCCGCTTTCAAACAGCAGCGGCACGTCCCATACCGCTAAAGGCGCGCCCGATTCCTCCGTTCGCCGGATCATTTCCCGTATGACGAACGGATGTACGACGGCGTTCAGGGCTTCCCGCAGCGTCTCGTCCGAAAACACCTTTCCGGCAATATAAGCGCGGTCCGGCGTGCCGTCCGGACGAAAAGCTTCCTTTCCGAACAATGCGGCGACTTCCGGAAGGCAGTCCGATCCGGGCG
The DNA here is from genome assembly GCA_947166925.1 of uncultured Clostridia bacterium. Classification (GTDB taxonomy): domain Bacteria; phylum Bacillota; class Clostridia; order Christensenellales; family CAG-138; genus UBA3792. The sequence goes on along the minus strand of CAMVGD010000004.1, from coordinate 68,790 downwards.
CAAGCGCAAGCCGTGAGATCTCGTCCGCGTCGATCACAGGGATCCCGTGCGCCGAAAAGCAGTTCGCAAGCGTGCTTTTGCCGGAACCGATCCCGCCTGTAATGCCGATGATGCGCGTCATTTCGTTTCAAACCAGCTTTCTCCGCATTTTGCTTCTGCGACGAGCCTGACCGACAGCGACGCAACGCCCTCCATGGCGTCCTGCATCAGCTTCATCACGGCGTCCGCTTCCGTACGCGGACAGTCGACGATCAGCTCGTCATGGATCTGCAGCACGAGGCGCGCTTTGAAGCCGCCCTCACGGAGCGCGCGGTCAACGCGGACCATTGCGATCTTGATGATGTCGGCCGCCGTGCCCTGGATCGGCATATTCATGGCGACACGCTCGCCGAACTGCCGCACGTTGTAATTGCTTGCGGAAAGCTCAGGCAGCGGTCGTTTGCGTTCAAACAGCGTTTCTGCATAGCCGCGGTCCTTTGCGCGGGCAACGCTTTCCTTGAGGTATGCCTGCACCTTCGGATAGCGCTCGAAATACCTGCGGATATATCCTGCCGCCTGCGGGACGGCGATGCCCAGATTCCGGGCAAGTCCGAAATCCGAAATGCCGTAAACGATCCCGAAATTGACAGCCTTTGCGGCGCTGCGCTGTTCCCCCGTAACACGTTCGAGCGGTACATGGAATACCTCCGCCGCCGTTCTCGAATGGATGTCCTCTCCGCTGTTGAATGCATTGATGAACCCTTCGTCCCCGCTGATATGCGCAAGCAGCCGAAGCTCGATCTGCGAATAGTCTGCGCCGATCAGAACATTGCCGTCGCTCGGAATGAACGCTTTTCGGATCTCCCGTCCTTCGGGCGTTCTGACCGGGATATTCTGCAGATTAGGCTCTGTGCTTGAGATGCGTCCCGTCGCGGTAACGCATTGCATGAAACGCGAATGAATGCGTCCGTTCGCATCGCGCTGTTTCAGCAGTCCCTCGACGAACGTACTGTCAAGCTTCATCAGAAACCGATACTGCAGCACGTCGGCGACGATCGGATGCAGAGGCGCGATCGCTTCAAGCGTATCCGCATCGGTCGAAAACCCGGTTTTGGTCTTTTTGCCGGAAGGCAGTCCGAGCTTTTCAAAGAGGATCCTGCCCAGCTGCTTTGTCGAAAGGATATTGAACCGTTCGCCCGCCTGTTCATAGATGCGCGATTCCAGTTCCGACGCAGTCCCCGAAAAGCGTGTGTGCAGCATGTGCAGAACGGTTTCGTCGGTCATAAATCCGATCCGTTCCATCCCGTAAAGAACGCGCAGAAGCGGGAGCTCAACGTCGCGTTCCAAAGACGCAAGTCCGTTTTCTTCGATCGCGCGCGCCATACGCGGGTACAGCGCAAACAGATATGCAGGGCTTGCCTTTTCGGTTTTCAGCCACATCCGGCAAAGCGCTTCATAGCTTTCGACGGGTCGGTTGCTCTGCAGCAGATAATCCGACAGCATCGCGTCAAAAGCAAGCTTCGGAAGCCGGTCGGCGTCAAATCCGCAGCGATGATAAAACGTTTTGGCATCGAACGCAAGCAAAGTCTTATCCTGTGAAAGGAGAAACGCCCCAAGCATGCGGTACGCTTCGTCCTCGTCCATGCAGGCGTCGAACAAGGTCTCGCCTGCCGTCAGGATATAGGCGGTATCCGGAGATCCGGCGAACGCCAGCGACGGATAGACCGTCACCGCGATCTTCTCGCAATGCAAAAGCGAATCGAGCGCGCGCTGCATGCCTTCGGCGTCGGTGATCGCAACGGTATTGACGATCGGCACGGCATCGTCCGCCTGTACGGCTGTTTCCCCGCCCGGGAGCTTATCCGCGATGCTGTTCAGTTCAAGCTCGTAAAGCCGCTGCTTTGCCGCTCCTGTCTTTTCAAAGGAAAACCGGCAGTCTTCAAGCGTTTCCGTTACCGGCGCATCCGTTGCGATCGTACCGAGCCAGTAAGAGAACCGCGCGTTTTCGGCTTCGTTGATCAGCCGTTCGCCGAGCTTTCCCTTGATTTCGGACGCATGCGAAAGGACGCCTTCGAGATCGCCGTACTCGGAAAGCAGCTTCAAAGCCGTTTTCTCGCCGACGCCGGATACGCCCGGAATATGGTCGGAGCTGTCGCCCATCAAAGCCTTCAGGTCGCGCATGCGGTCCGGCGTAAGTCCGTACTTTTCGTCGAGCGCCGCTTTGTCGACGATCGAATTGTCCTTTGTATAATAGATGCGCGTACGTTCGGTGATCAGCTGAAACGAATCCCTGTCGCCCGTTGCGATCAGCGTATCCATGCCGGCCGCCTCCGCACGCCGGGCAAAGGTCCCGAGGATATCGTCGCCTTCGTAGCGCGGGCATTCGATTACCGCAATGCCCATGCTCCTCAGCAATTCCCGCACGACCGGCATCTGTTTTTTCAGATCCTCGTCCGCCGGCTTGCGCCCGAGCTTATAGTCCGCATACCGTTCGTGGCGGAATGTCGGCTGATGCACATCGAACGCAACGAGCACGTGCGACGGTTCCAGCTTCAAAAGCTCGAAAAACTTGGTAAAGAAGCCTTTCAGGGCGCCTGTCGGAAATCCGTCGCGCGTGGTCAGATTCACCTTATAAAAGGCATGGTATGCCTGAAACAGCAGGCTGTTTCCGTCGATCGCCAAGAGCAATCGCTCCATAATTCCCCTTTCCCGAAACGGCACGCCCGAATCCGGGTGCACCGTTACAGTTTGTATTCTGTCTCAAGGTCCATTCATGCACGGACAACGTCGTAAACCATCGGCCGGTATTCCGGTTTTGCATCGGAATACTCGAAGGCGCTGTGGAACATCTCAAGCGCGCTGTTGACCTTGCTTTCATCATTGACATACATGACGCAAAGCGGTTCATCTGCGCGGATGAAATCGCCGAGACGCTTTTTCATGACGAGCCCGACCGCCGGGTCGATGCTTTCTTCCTTTGTCGCGCGGCCTGCGCCGAGGATCTGCGCCGCTGTGCCGATCCGCTCCGCATTCATCGAGGAGATATAACCCGCACGGCGCGGATAGACGTTCAGGATTGTTTTGACTCTGCACAGCTCGTCGATCCTGTCAAGGCTGATATAGGAGGCGTCGCCGCCTTCCGCAGCGATCATCTGCCGCAGCTTTTCAAGTCCTGCGCCGGAATGCAGCGCGGATTCGAGCTTCTCACGCGCTTCGACCTCCGTTTCCGCAAGCTTGGAAACGCGCATCATGTGAACGCCCAGAAGCATGCAGACCTCATACAGCGGATCGCCTGCCGGGATCTTTCCGGACAGCAGTTCGATCGCCTCGCGCACCTCAAGCGCGTTGCCAACCGCAAGCCCGAGCGGCTGATTCATGTCCGTGATGACCGCGACGCATTCGCGTCCGACCAGTTTGCCGATGGAGACCATCAGGTGCGCAAGCTTTTCCGCTTCGTCGACGGTCTGCATAAAAGCGCCGGTACCGGTCTTCACATCGAGGACGATCGCATCCGTTCCTGCGGCAAGCTTCTTGGACATAATGCTCGACGCGATCAATGGAATGCTGCGTACGGTCGCGGTCACGTCGCGCAGGGCGTACATTTTCTTATCCGCGGGAACAAGGTTTCCGGTCTGCCCGATGACCGCGACGCCGATGCTGTTCACGATCTCTTTGAACCGGTTCATCGGCTGCTCGATGCAAACGCCGGGGATCGATTCGAGCTTATCGAGCGTACCGCCCGTATGCCCGAGTCCGCGTCCGCTCATCTTTGCGACCGTACCGCCGCACGCTGCGACGAGCGGCGCGATGACCAGGGTCGTCGTATCGCCGACGCCGCCGGTCGAATGCTTGTCGACTTTCACGCCGCGCAGATCGCTGAGATCGACGACGTCGCCGGAATGCATCATTGCCATCGTCAGATCGGCCGTTTCACGATCGGTCATGCCGTTGAACACGACAGCCATCTGAAAGGCGGACATCTGATAATCCGGAATGGAACCGTCTGTAAACCCGCTGACGATGTATCGGATCTCGTCCCCGGAAAGCGTTCCGCCGTTTACCTTTTTTTCGATCAGGTCGACCATGCGCATGCGAAAATACCTCCTGAAATTTGATAGAATATTATATCATAAATCCGCAGGGTTGGCAACGTCTTTTCCGATCATCGGCAGAACCGCGTCTTCAAAGGCTTTGCGCACGGATTCTTCATACGGCTCGTCTCCGCTCGGGCACACGACGGCGCCCTTGAGCTTCGGATGCTCACGCATGAGCGTATCCGGATCGAACCCGAGCTTTCCCACGAACAGACAGCCGGGACGATCCGCCTCCGAAAACCGTTCCATGACGGCGGCAGGCGCTTTTCCGAACCGGACGCTCTGCGCATCGAAGCTTCCTTCTCCCGTGATCACAAAATCTGCCTCACGGATCGCATATGCGATGCCGATGCGATCGAGGATCTTCTCTGCGCCGGACTGCAGCGTTCCTCCGACGGACGCAAGCGCGAAGCCGAGACCCCCCGCCGCCCCGCTTCCGGGCGTATCCGGATCCCCTCCGAGCATTGCCGCGATCCGGGCAAATTCCCGTTCCCATTGTCCGATCTGGTCAGCGGAAGCGCCCTTTTGCGGTCCGAACGTCTTCAGCGCGCCTGCATCGCCGAGCAGCGGAGCCGCGACGTCATATAACAGCGTCAGCTCGGACTGCGTAATCCGCGGATCGAGGTCCGTGCGGTCGACGCCTGCGATCCTCGTAAACTCCGCCGGACACGGAGACACCGTTTCCCCGTCCGCATCCGCAAAGCGAACGCCGAGCGCGGAGAGTGCCCCGAGGCCGAGATCGACGGTCAGCGAACCGCCGAGACCGACCCAGATCTTGCGGTAACCGAGATCGAGCGCTTTCCGAATCAGCATGCCGACGCCGAAACTCGACCGGTATTCGATCGACGGCGTCTGTTCCGTTTTCAGTGCAAAGCCGACGGCGTCCGCCGTCTCGATCACGGCGACGGAGCCGGGAATCACGCCGACAAGCATGCTTTTGCGTTCACCGTTTAATGATTCACAGGAAACCATTTCGTACCGTCCGCCGGTTCCGGCGACCAGCGCGCGCACCGTTCCCTCGCCGCCGTCTGCGACGGGCATTCTGCGTACGCGCAGGCCGCGGTCCGCCGCTTCCGTTCCGAGCAGACGCGTCAGGCGTTCAGCGCCGCAGACGCCCTTCATGGAATCCGGAGCGATCAGGATCTGAAAACCGTCCGACTGCGGCGTCGGGACCGGCGTCTCCGACGGAATAAACGCCGCGCCGTTTTCATTCGGCAGGATCCTGCCCTGCGGATCGATCTCTCCGAGGATGGGATACGGTCCGAAGCTTTCAAGGTCGTTTGCCTGCATGAAAGGCTTATGCAGGCAAAGGCGCGTCAGAAGTCTGTCCAGGGAGTAAAGCTTCTCACCCGCCGCGCGGGACTGCTTGATCCCGACATAACAGACGATACAGATATAGACGGGGCTTTGCGAGATCGGATCGAACGATTCGCACGCCTCGTACAATCCGGTTCCGGTCGGATCGGACGCGAATACGGCGCTCAGCGCATTTTTCCAGCAGCTGCGCTTGGTCTCATCGGAGAAATCCGCAACCGGGAACCGCATCCCGATGGGAAAATAATGCCAGATCATACCTCGTCCTCCGTTTCTATGGCAATCAAATCGTTTTCTGCCTGTTCCAGCCGATCGTAAAGCTCCGCCTCCTCGGCGTCAAGCGCGGAGATCGTCTCGTACAGCTGCTGCATACGCCGGTAATCGCTGCCGTTCTGCGCCGCCAGCAAAGCCTGCTCCGCTTCCTTTTTGGCGGCTTCGTTTTGCCTGATCAGCTGCTCGATCCGGGAATACTCCTGTTTCGCTTTTGCACGCCGCTGTTTGTTCTCCTTACGGCGCTGAAACAGATTATCGGATTCCGGTTTTTCCGTTTGCTTCGGTTTTTCGGGTTTGCGTTCTACGATGCGCTCAAACAGGTCCTCCGTCTCATCCTGCTGCTCGATCAGTCCGTTTTCCGTCATCAGGATCACGCGATCGGCAAGGCGTCTGACCATATACCGATCGTGCGTGACGATCAGGACCGTTCCTGTAAACTGTTCCAGCGCGCTTTCGAGCATCTCCGCCGAAGCAATGTCCAGATGATTCGTCGGCTCGTCCAGCAGAAGAACGTTTGCGCCCGACAGCACGAGCTTCATAAGCCTGATCCGCGCCTTTTCCCCGCCGGACAGCGAGCCGATCCGTTTCTCGATGTCGTCGTTTTTGAACAGAAACATCCCGAGATATCCGCGCAGCTGCGAATAATCCATAAACGGAAACGTGTCGGAAAGCTCGCCGATCACGGTGTTCGCGTCGTTCAGATCATAATTGTGCTGTGAATAATAGCCGATCCTTACGCCTGCGCCGATTTTGAACGTTCCCTCGGTCTGACGCTCGCTGCCCGTCAGGATCTTCAAAAGCGTCGTTTTCCCGCAGCCGTTCGCCCCGATCAGACAAACGCACTGTCCCGCGCGGATCATGGCGTTCAGCCCGGAGAAGATGCGTTTTTCTCCGAACCGCATGCCGAGCTCATGCAGCGCGATGACCTCATTGCCGGTCGGCGCCGGCGTCGGAAACCGGAATACAATGGATTTTTCATCGCGTTCCGGTTCGATCATGTCCTCCCTGATGCGGTCGATCTGCTTCTGCTTCGATGCGATCGTTACGTAATTGTGCGCCTGATTCCAGCGTTTCTGCTGTTCAATGATGCCTTCAATGCGGCGGATCTCCTTTTGTTTGCGCTGGTAGATCTTTTTTTCAAGCTCGCGCGCATCGAGCTTCAATTCCATGTAGCGCGTATAATTGCCCGCCGTGCCGCGGATCCTTCCGTGCTGCAGCTCCAGCATGCGCGTGACGGTATCGTCCAGAAAAGCGCGGTCATGCGATACGACCAGCACGGCGCCCTTGAACTGTCTGAGATACTCCGTCAGCCATCGGATCGCCGTGACGTCGAGGTTGTTGGTCGGTTCATCCAGAAGCAGCAGATCTGCGCGCGAAAGGATCGCGCGGGCAAGCATCGCCTTGCTGATCTGCCCGCCGGAAAACGATGTGACCGGACGGGAAAGATCGTCTGTTGAGAATCCGAGCCCGATCAGAGCGGAGCGCGTTACGGCGCGGAACGTCGCGCCGCCTTCTCTTGCAAGCGTATCGACGACGATCGCCTGTCTTGCAATCAGTTTGTCCGGATTTTCCGTATTCTGTTCAAGCTTCTGCAGGATTCGCGCTTCCTCCGCCTCCAGATCCAGAAGCGGTCGAAACGCCTCCAGCGTAAATGTATAGAGATCCGTTTCTGCATCGAGGACGGGGATCTGTTCCACATAGGACAGCTTCATGCCCTGCCGCATGCCGATGCTGCCGCCGTCATACGGTTCTTCTCCCATCAGGATCCGCATCAGCGTCGTTTTGCCGCTTCCGTTTACGCCGATAAGACCGACGCGCTCGCCCGGACGGATCTCGAAGGAAACGTCCGAAAACAGCGTTCGGTCTGCAAAGGTTTTTCTGAGATTATCAACAGTTAACAGCGCCATATCAAAAATAGTATAGCACATCTTTCTTTGTTTGGAAATAATTTATATAAATTTCAAGATTATGTTGCATTTCATATGCTATAATCAAATGAGAAAGGAGTCGAACGATGGAAAAACAGATCAAAATGCTGCCCGGAAAGAAACGCAGGTCCATGCCGGTCGCGCTGCGCATCGTGATTATGCTGTCCGTTGCCGCGGTTGTCTGCAGCATCGGACTGCTTCTGATCCTGCGCGATCGCGATCTCTCCCCGTTCCCCTCTGCCAATCTCGAATCCGAATATCTGACCACGAAGGAAGACTCCGTTTCTCTGCGCAACGCCTCGCCGGATCCTACCGCCGCCGCATTGCTGCCGGACATAACGCCAACCCCGGCGCCGACGGATAACCGTATCGCCATTTCCCATTATTCGACGCTGCAGCTTAACGACGACAATTCCGAAGTCTCCGCGCTGCAGCAAAAGCTGATGGATCTCGGTTATATGGAAGCCGATGAGCCCGGAACGCTTTACAACGAATCCACGAAAAACGCAGTCACGCTGTTTCAGCGTGCGACTGACAGCGAGCAGAACGGGATCGCTTCCGCCGCGCTGCAGGAAATGCTGTTCTCCGGCAATGCGCAGGAGTACCGTATCAAGCTGGACGACAACGGTCCGGACGTCCGAAGCATTCAGCGTCAGCTTCGCGAGCTCGGATACTATACCGATCGGATCACCGGATATTACGGTCCGAACACAGAAGAAGCGGTCCGTACGTTCCAATCGAAGAACGGTCGCGAGGTCGATGGTCAGATCACGCGCGACGATTGGGATCTTCTGTATTCCGATCACGCCGTGCCTCTGGCTACACCGACGCCGAAGCCGACTCCCAAGCCGACGCCGAGACCGACGAAGTCTGCGACGCCAAAGCCTGCAAAGACTGCGACGCCGAAGCCCCAAAAGACTGCTACGCCGAAACCCGGAAAGACCGCGACGCCGAAGCCGCAAAAAACCGCGACGCCGAAGCCTGGCAAGACAGCAACGCCGAAGCCGCAAAAAACTGCGACGCCGAAGCCGACTGCTACGCCGAGACCGACGCCGAAGCCCACCGCAACGCCGAAGCCCACCGCGACGCCGAAGCCCACGGACAAGCCTTCTCAGGAAAGCGGCAGCTACTCGCACAGCGTTGACGGCATGATCAGCTGCGCAAGGAATCAGCTCGGTGACCCGTACATTCTCGGCGATGAAGGACCCGATTCGTTCGACTGTTCCGGACTCGTCTACTACTGTCTGACGAAAGCGGGCGTAAAGGTCAGCCGGCGCAGCGCGCATTCCTATTCCGAGAACAACTCCTGGACCCGTATCGATTCCGTCGATGATCTGAAAAAAGGCGATCTGCTGTTCTTCAAGAGCGATACGAGCGATCGTGTCAATCATACCGCGATCTATATCGGCGGCAACAAATTCATCCACGCAAGCGCCAGCAAAGGTCAGGTCGTACAGAGCTCCTTCTCCTCTTACTGGTATCGCAACTTCGTTTGCGCAAGGCGCGTATTCGGATAATGTCCTGTCAGATCTGCCCCCGAAACTGTCATATCGACCGAACAGCCGCACGTGGTTTCTGCGGCTGTTCTTCTGATGTGCGTATCGCGCGTGCCGCGCTGCATTACGATGAAGAACCGAGCATCAGCGGAACGCGCGGCAGCGGAACGATCTTCTTTTCGGGCTGTAATCTGAAATGCATCTTCTGCCAGAATCTTATTCTGACCGACGGTACGCTCGGCGAAGTATGCTCTGTCGAGCGTCTTGCGGAAATCATGCAGAAGCTCCAGTCTCTCGGCGCACACAACATCAATCTGGTCACGCCGACGCCGCACAGGGACGCGATCGTCGATGCGCTGCGGCTTGCAAAAAGCGACGGGCTTTCGATCCCCGTCGTCTATAATACAAACGCGTACGAGACCGTCGAAACGATCCGCGCCTATGAAGGGCTGGTCGATATCTATCTGCCGGACCTGAAATATGTCGATCCGCGTTTGTCGCTGAAGTTTTCACGCGCTTCGGATTACTTTGAAACGGCGATCGCGGCGATCGGAGAAATGATCCGTCAGGTCGGAATGATGGAAACCGATGAAAACGGCATTGCAAAAAAGGGGGTCCGTATCCGGCACCTTGTTCTTCCCGGATGTGTGTTTGACACGCGAAGTGTACTTGATGCGATCAAAGATCGGTTCGGCGTCGGCTGTCCGATCTCGCTGATGTCGCAGTTTACGCCGATCCCCGAATGCAGGGTCAAGCCCCTGGACCGTCCGCTGACGCAGCGCGAGTACGAAAGCGCACTCGATTACTGTATTTCTCTGGGGTTTACCGACGTTTTTACACAGGATCTTACGAGCGTCGGACGCTCGTTCACCCCGCCGTTTTCGGATCATATCGAACTATGAATCAATTGTACGAAAAACGGAGCTTCACAGGCGTTCTGTCAAGGTGGATTTTCAAAGGCACTGTCGGCTTTGGTCGGCGGTGCTTTTTTCGTTGTATCCTAATGGAAATCATGATAGAATCAATACGATAAATCGGGATTTGACGGAGGCAACAAAACCGGAAATGATAACTTATAGGCAATTAACGAGAGATGATGTGGAAAGTGCAAAGCATCTTTATGATGCGTTGGGGTGGACCGCATATCTCGGCGATGATGAAAGGCTGTATCGCGCATGGGACCATTCTCTGTTTGCGCTTGGTGCATTTGACGATGATAAGCTTATAGGCTTTATTCGATGCATCGGAGATGGTGAACATACTATACTGATACAAGATTTGCTCATTTTGGAAAGCCATCAGCGCAAAGGAATAGGAAAAACGTTGATGAAAGCAGTATTTGACAAATATGCCGATGTCCGACAGAAGTTTGTTGTCACAGGCGCAGACACACCGGCAGTCCACTTTTACCGTTCGCTTGGGTTGTATTCTTTTGATGAGGGCGATTTGCTGGCATTTTTTAAGCTGTAAGAATCTCCCAAAGCGAAGGAAGTCCAGCTGTGCAAATTCCGTTTTGTCGGAATGAAACGGATTTGAACCTTCCGGGAAACAGCTTCTTTTCGGAAGGTTTTTTGTTTGCCTGAAGCGCGCGTATCACCACCGCATGACGGTGTATAAGTGCGCTCTTACAAAAAAGAGGCTTCCCCTTGAGGGGAAGCATGGTACGTGCGGGAAGCGCGCGATCTACTTCTGTAACGAAGCGCAGCGAAGTGGATCATCGATAGTTGACTGATGAGGTGTTCAGGGAAGCGAACGCAACGCGTTCGTCCGATCCGTAAAAGTTGATGCTTTTAGATATCCACCTCATCCGGCTTCGCTCACGCTGCGCCACCTTCCCCTCAAGGGGAAGGCTTTTGGATGCGCTTGAAAACCACCTTTTAGAGAGCGCCTCTTCGCGCTCCTTTCTTTTATGCAAAAACCGATTCCAGATATGCCGCGACGCCTTCGTCCTCGCACGAGCCGATGATCAGATCGGCTTTTTCTTTTACAAGCGCATTGCCGTTCGCAACGCATATGCCCGTGCCCGCCCATTCGATCATGTCGAGATCGAGCGTATTGTCGCCGATCGCGGTGACCTCCTCGCGCGGGATATGAAGCATTGCCGCGACCTTTTTAAGCGCTGCGCCCTTTGTGGATGAGACCGAGCCGATCTCGACAAAACCCGGTTTTGAGCAAAGAACGGACAAATGCTTCGGCAAAAGCGCGCGGATCTCCGGATACAGCTCCGCTTCCTTTGCCGGATCGACGGCAAACAGGACCTTCGGAATGTTGTCGAGCGGGCGGTACAGAAGCTGCGGATCGACGAGAAACGGCAGATTCAGAATGCCGGTATACTGCTTTGTAAAGGCGTTCTCCTCACGGAAAACAACGGTATCCTCCTCATAGATCTGCGCGTGAAATCCGAATGTGTCGGCGATCGCAAACGCCGTGATCACATCCTCCGGGCGGAGATAATTCACAAACAGATGCTCTCCGGTGCGTCCGTCCGATACGACCGCGCCGCCGTAATGGATCAGCGGCCCGTAAACCGAAAGGGATTCCCGGATCTTTTTTGAACCCAAAAATCCGCGTCCCGTGGCAAGCACGACGGTCACGCCATGCTCCTCCGCGAGGCGGACCGCTCTTTTGAGCCGCTCGCTCGGAAGCCTGCCGGTCATGACCAGCGTATCGTCGATGTCAAGCGCAAGGAGCTTCATTCTTCAAACCTTCCCATCTTCATCAGCGTACGAAACGCTTCGTGCACTTCCCCCGCCATATACAGGGATCCTACCGCAAGCGAAGGTTCTTTGCCGCGTCCCGCCGTCTCGATCGCGTCGGCGACCGATGAAAACGGCGTTGCGGTCGCGCCGAAGGTGCGGATCAGCGCCGCGAGTTCTTCGCTCGGCATTGCGCGGTCGTTGTTCGGCGTAACGGTATAGAATTCCTTTGCGATCGGCAGCAGCAGTTCGATCGACTGCGAAACGTCCTTGTCGCGCATCATCCCCATGATGATTTTTGCTTTGCGATCCGGGAACAGGCGCAGGTATGTATCGACCGTGCCCTTGACGCCATGCGGGTTGTGTCCGCCGTCGACAAAAAACGGCGGATCCTCACGCAAGAGCTCGAACCGAGCGGGCCAGACGGTTTCCTGCAGACCTTTTCGCAGCGCGGCGTCCGAGATCTGCACGCCCTGCGCGCGAAGCAGCTCGACGGCATCGATCACCGTCGCGGCGTTGTTCATCTGATACTTGCCGAGCAGTCCCAGACGCAGGTCCGTATAACTCTTATAATCGAAGGGCTGGCCGGGCAGATCGTAGCTGCCCTCTTTCAGGGAAGAACGGTCGACGACGTGCAGCGTCGCGCCGTGCTTTTTGCAGGCCGCCTCGATCACTGGCAGTGCGTCCGGATGCTGTCCGTAGAACAGGACCGTGCCTCCGTTCTTGATGATGCCGGCTTTCGCGCTTGCGATCTCCTGGATTGTATTGCCGAGGATGTGCATATGATCGTAGTCGATCGCCGTGATGATCGACAGAAGCGGCGTGTCGATGACGTTTGTGGAATCCAGCTCTCCGCCGAGTCCGACCTCCAGCACGACGTAATCGCATTTCTTTCTCACATAATACAAAAACGCGGCTGCCGTGATCACCTCGAATTCGGTCGGCAGGTTCTCCATCGCGTCGACGGTCGGCGAGATCTCCGTAATGATCTCCGCAAGCTCGTCGTCCGGGATCGGCATGTTGTTGAACTGGATCCGTTCGTTGAAGCGATCGACAAACGGGGAAACAAACAATCCCGTTCTGTATCCCTGCGTGCTGAGGATCCTTGAGAGCATCGCGCAGGTGGAGCCTTTTCCGTTTGTGCCCGCAACATGGATATATTTGAGCTGCTTCTGCGGGTCGCCCAAAAGACGGCAAAGCTCCGTTACACGCGCCAGTCCGAGCTTGGACCCGCGCCAGTACATACCGTGAATATAAGCAATCGCTTCTTCGTAGGTCATCGATGATCCCCTCCCTGAATACCTCTTTGCACGACCGGATACAACGCTCTGACGACAAGGATCTGTACGACCGTCATGACCGCAACGAGCCATAAACGCCGGATCAGCAAGTAGGCCCAAAACGGCATGCCGCCCGTGAAGCCGAGAAGCTGGAACCAGAATGTTGTCAAAAACAGCGATACCGCAATGTTGACCGGTACGATCGACAAGGTTGTGGCAAGCGTCAGTTTTTCCTTCTTAAACACGTATCGGAACAGGATCCCCGGCAGGACGCCCGACAAAACCGCGGAAAGGGCGAACATCGGGTTCCATGCGTTGCCGGAATTGCTGATGAACGTTCCGATCAGATCGGAAACCAGTGCGCACAGGCCGCCCCATACGGGACCGAGGGTGAATGCGCACAAAAAGATCGGGATCTCCCGGAATGTGATCCTGCTGGAATCCGGCAGATAAAATGTAAACGGATAGATCGACAGCAATGCAGCCAGCGCGGCAAACATACCGGCGAACGCCAATTGACGTGTTGTGATCCGACGCATTGATCTCACCCCCTGCTTTCAAACTCATACAGTATACAACAAATCTTTCCAAAACGCAAGAAAGCTCTCTGATTTGAGAGCTTTCTGTCATGACGAAGATGAAAGATCAGTCTTCTGACTTGCGGCGCTTCACAAGCATGGCGATCGCAAGCGCGCCGAGCCCGATCACGGAAACGATACCGATGATAACGCCGATCACGATCAGCGTATTCTGTTTATTCTCACGTGTTCCGTTCTTCGGCTCTTTTCCCGTGTTTGCTGAGTCGCCGGACGTGCCGCTGTTTCCGGGTTCATCCGTTATGCCGGTCGATTCGTTTCCGTTCGTCCCCGGTTTCTGTGTGCCGGACGCGGGCTCAGCTTTCGCAGCGGGATCGTTTGGGGCGTCCGTCGTCTGACCCGGGGCGGACGTTCTCTCCGTTGAATCCGGCGGAACCGGCGTTGTCAGCGGTATGGATGTAACTGCGGGCGGCAGAGTTACGACGCCGGTATGATCATCCGCCGGTTCCGTATTGATCGTCGGAAGTGAGGAGGTGATCGGAACGGTATGCCCGCTGTTGCTCGGTTTGGGAGTCGGCGTCACAGGCACGGGCGTTTTGACCGCGGGTTCGATCGGCATGAAGGGCTCATCGACCTCTCCGTTTTCCGGAGGCGTTTCACCCTCGGTATAGATCCCTCCGACGGATTTCGGTTCAATATAGAACGATACGCCCTTATAGGATCCGTCAATGCCGGAATAGCTGATCCCGTTGAAAATGAAATCGGTCGAGCCTTCCTTTTCGATGCGGAATTCCGCCTGGAACCAGAAGCCTTCCGCTTCTGCGCCGTACACGCTCATGAACGCAAAACGCATGACGCCGGGTTCTATGATATTATGCTGAAAATCGTAGACGGTCCTCTTGCCGACCTTCATAAACGTCGTAAGGTTCGCTTCCTCATCTTCGAGATTGATAGCTCCGAGCGTTACAAATTCCGGATCAAATTTCATGGAACCGGAAACCGTGTCCAGCTTCCTGTCGTCGGGAAGGTTCGGATACAGGTAGAAATTCACCTTCACCAGGTCGCCGACGTTGCCCTGCACCTTTTCCGATGCGATCTCAAGCTCGCCGAGCTCCGCATTGCCCGCCGCTTCGCCAGATGTGATCGGTACTGCGAACAGCAGTACGATCACGAGCAGGATAGACAGTAAACGTTTCATTATGTAGTCCTCCGGATTGATTTTCTGTTGGAATGACCGCAGACAGCGTCTGCGATCGAGCGGGCCGTTCTACGATCCTGTCCCGCATTCGTATTCGTATTTGATTATAGTACATAAAACAGCGTTCGTCAAATCCTTATTGACAAAACACCCTTTTTTCCATATTATAGATAAGAATACGGATATGTACAGATGAATGCGTTCCGCAATGCATTCGTAATATGATCCGAGGAGGATGCTATGCAGGTTTACAACACCATGACCCGGAAAAAGGAGCCGCTCGTTCCGATCAAGGAAGGCGAGATCTCCATGTATGTTTGCGGTCCGACCGTGTACGATTATTTCCATATCGGCAACGCGCGTCCGTTCGTCGTGTTCGATACGATGCGCCGCTACCTCGAATACCGCGGCTACAAGGTGAAATACGTTCAGAATTTCACCGACATCGACGACAAGATGATCAACCGCGCCAACAAAGAGGGCACGACCGTGAAGGAGCTCGGCGACCGGTTCATCAAGGAATACTATCAGGATGCGGACGCCCTCGGCATCGAGCGCGCAACGGTCAATCCGCGCGCGACCGAGCACATCGGCGATATCATTAAGCTCGTCAAAAAGCTGATCGAAAAGGGTCATGCGTACGCCACCGAAAACGGCGACGTGTACTTTGCCGTGCGCAGCTGGCCCGGATACGGCAAGCTCAAAGGGCAGGATATCGACGACATGGAAAACGGCGCACGCATCTCCCCCACCGAGCAAAAGCGCGATCCGCTGGACTTTGCGCTCTGGAAGGGTGAAAAGCCCGGCGAGCCGAGCTGGCCCTCTCCCTGGGGAAAGGGTCGTCCCGGCTGGCATATCGAATGCTCCGCAATGAGCATGAAGTATCTCGGAGAGACCTTCGATATTCACGGCGGCGGCATGGACCTCATCTTCCCGCATCACGAGAACGAGATCGCGCAGAGCGAAGGCGCGACCGGAAAGCCGTTCGTCCACTACTGGATGCACAACGGCTATATCAACATCAACAACCAGAAGATGAGCAAATCCCTGGGGAACTTCTTCACCGTGCGCGATATCGCGAAGGAATACGATCTCGAAGCGGTCCGCATGTTCCTGCTGACCGCAAACTACCGCAATCCGGTGAATTTCTCCCGCGAGCTGATGGATCAGACCGTTGCGAGCCTGAACCGACTGTACACCGCGCGCGACCGGCTTTTCGATACCGCGATCGACGAAGCGGCTGACGATTCGTCCGTCGCCGCAAAGCTTGACGAATTCCGCGACCGGTTCAACGAAGCGATGGACGACGACCTCAATACGGCGGACGCGCTCGGCGTGCTGTTCGACTTTGCCCGCTGGATCAACATCTTTGCGACCGGCGCGCACACGAAAGCCGCGATCGAAGCGGTCAAGACTCGCTATGCCGAGCTGAACGGCGTTCTCGGGCTTGTCGTCAAAGAGAAAAAGGAAGACTTCCCAGAGGAAGCTCTGGCGCTTTTAGAGGCGCGTAAGGAAGCGAAGAAGGCAAAGGACTGGGCAAAAGCGGATGAGATCCGCGAACAGCTGAAAACGATGGGCTTTGCCGTGGAAGACACCAAAGACGGTGCGAAGCTGAAAAGGCTTTGACGCCGGATTCACTGCAATAAACACAATAAAGGAGTAAACATATGACTTTCCTGTTTCCGATTCTTCTGCTCGCTATGGGCGTATATGTTCTGATCGGCGCGATCAAGGGCGAAGGAAGACTCTTTTCCATGGAAAACTTCAAGGAAGATTGTCTCGAGAAAGCGAAAAAATCCCTGCGCGTGCTGTATTTTGCACTCGCCGCGATCATGTTCCTGATGGCGATCGTAAATGGCGCGCAAAGCGTTCTGTACAGCAATAAGCTGACGTATTTCAGGATCACCGACGCCTATAAGGATAATTTCTCAGATCTGTTTGAGAACGGTCAGCTTACCTATACCGCTCAGGAATCTGTGGGCGGAACGTCCTGCTACGGCGGAGGCGGATCGACGGTCGAGAAGGTATACGGTCCTTATTCTCCCGACAATCAGATGATGGAGGCCGAGGAGATCCGTGCGTTCATCTACAAGGCCTACGACGCTTATAAAGAGGATCAAACGAAGTTCCCGACGGTAAGCGGCGGATTGTTAAGCTGCGGCGGAACCAGCGTCGATTACGCGAAGTATTATCAGCAGACCGACCTGATCGACGATTCCGGGAACGCGCTTTATGCCACGACCGACGCCGAGAAAGCGCAGGGGCATGTCGTCTATGTTTCCTCGATCGGAAATGTCCGTTCCGATACATCGGACGGAAGCTTCCTCTCCAAGCTCTACGGATTCCTGTCGCCCACGCTCCTGTCTGTTCTGAATTACGTCTTCCTGGGATTGGCAGTCGTATGTCTCGCTTTGCTGTTCTTCCTGACCCGCAAATTCACGGACAAAGAAAAGCTCCGGAAAGCAAGAGAACAGCAGGTAGCCGGTTCCAGAATGCCTTCCGGTGCGTTCGACTTTGAAGACGAACCGTCGGATGCGCAGAAAAAATAAACACACGTATGCAAAAGGGGCTGTCACCCGAACGGTGACAGCCCTTTGTGTTGTCCTGTGATGATCAGAACAGATCCCGCAGGATCAGGTCGACGAGCGCGGTGAACTTCATCTTTGCCTTTTCCGCGGTTTCGGTGACCTCTGCATGGGAAAGCGGCTGATCCAGCACGCCTGCCGCCATGTTGGTGATCAGGCTGATGCCGACGACCTTCATGCCGCAGTGCGCCGCGCACATGGTTTCCGGGATCGTGGACATGCCGACCGCGTCCGCGCCGATGATGCGCGCCATGCGGATCTCTGCAGGCGTCTCGTAACACGGACCGGACATCATCAGATAGACGCCCTCCTGCATGGCAATGCCTTTGCCTTTCGCAAGCTCGATGAGTCTTGCGCGGAGGTCCTTGTCATAGACGTTGCTTTGGTCCGGGAAGCGCGGTCCAAACTCGTCCAGATTCTTTCCGATCAGCGGGTTTGATCCGGACAGATTGATGTGATCGGAGATCACCATCAGGTCGCCCGCATGATAGTTCATGTTGACGCCGCCCGCCGCGTTGGTCACGAGCAGTTTTTCGACGCCGAGCTTTTTCATGGTACGCACGCCGAGCGAAAGCAGCGCCTGCGGATAGCCCTCGTAATAGTGGAAGCGGCCCTGCATGGCGATGATCGTTTTTCCGTATTTTTCGCCGATGACGAAGCGGTTCTTGTGTCCGATGACGGCGGATACCGGATATCCTTCGATGTCCGCATAGTCGACAAAGCGCTTGTTGTCGAGCGTTTCCGCATAATCGCCGAGTCCGCTGCCGAGGATCAGTCCGACCGTTGCTTTGTCCGCGCCCTTTTCTTTGAGCAGCGCGACTGCATTGTTGATGATGTGCATGATGTCTTCCATGTTCAATCCTCCCAGATATCCTTTAAGAATGATTCGCCTTCCCGCCAGCTTTCGCCGGTAAGGTATTCATAGATCGTTGCGCCGATGTCCGAGAACTGCTTCCGGACGCCGAGGTTGACGCCATGCCGGATATGCTTGCCGCAGATCAGCAGCGGGATGTACTCACGCGTGTGATCCGTTCCGGGGAAGGTCGGATCGCAGCCGTGGTCCGCGGTGACCATCAGGATATCGCCCTCCTGCATCGAAAGGTACATTTCGGGGAGATGTGCGTCGAAGTATTCGAGCGCTTTCGCGTAGCCCTCCCAATCGTTCCGGTGCCCGTAGAGCATATCCGTATCGACGAGGTTCGTGAAAATGAAATCACCCGTTCCCGCGTCAAGGAAGCGCTGCGTCGCACGGATGCCGTCGGGGTTGTTCTTGGTATGATCGACGGTCGTGATGCCGCGGTGACAGAAGATGTCCTCGATCTTGCCGATCCCGACGACGTCCATGCCCCGCTCCGCAAGTGCGTCGAGAATCGTATCCTTGAACGGCGCGACCGCGTAGTCCTTGCGGTTTTCGGTGCGTTTGTATTCCCCGTTCCCGCCGAGGAACGGTCTGGCGATCACGCGGCCGACCAGATATTCGCCGGTCAGCATTTCACGCGCGATCTCGCAGATGCGGTACAGCTCCGGAAGCGGAATGACCTCCTCGTGCGCGGCGATCTGGAACACGCTGTCCGCGCTCGTGTAAACGATCGGTTTGCCCGTGCGCACATGCTCGTCGCCGAGCTCCTGAATGATCTGCGTGCCGCTTGCGACGACGTTGCCGAGCGTACCGCGTCCGATCCGCTGTTCAAACGCGTCCATGAACGCTTTCGGGAATCCGTTCGGATAAGTCTTGAACGCTTCGTCAAGCGCCAGCCCTGCCATCTCCCAATGACCGCAGGTCGTGTCCTTTGCGTGCGTCTGCTCTGCGCATTTGCAGAAGCTTCCGATCAGCTCGTCATCCTCTTTCGGCAGTCTACAGCCGTCGATGTGCGCAAGCCCGAGCCGGCGCATGTTCGGCACGTCCAGACGGCCGCGTTTTTCATAGATGTTGCAAATGGTATTCGCTCCGACATCGCCGAAATCCGCGGCGTCGGGCAGCGCGCCGATCCCGGCGCTGTCAAGAACGATCAGGATTGCTCTTTTTTTCATTTTTGATGCTCCCGTATTCAATTTTATATTATTTTAGCATATCCTGCACCGTTTCGTCAATCAGTTTAGCCACGGATAAATCTTTCTTGCCCGTTCCATAACGCGTTCATAATGCTCCTCCCACATCGGATCCCCGATGATCATCCGGACGCGTTCCGCAATCAGGTACACGTATTCGATATTGCCCGGCGGATCCTTCAGATTCTTTCCGCGCAAGCCGAGATAGGAATACAGTACGTCCGGATCGGCGCGCTTCCATGCGCGCTCGATCGCATAATGCATCGTCCGCATGATCATCGGTTTGGTCGTGTTCATACATTGTTCGAGATACGGATACAGTTCCTTTTTTGTTGTGCTCCGAAGCAGCGGCGGACGCGTGCGGATAAACCGTACCGCCAGAAAGATATACCGGTATCCGAGCAGCTTTGCCGGGACGCACAATGCGCGCATCACTGCATTGATCGTCGCGTCCAGCAGCGCATCCTCATCGCTGTACCTTGCGCGAAGATCGTCCTCCATCTCATGCATTTCGTCCAGTGTCATCGTTTCTTCCCCTCTCTCTCATCAGTTTGATATGATCTAAGGCCCGGAACAGAAACGCGGCATTGGAAGGCGCGCCGCGATCCGGTCGGACCGTATATCCGAACAGTTTTTCAAGCGTGAACGGATCTGCTCGTATCCATGCGCTCTCGATCGCGTGTCGGATCGCATGCTCCGCAACGGATGCGCTGATCCCCGTCAGCAGCGAGAGGATCGCATAAAGGTCGTTGATCGTCCCCGCATCAAGCGGATTTTGTATCGGGAGCAGAACGCGCAGTACGATCCAAAGATATGCAAAGCCGTTCAAAGAAACCGGAACGCCCGTCCGCTGCAGAAATCCCGAAATCAGCACGTCCGGATCGATCGCAGGCTTGCGATGTGCCGGAAACTGTCCGATCCGCAGCAGAACGTCCTTCGGGTCACTGTCTTTGGAAAAGCAAAACGTCAGGCATTCCGGCGCCGCGATCGCATCGAACGGTTTGTTTGTGAGCAGAAAGATATGCGCAGGCCATCGGAAAGGTCTTTCGGAAATCCGCCGCAGGATCGAAGGATCGTCGGAAAGCAATGCTTCAAACGGATCGCGAAGCTGCCGTTCCAGTACCTGCGCGGCGTTTTTGAATGCGCACAGCCGCAGTGTTCCGGCCTGTTCCGCCGCATTCACATAGATACGCTCTGTTTTCCGATCCCCTGTCAGCAGCATGACTCTCATACGGATTCCCCCTCATTCGTCTCTATTCTGAACGAAATGACAGGAAGAATCTACCGGTATTATGTTTCGTATGTCGGTAAACGTATGAAGACGGACGGTATTATGTGAACAGCGCGTTTGCCATCCACTCCGCATAAATGCAATAGCCGCGGGTGGGCCGGCTTAAGAAAACATGCGTCACGACCCCGATCAGCCGCCCGTCCTGTATCAGCGGACTGCCGCTCATGCCCTGCACGATGCCGCCGGTCTTTTCGAGAAGCCCCGGATCCGCGATCTCGATCATCATCCCCTGCGCTTGCGGTGAGGACTGTACGTCCACGCGGATCACGCGTACGGCATACGGTCGAACTTCGCCGTCTACATCGGACAGGATATATGCGTCGCCTTTGTGCGCGGCGCTGCACGACGCGATCTCAAAGGGACGAGCGTCCGTTTCCGGGCACGACGCAAGCCTGCCGCTGATGCCGAATACCGTGTTTTGTTCAACCGTCCCGATCGCATCCTCTTTTCTGACGGAAAACTGACCGATCAGTTCCCCCGCGCTGTCGCCGCCGCTTTTCCGCACCTGAAGGATCGAAGCGTCGGTCAAGAATCCCGTTGCCGGTGCGATCAGCTTCTGTGTATCCACGTCGGTCACACCGTGACCGAGCGCCGCGTATACGCCGGTCTCCCGGTCATAAAAGGAAATCGTGCCGATCCCGGACGTACTGTCGCGCACCCATGCGCCGATCCGTTTTTCGCCGTTCCCGTCTTCTGCCGGTTCCAGCGTTACGGAAAACGATTCGCCGTCCCGCAGATACGTCAGAACGCATGTGTCGTCCGACGCCGCGCAATACTGCGCAAAGGTTTCGGAATCGCAGACCGCCTGTCCGTTCAGCGCCGTGATCATGTCTCCTTCGCGCAATCCGGCGGAAACCGCAGGACAAACCGTCCCTTTTGCGCTTTCGATTTTTTCAAAACCGACGATCTGAACGCCCTCGGTTTTCAGGACCACGCCGACCGCTTTCCCACCCGCGCTGACTGTCCTGATGCCTGCAGAAACGGTCACGGTTCTGAGGGGAAGGAATCCGAGCAGAACGACGTCTGCTTGCCGTTCCGATCTGTCCGTGATCCGTTCATCGCCGCTCTCTCTGACAAGACGCGCATCCCGCACGTGCGCCGAGATTGCCGGCGCAGTCAGCTCTGTTTGGGGATCGATCGCATCCGGCAAATGCAGAATCCGGTATACCTGCGGTGAAAAATACCAGGCAAGCAGCAGCGTCGCGGTCAGCGAACAGACGATTTTCAAAACTCTTTTCATTTGCTTAACTCCTTTCCGTTAGCGTGCGCCGTATTCGGAAAGGCATACAAAAAAGACCTCTTTCCGAGGTCTTTTCGTATGAAGCGTCCTTTATTTCTTTGCCGACTGCAAAAGGCGCTTTGCGTGTTCCATCGCAGCGGCGTCGTTCTCGTCGCTTCCCATGATCCGGGCGATCTCCTTCGGGCGTTCGGCCTCCGTCAGTCTCCGCGTTACGCTGTGCGTTTTATCCGCATCGGAATACTTGTACGCAACGTATTGCGTATCGGCATAGGCGGCGATCTGCGGCAGATGCGTCACGCAGAGCACCTGATGCTTCCGTGCGAGCGCGTGCATCTTTTCGGCAACCGCGTTCGCGACCATGCCGGATATTCCGGTATCGATCTCGTCGAAGATCAGCGTTTCGATCCGATCGGCGTCGGACAGCGCCGCTTTCATCGCGAGCATGATCCGGGACATTTCACCGCCGCTTGCGATTTTGATCAGCGGCTTGACCGGCTCGCCGCGGTTTGCGGAAAGCAGGAATGCAGCGGCGTCTACGCCCGTCTCCGAAAGCTGCTCCTTCGGAATCGCGGTAAACTCCGTTTCCATCGCCGCGTGCGGCATGCCCATGCCGTTCAGCTCCGCGATCGTTTCCCGCATAAGCTTCTCCGCTGCGGCTTTGCGCCGTTTTGAAAGCGTCTTTGCCAGTTCTCCGAAGCGTTCTACCGCGGAACGGTATGCTTGTTCCAATGCTTCGATCTGGTTCTCCCCGTCATTCAGGATGCGGTATTCGTTCCCGATCTGATCCCGGTATGCGAGAACCTCCGCGATCGTTGCGCCGTATTTCCGTTTCAGGTTCTGAATCGCCGCAAGCCGGCTTTCCGTCTGTTCGAGAAGGTCCGGATCGAACCGGAACGCGTCGCGTCCGTCGCGCAATTCATATGCGACGTCCTCCAGCGAATAGTATGCCTCGTCGGTACGTTCGGAAAGCTTCCGATACGTTTCATCGTACTCGCCGATCCGGTTCAGTGCGTCCCGCGCGTCCGTCAGCGTCGACAAAGCGCCGCCTTCGACGAACAGCGCGTCATACGCCGCGTTCAGCCCTTCGACAATCGTTTCCGCATTGCGCATGCGCAGACGATCGGCTTCCAGCTGTTCCTCCTCGCCGTCGATCGGAGATACCGCGTCGATCTCCTGCATCTGATACCGGATCGCGTCGATCCTCCGTTCCCGTTCGCGCAATCCGTTTTTCAGGGTGTTCAGATCACGCTCCGCCTGCAGCGCCGCCTGTCTTGCTTCCTCCATGCGGGTCTTCAGCCCGTCGGCGTCGCTTTTCGCGTACGCGTCGATCAATTGCAGATGCGTTTCCGGATTCAGCAGGGACTGATGCGCGTGCTGCCCGTGCAGATCGACGAGCAGATCGCCGACCGCCTTCAGCTCGCCCGTGCTGACCAGCACACCGTTGACGCGGCAGACATTCCGTCCGCTTGCGGACAGCTCGCGGTATAAAACGAGCTCGTCCCCACAGTCCAGCTGCTGCTCCTTTAGATATGCGCGTACAGGGGAATCCTGCGAAAGCAGGAAGGTCGCTTCCACGGAAGCTTTATCCGCCCCCGTTCGTATGCTTTCACGGCTTGCGCGCTCGCCCAGCACAAAGCCGACCGATTCGATCAGGATCGATTTGCCTGCGCCTGTTTCGCCGGTCAATACAGAAAAGCCCGCATCGAAAGCAATGTCGGACTTATCTATCAATGCAATATTCGTAACTTGTAAACGAGTGAGCACAACGCCCTCCGTTACTTCATCATTTTCTGGAATTTCTTAATGATATCGGATACGCTCTTGCCTTCGCGTACCGCGACAAAAACCGTGTTGTCGCCCGCAATGGATCCCGCGATCTCCGGCCATTTCATGGAATCGATCGCTTCCGCCGCAACGGCTGCGCTGCCTGCCATCGTTTTGACGACGATCAGGTTGCCTGCCGAAGTGATGGACACAACGCAGTTTCCGAACAGACGAATGAAACGCTCCTGAAGGTCGGATTCCGCCTTCTCCACCGTTGCATATTTATACTTTCCCTCGCCGGTGAGGACTTTGATCAGTCGAAGCTCCTTGATGTCGCGCGAAACAGTTGCCTGCGTCACGTTGAATCCCTGTGCGCTCAGCAGCGTTGCGAGCTCCTCCTGTGTTTCGATATTTTCCGCAGCGATCAGCTTCAGGATCATTGCATGTCTTTTCGGTTTCATTACTCCATACCTCAGTTCAATTCAGTTTTTCCGAAATCAATCGGAACAGGTTGCGGTCACGGAACGTCATCAGTTTCGTGACTTCAGAAGATCGTCTGACCGTGATGCGGTCTCCGCGCGAAACGGAACGGAACCGATCACCGTCTGCCGCAAGAACGCCCTTTGCATCCATTACGACTTCGATGCAGGAATCCATCGAACAGACGACCGGACGAAAATGCAGCGTATGCGCGCAGATCGGCGTCACGACCATGGGTTCAAGTCCGTCCGCTACGATCGGTCCGCCCGCAGAAAGCGAGTACCCGGTCGCTCCGTTTGCCGTCGCGATGATCAGACCGTCTCCGAACAGATCGCCGGCGCATTGACCGTTGATTGCGAGCGACATCTGCATCACGCCGGAGAACGAATGCTTGTAGATCAGAAGATCGTTGAAGCAATCCCGCAAATGCTCGCCGTTTACACTGACCGCAAGCATTGCGCGTTCCCGGATCGTATACGCGCCTTCTCGCAGCATCCGGAGCGCTTCCGGAAAGCCTTCCTCCGTCCATTCCGTCAAAAAACCGATCCGTCCGCAGTTTACGCCGAACAGCGGAAGATCATTGCGGCACGCGATCTGCGCAGTCCTGATGAAATTCCCGTCGCCGCCAACCGCGACGATCGCGGTCTCATCGTTCGTGTCCGGGATCTCTCCCTCGCCGAGCAGCGAGCAGGAGAAACCGGCCGTTCCGGCGATATCCATCAGCCGATGACAAACCGACACAAGCGATGCTTTTCCGGTATGCACCGCAAAAACAAGGTGCATAACGCAACCTCCCACTTGTGAATATTACAGAATCATTATACAATCGAACTGTGAAAATAGCAAGGAAATTATGAATAAACTTTAACAGTTTTTGCCCAGCTTATGGCTGTTTTTCACGATATCGGGGATGGATTCCGAGATTTTATGCAATGCTGCGTCGTTTTTGGTACCGCTTTTTTGCATGTATAAAAGGAATTCTATGTTTCCTTTCGGCCCTGTGATCGGCGAAAAGGAAAGCCCGGAAACCGTAAAGCCGGTCTGGTCTGCAAACGCCAGCATTTCGCGGATGACGCGCTCATGCACCGCTGCGTCGCGGACAACGCCGTTCTTGCCGATCTCTGCGCGCCCCGCTTCAAACTGCGGCTTGATGAGCGCCACGACTTCGCCCGTATCCGCCATACTTTCATACAGCGGAGGCAGGATCAGGCGGAGGGAGATAAAGGAAACGTCGATCGAAGCGAACGTAACGGGTTCCGAAAACCAGTCCGCCGTCATAAAACGCGCATTGGTCCGTTCCATGACCGTGACGCGCGGGTCGTTGCGCAGAGACCAGTCAAGCTGTCCGTATCCGACGTCGATGGAATACACATGCTTTGCGCCGTTTTTCAGCATGACGTCCGTAAAGCCGCCGGTCGATGCGCCGATATCCGCGCAGACCCTGTCGTGAAGATCGATCGGGAATGTTTTGACGGCTTTGTCGAGCTTCAGTCCTCCGCGGCTGACAAACGGGATCGCATCCTCGATCACGATCACCTCTGCGTCGCCCGGGATCTCCTGCCCCGCTTTCTCGGCGCGCACGCCGTTGACGCGCACCTCGCCGGCAAGGATCAGCGCGCGCGCTTTCTCGCGCGACGGACAGAGTCCGCGTGCGACCATTTCCACATCCAGCCGTACCTTGCTCATACTTCCTCCATCAGCTCCGAAAGTGCTTTTGTGACCGCTTCCTCCGTCAGACCGTACCGTTCACGCTGACGTGAAACGGACGCATGCGGAACGGGTTCGGTCGGCAGCGCGATCGAACGGACGCGGCACGGATTGGCTGCAAGCGCAAGCTTTTCGCCGAGTGAAACCGTGTTTTCCTCCATCACAAGAAGACGCGTATCGTTGTCCCGGAAGTACGCGATCATTTCCTGATCGAGCGGCTGTAAAAACCGTGCATTGACCAGCCCGACGCCGTTCTTCTTCGCGATCCAGCAGGCAAGCGGAAGCAGCGTTCCGTGCGCAACGATCACTGTTTTCTGCAGGGGTTCGACGATCTCCCATTCGCCGAATTGCAGCCGTGTTTTCATCGGAACGTCCGGCAGCGATCCGCGCGGGTACCGCACGGCGCAGGGTTCCTTTCGCGAAACGGCCATTTCAAGCATCGCGATCAGCTCGCTTTGCGAGGAGGGCGAATACACGGCAAGATTCGGCATGACCGAAAGAAATCCCGGATCATAGACGCCCTGATGCGTTTCTCCGTCCGCGCCGACCAATCCGGCGCGATCGACCGCGATCACAACGGGAAGGTTTTGCAGACATACGTCATGCAGAAGGGAATCGAACGCACGCTGCAGAAAAGAGGAATACAGCGCCACGACCGGCCGGAGCCCGCCGCGCGCAAGTCCCGCCGCCATCGTGACCGCATGCGCTTCCGCGATCCCGACGTCAAAGAACCGATCGGGATACTGCTCGGCAAAGGTCGTCAGCCCTGTCCCGCTCGGCATCGCCGCGGTGATCGCAACCAGCTTTTCATTGTCCTTCGCAAGCCGCACCATCGTCTCGCCGAAGATCTCCGAGCAGGTCTTCTGCCGTTCCGGACTGACCTTGCCCGTCATGACTTCAAACGGCGCGATGCCATGAAACTTCTCGGGGTTTTCGACCGCGAACGGATACCCTTTTCCCTTTGTTGTGATTGCGTGAAGGATCATCGGCTTTTTCAGTTCCCTGCAGCGGCGTAGATATTTGACGATTTTCCGGACGTCGTGTCCGTCGATCGGTCCGAGATACAGGATCCCGAATTCCTCGAACGGCAGATTCGGCGCAAGGAATCGCTTCGCGCGGTTCTTGAAATGTTCCATATGACGGCTTAAAAACTTGCCGAAGCGGCTTGTTTCCAGTATGCCCGTCAGAAAGCGTTTGAACGCGTTGTAGGTTCGGTTCGTACGCATCGACGTCAGAGAGTCTTTCAGCCCGCCGACGTTCTTCGAGATCGACATCTGATTGTCGTTCAGGATGATGAGGAGCGGCAGCTTGTCCTGTCCCGCGTCGTCAAGCGCTTCAAACGACAATCCGCCCGTCATGGCGCCGTCGCCGACCAGAGCGACCGCCATATGACGATCCCCGTTCAGATGCATGGCGCGCGCAAACCCGAGCGCCGCCGAGATCGCGGTGCTTGCATGTCCTGTATTGAACACGTCGTGTTCGCTTTCGGAAGATTTCGGGAAGCCTGAAATGCCGTTCTCCTTCCGAAGCGTATCGAACGCTTCCTTTCTGCCGGTCAGGATCTTATGGACATACGCCTGATGGCCGACGTCGAAGATCAGCTTGTCCTCCGGGCTGTCGAAAACGTAGTGCATCGCAACGATCAGATCGACTGCGCCGAGACTGGACGCAAGATGACCGCCCGTTTTGGAGACATGCTCGATCAGAAACGCGCGCAGTTCTTCACAAAGCGCGGGAAGCTGTTTTTCGTCCAGCGCTTTCAGGTCCTTGATTCCGTTGATCGTATCCAGGATCGGATAGCTCATATCAGTATGTTCGACTCCGTAATAATTGTATCAGATTTCGCAGCGTTTCCGCCGCTTCGCCCGCATACGGCGCAAGGATCGCATCGGCACGCTTGTATTCCGTTTCGATGCAAGCCTTCGTTACTTCCCTTCCGTAGAAGGTCACATAGGTCAGTTTGTCCTCAAGTCGGTCCTTTTCTTCATCAAGCAGATCGTCGGTCATCTGAAACAGCAGACCGATCGCATCGCCGAATTCACGCATCGTCTCCGCCTTCGCCGGATCCGAAAGATATGCGCCTGCTGTACACGCCGCACGGAACAGCGCACCGGTCTTGTTCAGATGGATCCTCTCCAGCGTCTCTGCCGTTCGTTCCTTAAGATTCAGATCGTCGCTTTGTCCGCTGACCATGGCGTATGCGCCTTCGAATATCGCCCGCTTGGCTTCGTCATGCCCGTCCTGCGCAAGCAGAAGCATCCCCGCTTTCGTCAGCAGCGCGTCGCCCACAAGGATCGCATTTCCCTCACCGAACCGGGCGTGGCAGCTCAGCTTGCCCCGCCGCATGGCGTCGTTGTCCATTGCCGGAAGATCGTCGTGGACCAGCGAATAACAATGGATCATTTCAAGCGCGCAGGCAAACGGCATCGCTTCATCCTCTTTTCCGCCGAGCATTTCGGTAATCAGCAGAAGAAGCTGCGGACGGATCCGTTTTCCGCCGTCCAGCAGGCTGTACGACATGCTCTCTTTCAGCAACGATGCAGACGCGTCCTCCGTCATATAGGTGCGCAGCGCTTGTTCGATCCGCTCCGTTCTGCACATCATGCGTTCTCCTTCTGCAGATCCGCAAGTCTCTTTTCAAACGCGTCCAGCGTCTGTACGCAATCGCGATACAGCGCTTCGCCCTGCTCATACAGAGAGATCATTTCCTCCAGCGGGACGTTGCCGGTTTCAAGCCTGGCAACGATCGACTCCAGTTTTTCCTGTTTTTCTTCAAAGGTCGGTTCTTTCATATGGATTCCTTTCCCGTGATCTTCGCATGTGCCGTACCGTCCGCAAACCGGATCGATACCGCGTCTCCCTTGTCAACTCCGTCAACGCTTCTGACGATCGCGCCATTTTCTCTGCCGACGATCGCAAATCCGCGTTCCAGCGTTCGCTGCGGATCGTAAGCAAACAGCCGTTCCTTTTCCCGTTCCAGTCGGTTTTTCCGGTTTTCCAGCCGGCGGGCGCATTGCAGTGCGATCGCCGCATGCAGTTCGTCCGAAGCCTGCCGCCGCTGCTCGAGCGCGCGGCTCAGCCGCATACGGACCGCATCGCCCCATAACAGCCTGCAGCGGTCGCGTTTTGTGCGTATCCCGTTCTGCAGCGCATTCTTCAGCCTGCCGCCCAATGCCGACAGCGATGCCAGAAGCACGTCACGTTCCGGTACAGCAAGCTCTGCCGCCGCGGAAGGCGTCGGCGCGCGAAGGTCCGCGACATAATCGCTGATCGAAAAATCCGTCTCGTGTCCGACCGCCGAAATAACGGGAACGGAACAGCGGCGGATCGCTTCCGCGACCGGCGGTTCGTTGAACGGCCACAGGTCTTCCATGCTGCCGCCGCCGCGACCGACGATCAGAACGTCGCAGCGCTTCTCTGCGTCGGCGCGATCGATCGCGTCCGCAATCTCCTGCGCAGCGCCGGCGCCCTGCACGGCAGCCGGATAAAAGATGATCGGCATGGACGGAAAGCGGCGTCCGATCACCGTCTCAACGTCATGACGCGCCGCGCCGCTTGCGCTTGTGACCAGTCCGACTGCGTTCGGCAGAAACGGGATCGGCTTCTTTTCGGATTCGTCAAACCAGCCGAGGTCCTTCAGTTTTTCCTTGTAAGCGGCAAACGCGGCATACAGCGCACCGTCTCCCTTTGCGATCAGCCCGGTCGCCATCAGCTGAAAACGTCCGTCCTTCTGATACAGCGTCGCCTTTCCGGTAAGCCGGACGTGCTGGCCGTCCTTCGGAATGAACCGAAGTCCCTGCACGTACTGCCGGAACATCACGCAGTTGACCGAAGCAAGCTCGTCCTTCAGCGTAAAGTACAGATGCCCGGACATATGGCGTTTCACGCCCTGCAGCTCTCCCTCGACCGCAAGCTCCTTGAGATTCGGATCAAATCCGAGCAGCAGATCCACATATTCGGTCAGTTCATGCACCGAAAAGACCGGTTTCAATTCGTCCATAACGCCCTCCGATCCGCACCGAGAAACGCGACGCCGACCGCGTTGTCCGAGGAAAGCTCCGGCTTCCCGAAATACAGCTCGCCGGAAAATCGCTTTCCGAGCATCGTCCGCAACAGGCCGGACGACGCTACGCCGCCGCAAACGAGAATCGGAAGACGACCGTATGTCTGCACGGCATGATCGAACATCTTGGAAAGCGTACGCGCAAGGCAGTCGTAAACGCCGTATGCAAGCTCGGCGTCCGGCACCGTATGCAACAGTCTCTGCGCCGCGGATTCCGCGCCGGAGAAGGAACAATCCGTTCCTTTCACCGCGCTTGCCAGCTTGACGTCCATCTGCGCCGCCGTCCGCGCAAGCGCTTCCAGATGCTTTCCCGCGGGAAACGGCAGTCCCAGCGCCACGCCGACGCGATCCACAAACTGTCCGGCATGCAGATCGGTCGAACAGCCGATCCTGTCGATGCGGTACGGCGCGTCGCGATGCGGCTCCACCAGGAGAAGATCGGTCGTTCCGCCGCTGATATGGATGGCAAGAAAGCGTTCACGTCCGAGGAGCGTTTCGTTTCCGTACAGCGCGGCACGGATATGACCGCTTTGATGATCCGTCCGGATCAGCGGAACGCCGAGCGCGGCGGCAAGCGTTTCCGCCTGCGCAAGTCCCGCCAGAAATACCGGCATATAGCTGTCCGGCGCCGCTGTCGGCGAAGCGCTGACAGAAACACATGCGACGTCATCCTTGTCGACGTTGGAAAGCAGTTCGCAAAGCAGCGGTGAAAGCTGCCTGATATGCTGAAACAGCCCCTCGGATTGCCTGAGCCCTCGATCTCCAAAAGCCACTGAAAGCATCGTCCCTTTTGAAAAGACGATGCTCTTTCCGTCCGTACATGCGACCGAGGTTGTATAACAGCTCGTATCGATCCCGATGCTCAGCGGGCTGTGCATAATCAATGCGTCTTTGCAACGGATCCGAGAATGCCGTTGATAAATCCTGCGGACTTTTCGCCGCCGAATTCCTTCCCGAGCTCGACCGCTTCGTTTACGGTCGCGCCGATCGGGATCGAGTCCTCATACAGGATCTCGTAAACTGCGATGCGCAGGATCGAAAGATCGACCTTCGCGATCCGCGCGATCGACCAATCCTTTGCATGCTCTCCGATCACCGCGTCGATCTCGTCCAGATGCGCGCATACGCCTTCATACAGGCGATCCGAGAAAAGTGCGTCTTCCTCGGAAAGCGCGGGACGCTCGGATTGTTCAAGCGCATCCTCGATCGAATCGACGCCGCCGACCGTTTCGGCGTACAGCCGCTTCATCGCAATTTCTCTTGATAACGTATGGCTCATGCGCGTTTCCCTCTGAACAGATTGCGGAAGAATTCCTTGACCGCGTCAAGACCGCCGCGGTCAACCATGCGTCCGAAGAAGATCGCGATCACGACGAGAATACCCGCCAGCAGCGTCCACCAGCCGATCAGGTAGATCATCAGCACGATGATCAGCGCAAGGATGCTGAGGATCACAGCCCATTTATGGTTTTGAAAAAACTCCTTCATATTCGGTCCAACCTCCGTCCTGTTCGATTAGACTCTTTTCGGCGGAAGCTCCGCCTGATCGATCGTGACGTCGATGCTGCCGACTGCGATTCCGCAGAGGGCAAGGATCGCGGCGTTGATCTCGTCCTGGATCGTATGCGTCAGTTCCAGAAGCGATACCGTCGGCGACGTCACTGCGCGCACGTCGATCCTGACGCTGTTCCCGATCGCGTAGACCTTGACTTTACAGCTGCGGATGTCCTTTCTGTTTTTTACGGTGCGCTCCGTGATCTGCGCAAGCGCCGTAAAGGATACCGCCGTATCGCCGAGCGCATTCTTTTCCAGCAGAGCGCTCGTCCTGCGGTTCAAATGGTTCCCGATCATTCCGTACAATACAACAATGCCGACCGCCACACAGACCAGCGCGATGACGACAAGAAGCAGGATCGCGGGCATTTGCCGTATCCCGGCGACCAGCGCCTGCAGGCGTTCCGTCCGGACCGGCCAGCCGATCGCGATCAGGAGAAGACTTGCGCCGAGTACGATCGCAAAGAACGCCAACACGCCCGACAGGATCACGACAGCTCGCTTCATATAAGTCCCTTTCATCATGCTTGTCCGTGCGTCAGCGTCGAAGATTCCTTCGTCCGCCGATCACTTCACGCGGTTTTCGGGCTTTGGCGGTTCAACCGGCGCTTCCTTGGCAAACACGATCGAATTGACGGCGATATTGACCTGAACGACCTTCAGCCCGGTCATCGTCTCGATCGCGTTTTTCACCGCCGTCTGCACATTGCGGCAAACCTCCTGGATCCGGAAACCGTACCGAACGATGATGCTCATGTCGACTGCGCATTCGACCGTGCCGACCTCGACTTTGATGCCCTTTGTATAGTTCTTCTTGCCGAGCTTTTCGCCGATTCCTTCGAAAGCGGTCCCGCTCATGCCGTAAACGCCGTCCACTTCTGCGGCTGCAAGCGTTGCGATCGTCGCGACCACGTCTTCCGCAAATACGATCTTACCGTCGTTTTCTTCGGACGCGATGGTGATATCCTTATATTCGCTCATTTCAAATCCTCCGTACTTTCAGATTTCTATATACGTAGGTAGTATACCATCCTTCTTCCAAAAAGTAAACCCATCAATGTGATTTCCCCCCTTCAAAGCGTTGTGCTGATCTTTACGTTTTCGGCGTTCTTTCCGGTCTCCCTCAGAACGATATCCAGAATCTGCGCCACCTGCTCGTCGTTCAGCGCGTCTGCTCCGACTACAACGCTGATGTTGCCCTTATGGATCGATACGATCACGTCCGAAAAGCCTTTGGCCCGGATCAGGTTTTCCACAGTCAGCTCCGTTTCCATGGCGTTGACCAGATCCAGCTTCTGCTGCTGCGCGTCGGAAAGCGTTTCCGTATCCGCGCCCTGCGCAACGATCGCATCGAGGTACGCCAGCTCCTGTGTGCGGACGGTATCGCGTTCATCGCGGTATGCCGCAAAGAAATCCGTCTGCGTCTTCGCCGGCGCCGACACCTGTGTGACCTGCGTCGGATTCTTCGTGCCTGCCGCTTCGGTGTTTTCCTTGCCCTTGTTGACAAGGATGTTCGTCACGACGGCTGCTGCAAGGAGCAAACACAGCCCGACTGCCGTCAATACACGCTTGTTCATCCATTTCCCATAACGTCGGATCATTTCTTTCATCGTTCTTCCTCCTGCATATGATTTGTATCACGGTCCCATATAGGACATTTCAAACACTTCGATGCGGTCGACCGGGATCCCCGTCGCCGCATGTACTGCAGCTTCCAGCTTCTGCCGGACCGAAAAGTCCGATGCGCCTTCCGCGACGACGATCACGCCGCGCACGACCGGTTCCTTTTCATACAGCACGATCGGGGCATGCCCGTTTCCCGTCTCGACCGTTGCGGGCTCGGTGACCTCGCGCACCGAGCGCGAGGTCTCGCTTCCTCCCGTACCGTCCGCGTTCCTTACGTCCTCATCGGTCTGCCGTACGGTTGCGGTGACGATCTCTCCGTTCGTCTCATACGTTACGAGCACATCTACCCTGCCCGCTCCGCGGATCTTTGAAAGCACTTCGATCAGCCTTTGTTCCAGTTCATCCCGTCCCGCGCTTATCTCCGCCCGGTCCTCGTTTCTGACGGCGGATTCCCGCGTCTCCCCTTTGCACCGGATCCCGCTTCCGATCAGGTAAAAAAGGACGGCGGCGATCCCGACTGCCGCATAGAGAAGATAGATCAGTGCGGGATTCTTTTTCACCTTTGTTTTCCACCATGAGGCAGCCGTCCCGCCGTCCTTCTTGTGCATTATAGTCCTCCCTTCATCGCAATATGCCTGCGATCTGCTCTGCAAGCAGTTTTATAAACAGCAATCCGATCGCCGCTTTCGACGCTTTCTTTACGCCGGACCGCGGAAGGATCTGTTCGCACAGCGTCAGCAGCAGACCGTACGCCGAGACCATCAGTACGGCTTTGACGATGCGGCTCACGGCGCGCCTCCCGTCCCGAGTACCGGAACAAGCATCATCAGCGCCATGCCGAGCGCCGCAAGCTCCGACAGCATCAGGATATGCAGCGTATCCCCCACGCCGCGCAGCAGTTCTGCGTACGGCTTTCCGGACAGCGGCTCTGAAAGGAGCGCAGACGCGCGAAAGCTGCTGCGCGTCAGGAATACGGAGATCACGGGCTTCAGTGCGACGGAGAGCAGAACGATGCATCCCGTCAGTCCCAATATGTTTTTGACCAGACGCATGCATTGAAACGCGGTATCGACGGATTCCGACAGAAGCGAGCCGACCGCCGGAATGCTTCGGGCTGCAAGCCTTGCCGTTTTGATCAGCAGGCTGTCCGCGCCTTTGGCGGCGGCCGAACGGACCGCCGTAACGACCATATACAGGGAACATGCCGTTGCGAGGATCCATTTTGACGCGCGCAGCAGAAGCCTTCCGACCGACGCCAGCCTGCCCCTGCCGTTTGCGTCGAATACCAGAATGACGCCCCCGATCACCGCCATCGGCGCAATACAGGTTTCGATCATCCGCAAAACGACATCCGACAGCAAAGCATAGGACGCAGGCAGCAGCAGCGCCGTGTTCTCAAAGCCGCTCAGGGTCAGATATCCGATGATCACGGGCAGAAGCAGCTCCGACAGCGATCCGATCCCGGAAAGCGCGGAATAAGCCGCGCGGATCTCCGCCAGCAGAACGACCAGGATCGCAGCGGCTGCGCTGAACCGGAACACGGCGCCCGCCGTTTCGCCGATCGAAGAAGAACCCGATATTCCCTGCAGGGCTGCGCCGAACGCAGCCAGTCCCAGAAGCAGCGCGGTATTGGCAGCCGCCGCTTTTATGGACGGCTTCATTATCGAGAACAGGTCCTTTTGCAGAGAGTCGGGATCGCCGATCGTCTGCATTTTGGCAAGATGCTTCAGAATATCGGAGGGAAGCATGCCGTCAGGTCCGTTCTCCCGGAACCATGCATCCCATTCTGTCAGGTCGATCGTCTCCAGCAGCGCGTCGATCGCGTCCTGCGCCTCCTCCGCCTCCGCATGCAGCAGCATCGGCAGAGTCAGAATGATCAGAAAGATAACGGCTCTTTTCATCCTGCAGCCTCCCGGATCAAGGATGCGCCGGTTTCAAGCAGCGTTACGACGGCGGGCATCGCGCAGGACAGGATCATGATCTTTCCGACCATTTCCAGCGCGCCGGCGATCGCCGTCTGTCCCGCGTCTCCGGAGATATTCACCCCGAAATCCGTCAGATACGCAATGCCGAGGATCTTCACGACCGTGTGCAGCATATCCGGCGCGACGCCGTATTCGCTGCAGAGTTTCGACAGCGTCTCCGTCAATCCGGTAAAGCGAAAAATCAGCTCCAGCAGGATCAGAACGGACGTCGCTCCGCCGATCAGTACCGCGTACTCGTGTCGGATTGACCGCATCTGGACCGCCGTCACCGATCCGATCAGCGCAATGAGAACGACCCTCTCCATATCAGTACAGGGAGAAGGTTTGCCGCACGGTCTCAAGCAGCGATGCGATCATCGAAAGAACAAGCATCGTCGCAAGGACCAGTCCGGCGATCGCGGCGACCGTTGCAAGCTCCTCCCTTCCATTCTGGCGGAGCAGCTGAACGATCACGGCAACCAGGATCCCGATACCCGCGATCTTGAAAAGAAGATTGATGTCCATATCTCTCCTATAACAGCAGAATAGCCAATGCTGCGCCGATCAGTACGCCGGCGATCCGGAATACGCGTCCCTGTCCGGCTTCCGATTCCGCTTCGGTTTCCGCCCGCTCCAGCGTTGACGTCAGGGTCTGGGTACGCCTGATGAGATCGCTTCGCGATGCTGCGGACAAGCCGTTCAGAAACAGTTTCAGACCGGCATGCGCCGTACCGCATCCGCTGCATAAACCGGAAGCGGTTTCGGCAGCGTCCGCCTCTCCCTTTCCCGCAGCAAGCAGGTCGAGGTATGTCTGCAGGATTCCTGCAAGCGTTCCGTTCAGCTTTGCCGCGATCTCCGTCAGCGTTCCGCCGTCTGCTTTGATCCATTCCGAAAACAGCTGCAGATCGCTCTGCAGCGACCGGACCGTCTTCAGACATGCCGTTTTTCTTGCGCCGAGCCGAAACCCGATCATACAGCAGAGCCCGAACAGCAGCGCGATCCCGACCGTCTTCATGAAGCCGCCGTATCCACACGCGCACCGTCTCCGTTATAAACGGCTGCGCATTTTCCGAGCCCCTGCAGAAAGACGATCCGTTCAAACACATGTTCCCGCAGAAGCATGCGGATCGAAGGACGAAGGCGCAGTTCTTCGATCGAAGCGCCGTGCGCCGTTGCCAGGACCGAAACGCCTTTCCCTTTCGCATCGAGCAGCGCGGCGGCGTCTTTTGCGTCGTTCAGCTCGTCCATTGCGAGAATATCCGGCGAAAGCGTGGAAACGATGCGGACCATGGCGTCCGCTTTGGATATTCCGGAGATCACATCGGTACGCATCCCCAGGTCAAAGGCGATCACACCGGACGCATCCCCGCACAGCTCAAACCGTTCGTCCGCAACGCCGACGCGGGAAGGACGGACGCCGTACAAGCCGCTTGAATTGATCCGGATCAGGTCCCGCAGCAGCGTCGTCTTTCCGCAGCCCGGCGGCGATACGAGGATCGTGGAAAGGAACCCGGAGCGGTCCCACAGATACGGAAGCAGCTGCTTTGCGCAATCCCTGACCTCTCGGACGATGCGTATGCATACGCCCGAAACCGACGAGAAACCGATCACGTTTCCTTCGGTCCGGACCATCCTTCCGGACAATCCGATGCGGCAGCCACCGACCGTGATAAAGCCGTCTCTGCGCTCATTTTCCCATGCATATGCGGAAAACGACATGAGCCTTGCCGTCAGCTCCCGGAGTTCCTCCGACGAGATCATCGGCGTGCCGTTGTTGCCGTATACGATCCGGTCCGCTCCTTCGAATACAAGCTCCAGCGGCGCGTCGCGGCGCAGACGGATCTCCAGAAGCGGCGCGTCGTCGTCCAGTCGGTCCAGCACCTCCGCTACGTTCTTCGGCATCAGCGGGGTCCATTGTTTTTTCCAGTGCTCCATGCTCGTCCCTCCCGGTACTATCTGTATGCATGGATGAACGCGGATATGAAAACGCCGTCCGGCGAGATCCGTCGAACGGCGTATGCAGTCAGATTGTTACAGAAGTTTCCGGAACGCAAGTCCCGTGGTGTGCGGCATATCGGGCGGATCGCCCGCAAGCGCGGAATGAATATACCCGGCGGCTTCGTCCCTTGATTCGATCGTCAGATATACTGCGTAATAATCCAGAGGCGGCAGCGGTTTATCGCACAGATACAGCGGAACGCTGTTCAGCAGGGTGGAATAGCGCCGCTCCCTGCATACAAGCGGGAAAACCGCATTCTTCCGATCGGTCACGACCGGACGTCCGCTGCATCCCCCACAGCCCTTGTCGCTTCGCGCAGGGCAGGAACGCAGCTGCATAAGCGGCAGTCTTCCTGCAACGATCATGCCGAGCGGAACCGCGCTTTTTAGGTCGCGGATCTTCGGCGCAGACAATTCAAACGAAACGAACAGTGCGGCTAAACCCATCTCCCGATACGCCTCGATCGCGTCGCTGTTTGTCACATTGAGACCGCAGCCGCCGATCGGGATCAGCCCCGCCGCCTTTGCCGTCCGGATCGCGCCGATGTTTTCCGCAAGCGCGTACCGCAGACCTCGCGCCCGAAGATCACGCAGCGTCTCCGCCATACTGGGTTCCTCGTCGGGGTAAACAAGGATCGGGATCTCTCCGGCCGCGCGCTCCGTAATACATTCCGGATGCGCGCTGAGCGCGTCGACCGGCAGGCTGTAAAACGCGATCGAAGGATCGTCTGTGAATTGCTCATACGAAGCAAACCGGACGCACAGCTTCGCCGCCGTGTTTCTCGGTTCACCGGAAATCGTAAGATCCGGCGTGAAGATCGCACGGTCCGGCGCATTGGCGCGCGCCTCATACAGCAGGTCGAGCGTTTTCCTTCTTAATGCGTTCAACGCGGCCGCCGGCAGCATCAGTCCCTCGCCGATCTCGCACTGTACCGTATCTACAGAAAACGGCGTACCGCCAGTCTTCCTCAGGCTCTTTTGTACCGACGCATCGGTCAGCGCCGTGTGCAGCGCCGGTTCCGGCACGTCTCCGCACGCGTAAACAAGATGCGTTCCGTCGTCTGCTGTCAATTCGGAGGGAACACCCGCCGCGATCCGGATATGCATCGAAACGGGAACGTTGCTTCGCGGTCCGCGATACATCTCCCGGATCCCGGAAAGGACCGACTGCGCGCGTTTTGCGTCGTCCTGCGTGCGTACGCCGAACATGGTATGATTCCTTTTGCCCGAATAGTATCCTTCGGTGAATCCGCCGCGCGAGAACACGTCGCGCAGGATCTGTTCGGAATACGGTTCTCCGTCGCGCACGCGCCGTACGGCGTCAACGGCCGCGGCAACATACTCCGGCGATTTCAGTCTTCCCTCGATTTTCAGAGACGTTATGCCGATCTCGCGATATGCGCCGTAATGCGCGATATGCGACATGTCCTTCAGTGAAAGCGCGTACTCCGCGCCGTTGCATACAAACGGAAGACGGCAGGGCTGCGCGCACATGCCGCGGTTGCCGCTGCGCTCGCCGAGCATGGCGGACAGATAGCAGATGCCGGACGCGCTCATACAAAGCGCGCCGTGAATAAAGCATTCCAGTTCGGCATGCGTCTGCTCGCGGATCGTGCGGATCTCGTCGATCGAAAGCTCGCGCGCCAGAACAACGCGGGAGAAACCGAGATCCTCCAGCATTTTTACACCGGCGACATTATGAACCGCCATCTGCGTGGATCCGTGCAGCTGAAGCTCCGGGCAGATCTGCTTTGCAAGGCGCATGACCGTCAGGTCCTGCACGATAATCGCGTCCGCGCCGGACGCTGCGATCTCCGTCAGCGTATCGGCGACGTCCTTCCGTTCCTCGTCCCGCACGAGCGTATTGACGGTCACATGCACGCTTACGCCGTGCGCGTGACAAAAACGGACTGCCTCCGTCAGCTTTTCGCCCGTAAACTGTCCCGCATTCCGGCGCGCATTGCACGCGCCCGCGCCGAAATAGACCGCATCCGCGCCTGCATATACCGCAGCCTCGAGCGATCCCTCCGTTCCGACCGGCGCCAGTATTTCCGGATTCCCGGTATTTCTGCATTTCATCATGGTTTTATTATACCGATGCAAAAGGTGTTTTGCAACCGCATTTTTCCCTTGCCAAGCGTCATTGGTTTTGGTAGAATAACAAAGATCGGGGGTGCCAGATATGGAAGACAACAACACGAAATTGCAGCAGAATTCGCCGGAGACGAAACCGGCTCCTTTAAAAGCCCGGAAAAGAAAGCGCCGTTTCGGCGACCGTTCCGACGGATACCGTCTGCGTTCGCTCCAGCCGATGTCGAAGGTTTCTCCTTACATCATGCCCAACCGCTCCGGAGCAAGCGTTTATTTCCACGAGTCGATCGAGATCACCGAAGCCGAAAACTATATCCGGAAAAAGAGAAATCAGGGGCTCAAAGGCTTCGGCATGATGCACCTGCTTCTTGCGGCGTATGTGCGCGTTATTTCGCAGCGTCCGGCAGCCAACCGTTTCATTTCCGGTCAGCGCATCTTTTCGCACGACGATGACATCATCGTCGCGCTTACCATCAAGCGCGACATGACGCTCGAAGCGGAGGAAACCATCGTTAAGGTGCATTTTTCTCCGACCGATACGGCCGACGACGTATACGCAAAGCTGCAGAAGCTGATCGAAGAAAACCGTGAAGATAACCCGGACAGCAATTTCGACAATACGGCGAAGATCTTCAACTATATCCCCGGACTGCTGCTCAAGAACGCCGTCTGGCTTTTGAAGGTCCTCGACTATTTCGGTCTGATGCCGAAAGCGCTTGTCGAAATCAGCCCGTTCCACGGTTCGATGTTCATTACCTCGATGGGATCTTTGGGCATTCCGCCGGTATTCCATCATCTGTACGATTTCGGCAATATCCCCGTCTTCCTTTCGTTCGGCGCAAAGTATAAGCGGACCGAGCTGAAGCCCGACGGAACGCCGGTACAGCGCAAATACATCGATTACAATATCGTCTGCGACGAGCGGATCTGCGACGGCTTCTATCTTGCTTCCTCTTTCAAGCTGTTCAAGACGTATTTCCGCAATCCGCACGTTCTGGACGAAAAGCCGGAAACGGTCATACACGATGTCGACTGACAAAAAGAAAAAGAAACGCGGCTTCCCGCGGATCGAACGGATCAAAATTCTCGAATACGGTAGTATCGCGCTTGTGATCCTGCTGTTTTTGGGATTGGCGCTTTTGTACGGCGGAAAAAAGGACATCTCCGTTTCTCCCGAACCGGACGCCTCTCCTACTCCCGTTCCGACCGACGACTTGTCGATCCGCGGGAAGAACGTTCTTGACGCGATCGAGGGTTCCGCCTTTTCGCTGTCCTATCAGCAGGATCATTATGACCTGACGTCCGAAAACGGCGCATCGATCCGGCTGTCCATGCGGTCCGACGACAGCGGCATATGTCAGCTGACCGTTGAAGTGCCGCTCTGTGCGGATCCGCAGGACAATTCACCGGTCAGCGTGAAACTGAAGGCCGAAAACAAAAAGACCGCCGATGCGCTTCGGGATCTGTTCGATCTGCTCATGCCGGTGTTTCACCGCACCGTTTCCGACAGCGACACGATCGTGAAGCAGTGCGTAAAGGTCGCGGATTCCGGCGAACCGTATTCGAAGCATCTGGGACATTTTACGGTGCGGATCCAGTCGGACCCCGAAGCCGTCCCGCAATACGTAACGGTCGATCTGATCCGGGATCCGTAAAACTAGCTGCCTGACCGGCAGCTTTCGTCATTTCAGAACGGAGGTTATCATGCGGCATATCCTGATCGTCGGACGCAACGGCGTCGGTAAATCCACGTTGATCCGTGCATTGACCGACAGGATCCCGGCACCGGTATACGGCGTCATCACAAAGAAAGAAGCGCCTTACCCGGACGGATCCTGTCCGGTTTATATCCATACATACGGAGCGCAGAGACGATATGATGAAGAAAACCGCATCGGTCTGTGCCGGGAAGGATCCAGCCGCGCTTTTCCGGAAGCGTTTGACCGGTTTGCGCACACCTTGCGCTTCCCGTCCGACGGCGTGATCGTGCTGGATGAGCTTGGTTTTCTCGAAAGCAGCGCGCATGCGTTTACCGGGGCGATCCTCCGTTTGCTTGACGACGCGCCGGTCGTGATCGCCGCAGTACGCGATAAGCAAACGCCGTTTCTGGACGCGGTGCGTTCGCACCCGCGCGCCGACATATACCGGATCGACCCGGAGAACCGGAACGAGCTGCGGGAGACGCTGATCCATCGGCTTCCCGCGCTGCTGCCGGAGCTGTTTTCCGGATCCTGAAGCTTACGGCTCCTCCCCATCCTCAAAGGCGCATTCTCCCGCCGGCGGCTTCAGCCGCATACGGTCCCAAAGCCCGTATTTATCCGTATTGGTGATCGCATGCATCATCTTGACGTCGGCGTCCGGTACGAGCGTGCAGAGATATTTGATCAACTCCTTTGCTTCTTCCCGTTTCGTTTTGCCTGCGATCTCGCAATTCGGCGGAAGCACCGGCAGTTCCAGCTGCTTCGCAACCGACAGACAGTATTTTTCCGGCACATAAATCATCGGGCGGATCACGGTGATGTCGCGTCTGGAAAGATACGTGATCGGCGCAAAGGTGTTCATGCGCCCCTCATAAAGCAACGACATCAAAAACGTTTCCAGAACGTCCTCGCGGTTGTGTCCGAGCGCAACCTTATTGCAGCCGCGCTGCTTCGCCGCCGTGTTCAGCGCGCCTCGCCGCAGCTTTGCGCACAGCGCACAGGGCGAGCGTTCGGCGCGATACTCAAAAACGACCTTTCCGATCTCCGTCGGAATGACTTCAAACGGAATGCCGATCTTTTCCGCATAAGCGCGGATCGGCGCAGTGTTCTGGTATTTCAATCCAAGGTCGAGCATGATCGCGATCACGTCGAATTTTGTATAGGAAAAGCGCTGATACAGCTTCATTGCCTGCATCAGCAGCAGGGAATCCTTTCCGCCGGATACCCCGACGCAGATCTTGTCCCCGTTCTCGATCATTCCGTATTTTTCATCCGCTCTGCGAATACTGCCCAATATCCGTTTCATATCCGAATCCTTTCTTTTTCACAGTATACCGCAATCCTGTTT
Source organism: uncultured Clostridia bacterium (assembly GCA_947166925.1). Lineage (GTDB taxonomy): Bacteria > Bacillota > Clostridia > Christensenellales > CAG-138 > UBA3792. The sequence continues at coordinate 26,536 of CAMVGD010000004.1, read as the reverse complement.
TTGTGTAAAGCGGGAATGATGTGTTATAAATGTAAAGTTAGAATGAAATTCTTTCGGAAAGATTGCGATTTCATGCAGCCTTTGTTATACTGTGTAGGATCATTTGGGAGGCGTATATGAGCTTTACGGATATTCTGATGATCGGCGTCGGGCTGTCGATGGACGCCTTTGCCGTTTCCATGTGTCAGGGCGTTTCCATGCAAAAGCTGGATCTTCGCCGCGCTGCACTGATCGCGCTCTTTTTCGGCTGTTTCCAGGCTTTGATGCCGCTTCTCGGGTTTGCGCTCGGCTCGACCTTTGCATCCGCAGTCACGATCGGACCCTGGATCGCCGCCGCGCTTCTTCTCATCCTCGGCGTCAAAATGCTGATCGAAGGCATTCGGGATAAAGACGACAAGCCGTCGGACGTCGGAACGATCGGGCGTCTGTTTATCCTTGCGATCGCAACCAGCATCGACGCGTTTGCCGTCGGCGTATCGTTTTCGATGCAGGAGGGCGTCGTCTGGTCCGGCAGCGGTACGAGCATCTTTCTCGCGATCGCCGTGATCGGCTTGACGACCTTTGTACTGTCGCTGATCGGCGTCTGGATCGGGAACCGTTTCGGGCTGAAGTATCATCGCGCAGCCACGATTTTCGGCGGCGTCGTTCTGATCCTGATCGGCGTCAAGGTCCTGTTGGAAGCGATCGGTATTCTGCCCGATTTTCTGCGCTGTGATACGGTATCTGCGGCGCTTGATCTGCATATCCTTTCTCTATGAAAAAAGTATCTCTGAAAACATTTATACCTGCGATCCTGCTGATCCTTGTTTTATTTGCTTTGTCGTTCGTGACCGTATATGCGCTGACTCTGAAAAAGCGGGTCAGCAGACCGGTCGCGGACGTTCTTCCCGTCACCCCGCCTATGGACAACGCGGGCATTCTGCGTACTGCTGTTCCCGAAACGCCGTCTCCTGCGCCGACCATTGCGCCGGTTCTGGCAGAAACCGATGAAACAGACGATGAAACGTCTGAAGTCGGGCAGCCCTACTGGTCCGACGGCATTCTGTTTGTCAACGACACCTACCGGAGCCCGACCATGTCCGTGACCGTCACGACAACGGCGGATTCGGAGATGTTCGACAGACAGATGGTGTACTATGTCGCGGATATCCACGTATCCGACGTGACCCAGCTCAGAACGGCCTGCGCCTCCGATAATTTTGCCAACGCCCGCAGCGGAAGCGTTCTGAAAATGGCGCGCCGCGAAAACGCGCTGGTCGCGATCTCGGGCGATTACTGCAGTGCGCGCGGCGCGACGCTGATCATCCGGAACGGTGAAGTCTACTCGAAGGCGATCGGAAAGGGCGACGTCTGTCTGCTGCTTCGGAACGGCGAAATGGAAACGATCCTCAATTCTCAGGCAAGCATCAAGAAGATCCTGAACAAGGATCCCTGGCAGGCATGGGAATTCGGTCCGGCGTTGCTCGACAGCGACGGCAAAGCGTATCGTTCCTTTTCGGAAAACAACGTCGGCGGCAGAAATCCGCGCTGCGCGATCGGCTATTTCGAACCCGGTCATTACTGCTTCGTCGTTGTGGACGGGCGGCAGAAGGATTATTCATACGGTCTGTTCCTTCGCGAGCTTGCTCTGCTGATGGAGTCTTTAGGCTGCAAACAGGCATATAATCTGGATGGCGGAAACTCCGCTCAGTTCTTCTGGAAGGACAGTATTTTCAATCAGCCGAGCGGCGGCGGCCGCGTCATGGCCGATATCATCTATGTTGCGTACGAACCGTATTCCGAATCACGGTTCTACTGCGGAAAGGCGGGGCTCTCCGAATGAAACGAATCCTGACGGGATGTATTCTCCTCCTGGCGATGCTTTTTTGCGCATGCGTACAGCCGCCCGCGGAAACGGCGCCGGGATCCGATCTCCTCACAACGCCTGAGATCATCGCGGAGGACGAACTGGTCCTTATCACGCCGGTCCCCACCGACACGCCCGAGCCGCCCACGCCGAACCCGGAACCTACGCCGACGCCGGAGCCGACGCCTTCCCCTACCCCGACCCCCACGCCGGAGCCTGACGGTCTGATCGGTTGGAGTATCGGCGGTTTCGTCCCGCGTGAGGAGCAAGCCTTCACCGATACGGAATACGTCGGCGAAAGCCTGCATTGCACCGTTTCCACCGTCGTCGACAACGAGCTGTTCGGTCACAAGCTGACCTATTACGTCGTCGACATCTATCTGCGCGATATCCGCTGTCTTCGTACGGCGGCAGCAAAGACTTTCAAGTCCGACCACCGGGATACCGTAGCAAGGATCGCCGAGCGTTCAAACGCGCTCGCCGCGATCTCCGGCGATATGTTCAATGCGCACAAGCATCAGCTCGTGATCCGGAACGGCGAGGTCTTTGATACCGGCACCTATGATAATTGGGAAGTCTGCTTCCTGTACCTCGACGGGACCATGGAGACGATGACCGTCGATCAGTACAAGAAAAACGGACCGGGCAAGGAAGTCTGGCAGGCATGGGAGTTCGGTCCCTCGCTGCTGGACGCCGACGGTCATGCGCTTGAAAAGTTCCCGACTTCCAAGGTCAAGCCCCTGAACCCGCGCTGCGCGATCGGGTATTACGAACCCGGGCATTACTGCTTCGTCACGGTCGACGGACGGCAGCGGCATTCCTCCGGTCTGGAGCTGAAGGAGCTGTCAAAGCTCATGGAGATGCTCGGATGCAAGGTCGCGTTCAATCTGGACGGCGGTGAATCGGCTTCCCTGTACTGGAACGGAAAGATTTACAGCAAGCCGTGCAACGACGGCCGTGAAATGGCGGATATCATTTATCTGATCGACTATCACGAAGACGATACGGCTCAATAATCAACGGCGGCGGTTTCCGATCGGAACCGCCGCTTCTGTTTACAGTTTCATTTCCATGTATCTGCGATAGGTCGTAAACCCGACCGCTTCATAAAATGCGAGAGCATCCCGGTTGAACTCCCACATGTTCAGCTCGACCCGATCGAAGCCTTCCGCCTTTGCGTACGTCCGTATAAACCCGATCAGTTCCGTCGCAACGCCCGTTCTTCTGCACGCTTCATCCACGCAGAACTCGTCGACGTCAAGATAATCCCGTTCAAACATGAACGGCGTTTCCGGTCTTCGGATATGATGCAGCACGGCAAACCCGCAGATCGCGCCGTTGCGCTCGTTTACGACGATCCTTTGATCCGGATCGTTCCAAATGGTATAGATATGATCGGCAAGCTCCTTTGGAAAACCCGGTTTGAAGATCTCCGGCTTCCCCGCCACATGCAGATCGTTCACCTGTTTCCGAAGCTCGTTTACGCGACCGAGCTCATGTTCTTCCGCAAACCGTACCGGCATCCCCGATCTCCCTTCCGTCCTGACGATCGTCCGTTTCTTTGCATTCAGTATAGAGAATGCATCCGGTAAAGTCAACCGCCGTCGTCTGCCAAAGGCAAAAGAAAAAGCACTTGCCCTTTGCAAGTGCTCTGTGGTCGAGGCGACTGGATTTGAACCAGCGGCCTTTTGGTCCCGAACCAAACGCGCTACCAAACTGCGCTACGCCTCGACATTGGAGCCAAAGAGGGGACTCGGACCCCTGACCTACGCATTACGAGTGCGTCGCTCTACCGACTGAGCTACTTTGGCGGACCTTTTCTATTATAGGCAACAGATTTGATTCTGTCAAGCATATATTTAACTATTTTCCGTATATCTTTTTTCTGTCTCATCATCCTGTATTTTCTCGTGACTTTTATAGCTGATTATGATATGATAAATCATCATTCGGAAAGAAGGCATTCTTATGAGACGAAACTTTCTCCGCGCTGCGGCGCTGCTGCTGTTGACCGTCATTCTTGCCGCCTGCGGTCATAATGACGGCTCCGGCGAACTTGCGCTCGAGCGATCCGGCATCTGGAAGCTCGGGGAACGCTATCCCATCACCTACAGCTCCCTGACCTATATCGTCACATACGAGGCGGAAGGTCAGCCCTTCTGTCTGAAGACATCGCGCAGCAAGGACAAAAACATGCAGGACGACATCGTCTGCGTATCCCGGGAAAGCAAATTAAAAACGTCGGAAGGCAAGGCGTCCTATACGTATTACGAATGTCTGCACGGCGGTCTGCGCTATTTCGTCGGGCTTGAAACAGACGGGTTTTATATCGAGAACATTCTGTCCCCCGAGGAAGCTGCGGAGTTGATCAAATCCCCCGAAGCTCCCAAAGGCAGCATCAAGCTCTGTGAAGCCGAATGGAATGCGCAGTATCGCACCGACGCGTGCAATCTGGAGATCCTGATCCGTCCGAACGACTCCGGATCGCTCGTCAGGTCGCTTTCATCCTCGTATCAGGCGGTTACGGAAAACGGCGATACGTATTATACTTCTTCCGCCGGCGACGATATCGTGTACTCCGACGGCGTCAGTTCGGTACAGATCCGCCAGGCAAACCGGGCGGGAAAATCTGCCGAGAATTATCATACCCTGGACGAATGCAAAGCGATCCTTGCCATTCTCGGATCCAGATAACAACGCCGGTCTGCGCGGCGCGCATCTGTTTCAGCGTCCGTACAGCATCGATCGGAATGCTGCTTCCGATCCGATAACGCTCTGAACAAACCTGTATTCTGTTATTTCGGGAGGCGATCCGCCTCCCCTTTTTTCTTCTGCCGGCAGCATTGCGCCTGTCGGACCCGATTTATGTTTCTGTATCCATAATTATCGGTATATTGATAATTATATCTATTATTATCGTTGCGAATTCGCATATTCATAAATTATCCCATTGTACTTTACACCTTGTTCATATTTTATTCAAGTCTCGTTCATACTTTTATCGCGTATTTTTGGTGTTTTCTTCATAAGTTTCTGACAATTCTGACATATTTCTCCTTTATACTCTGTATCAGATACAAGAAAGGAGATTTTGTGATGAGTAACCTGGAAATGAAGAAATTGTATCGTCGGATCGAACGTGCTTCGCATCTTCGGTCGCATGTATTCTATCGGAAGCTTGCAGCTCTGCTCTGCAGCTTGTTTTGATCGGCGTCGCTGATCTCTCTCCCGGCATCTTTTATACCGGCACCAGGACAGCCTGAACCGGGCTGCAGGTTTTGAATTGACTGTACAAAAAAAGAAGCGGATCGTTCCGCTTCTTTTCTTTTGTCCCGCGATTCAGTGTTCGATCTTCCACGGCAGAGGAAGATCAAATTCCTCATTCTTCTCGTCGAATGGATAATATTCCTCGCGATTGACCGGATCGTCAAACCGGTTATAATCCTCTGTGAGCGGCGAGTACGTCAGGTTGTGCATCGTTCCCCGCGCTTCATCGACCTGGATCAGACGGAGATATCCGCCGCCGCCGTCATGCAGCGACGCCTGATAATTGAACAGCATCTGATAGACCGTCCGGTCTTCCCTTCCGTCCTTATCATCGTCAAACGATTCCGGGAAACAATAAGATCCGTATTTGTGTCCGCACAGGACCATATACAGATTCGGAGACTTGGCTACAACCTTTTCATGCCATTTTTTCCCGTCTTCGGACAATGTCAGCTTTTTCGTGTAATAGTCGTGCAGGCATAATATGCCGACGCGATCCGGATATTGCTTGAATACGGACCGGACCCATTCAATTGCCTTTTTGGTCGGTCCGAAGCCCATATAAACAAACAGGTAATCCGTCTCTCCGACCGTCAGAAGGTCATAATGCCCCCGATTGTTTTCAAAGCTGCCTCCATACCAGGGCTTGTCCCGATAACGCTTTTCGCCGAAGCGCACGCAAAAGGTCTTATAGCCGACCGGATCGAGCACGTCATGGTTGCCTGCGAGCACGCCGTTCGGAATGTCGTCGATCATTGCCTGCGCCTTGTCCGCGACGTCCCATTCCGTATCCGCGTCCGGATGGTTCACAAAATCGCCGGTATTGATCACATAAGAAAGATTCATTTCATCGCGATGATCGCGCAGAAACGACGTCATCGCGTAATACGTCTCCGGAAACTGCTCGGAATAGTGCTGCGGATCGCTTATCCATGCGATCGTATACATGTCGTCCGCCACCGCATACCGCTGCGGTGCGGCCGTCGGTTCCGCCGTCGGCTCGTTCGCCGACGTGTCGCTCGGCAGCGGCGTATCCGTCGGCGCCGCCGTTTCCGGCATGGGTTGCTGCGTATCCTTCGGCTCCGCCGTTGCAAATACAACGATCTCCTCCGCATCGACCGCCGGCGCTGTGCTTTGGGGCGGCTGTTCAGCCGGTCGGCTGCCGCAGCCGATCGAAACAAACAGGCACAGGATGCACAACACAATCACATGAAAACGCTTCATGACGCTTCCTCCGAACGCTCTTTGCTGTATCGTATCACGATTGGTAAAGTCTGTCAAATTCGCCCTGCGACGTTTGAACGGTCGTCCGGTCGGACAGACTATTGTCCGGAGGTGATTCTCTTTGCAGAAGGTGGAGATCACAAATATCGATACATCCCGCCTGCCCCGTTTGAAGCCCGAGGAAATGCGCTCGCTTCTGGAACGCGCAAAAGCTGGCGACGAAGCGGCGCGCGAACGGTTTATCTACTCAAATCTGCGGCTCGTTCTTTCCGTCGTACAGCGTTTTGCCGGTCGCGGGGAGCTTGCCGACGATCTGTTTCAGGTCGGCTGCATCGGGTTGATCAAGTCCGTGGACGGCTTTGATCTGAAGCAGAACGTGCGTTTTTCGACCTATGCGGTCCCGATGATCGCAGGAGAGATCCGCAGACATCTCCGGGACTACAGCGCAGTACGCGTCCCCCGATCCATGCGCGACACGGCATACCGTGCGATGCAGGCAAAGCTGAAGCTGACCGACACGCTTTCGCGCGAGCCTACCGTCAGCGAGATCGCAAAGGAGCTCGGTATTCCGGAACCGGATGTGGTCTTTGCGCTGGATGCGATCTCGGACCCGGTCTCCCTCTATGATCCCGTGTTCAACGCCGACGGCGACACGCTGTGCGTGCTCGATCAGATCTGCGATCCGAAAGACAGCGAGGCAAAACGGGTCGATGCGATCGCACTGCGGGAGGGCATCTCCCATCTCGGCGAGCGGGATCGGAAGATCCTGAATCTCCGGTATTTTGCCTGTAAAACGCAGGTCGAGGTGTCCAAGGAGATCGGCATATCGCAGGCTCAGGTCTCCCGTCTGGAAAAAAGCGCGTTGAAGCAGCTTGAAAAGTATGTCAAGCTATGACTGCATACGAACGATTTCCCGCTTCAGGCGCTTCATGATCCGCTTTTCGAGCCGGCTGATATAGCTTTGCGAGATCCCCATTGCGTCGGCGACCTGCTTCTGCGTACGCGCTTTTCCGGTTTTCAGTCCGAAGCGCATGTCGATGATGTCCCGTTCGCGGTCCGTCAGCTTCGCAAGCGCTTTTTCGAGAAGCTCCCGCTCGACTTCGTCCTCCATGTCGCGGCTCACGACGTCCGGATCGGTGCCGAGCACGTCCGAAAGCAGCAGCTCGTTGCCGTCCCAATCGACGTTCAGCGGTTCATCGAAGCTGACTTCGAGCTTCAGCTTTGTCGTGCGCCTCAGATGCATCAGGATCTCGTTTTCGATGCAGCGCGAGGCGTATGTCGCAAGCTTGATCTTTTTCTCCGCCTTGAAGGTCTCGACGGCCTTGATCAATCCGATCGTGCCGATGCTGATTAGATCCTCCGTCTGGACACCGGTATTCTCGAATTTTCTGGCAAGGTAGACGACAAGGCGCAGGTTATGAACGATCAGCTTATCCTTCGCCGCCTTATCGGTCTGTGCGAGCGCAATGCAGCGGGCTTCCTCCTCGGGATCGAGCGGCGGCGGAAGTCCTTCGTTTCCGTGAATGTACCATAAGATATCGCGTCTGCCAATGCGCAGCCGTACGCGCAGGCGATCCCATATACGATAAAGCCATGCGATCATCTTTTGTCCTCCAATCATACGGTAAAAGGCTTTCCGGCAGAACCGCCTGCGCCTTTCCGATCGGAACCGGCGCCTGCACGCAGACGCAGTCCACTGTCGCGTTGCCGAATGCAGGCAGTACGACTGCGCGGGGCCGCTCCCCGTACAGGATGCCGCTTCCGGAGAGTTTTTCAAACGGAACCGGCAGCGAGGGTCGGTCGACCTTCCGATCGATCAACAGCACCGGAAGTCCCGTCAAGGGCTCTCTGAGCAGGTTACCGCTGTCGATCAGCGCGTCGAGACGGTACGTATGCTCCGAAAGGCGTACCACGATCTCCGTGCGCAGCGCATGTCTTCTGCGGACAGACAGCAGCTTGCGGAGCATTCTGGGCAGGCACAGAGCTGCGGCGGCGGAAAGCAGCGCCGCGCGAAGCGGTACGGTGCCGATCATCGTTCCGTCGGCATAAACACGCCCACCGAGCTGAAGCGTCAGCAGCATGGCGGCGCCGCCCGTCAGCGCTGCGGAAAGCAGAAGAAACGGAAGCGACTTCCATGCGCCGGCCCTCCGGAACAGTAGCATCGACGAAATCAGAAAACACGGGAGTTTCAGCAGCGGCTCCCGCAAAGCCGGCATGCAAAACAGGGAGATCCATGCGTATACCGCTCCGAGCAGGGAAACGGCGACCGTCGGGAACAATCGGATCCGCACGCCCATCCATGCCGCCGCGAGCAGATAAACGCAGCAGTTCATCAGCATATTGTCCATCAGGAACGGTTCGATCGCGACCTTCATGCGACCCGGATCACCATCACGGTCATGTCGTCGGATCCGCCCCGCGTCTGTGCAAGCTCCAGAAGCGCGTCTCCCGTCGTCCCGCCTGCCTGCTCCGCCGCACGGATCGTATTCTCCATTCCTTCCGTCAGCACGTCCTGTACGCCGTCCGAGCAAAGCACGATCCGGTCGTTCCGCTGAAGGCGGATCCGGATCACGCTGGGCTGCGCTTCCGCAAGGATCCCGCACGGAAGCGCTTCTCCGCATATCGTTCTGACCTGTCCTTCCCGCAGAAGAAAGCTCGGTGGCGCTCCGTATTTCAGCATTTCGGCTTCGCCGGTATTCAGATCGATCGAAACCGCGTCGAGCGTTGCGTATATTTCGGATTCATTCTGCGCAAGCAGCATACGGTTTACATTTTCATAAACCAGCTCCTTTTGAACGCCGCTGTGATACAGACGGAACAGCAGCCGGATCGCCGCTTCGCTCTCGTTTCGCGCCTTTCGTCCCCTGCCCATTCCGTCCGACAGTGCAAAACATACACGTCCGCCGTGCATGCGGCATTCTCCGGCCGCATCTCCGCTGACCGAACCCGAAGCGGATACTCTGGAGATCTGTACTGCCGCATGCAGTTCGGTATCCCGTTCAAACGTGAACGAGACGCGATCCTCATCCTGCGCCGACTGTATGCGGCGCAAACGGTATCCGCATGCTTTTTCGATCTCAGTCTGCACCTCGGACAGCCGCGTTTTTCTCCTGCGCGGACGGCGAACGCCGATCGAGATCATTTCCGCGCCGTTCGTCTCATACACGTCCAGCGAATCAAGATCGTACCCGGCTTCCGTGATGCGATCGCGGATCCTCCGTTCCGTCAGCTTCGTATTGCGTGTCCGGCTTCGCATATCCCTTGCGTAGGTGCAAAGCGCTGCGCCTGCGCCCGACAGCTGCCGTTCTGCCGCATCCGCCTGTAATTGCACCTGTTTTACGATCGCGTTGCGGTTCTGCGCCTGCTGATAGGAAAGCAGAACGGACGCGCAAAAGTCTCCGAAATGCCGGCAGTTTTCATCGATCGGATCGATCGGCTCGACGCGTCTGCCCTTTCCCGCTTCTTCCGCAAGCGTTCTGACCGCTTCCCGCATGAGTACCGGATCCCTCCAGCAAAGGCGGCGGACTTCACATCCGCGGCAGATCGCCAGCGCCCCCTGAACGGTCCAGCGATCGACCGTATCGTCCTCCGGCGGTTCGGTATGAAATATACCGGAAAAGCCGCCGAGCAGTTTCCCCATCCGCTCCAGCTCCCGCGAGGCGCGGTGTTCCGACTGCTTTGCGGCGTCCGCAGCTATTTTCTCCATATGCAGACGCGGATCAAAGCATTGCTTCAGCGCAGTCAGCCATCCTCTCGGCAGCAGTGCAAAAAACAGAACGCTGCACAGCAGATTCGGGATGCTCATTCCGTAGGCTTCTCCGGGCGAGAACGATCGGAACAGCAGGCCGGACAGGATCATTGCACCGATGACAAGCGGCTTGCCTTTTTCCCGCAGGACCGCTCCCGTCAGAGCGCCGAGCGAAACGGTCCCGATCAGAACGGGATCGGATCCGGTATACAGCGTCAGCATCACGGACCAGAAGATCCCGGATGCGGCTCCGACGATCCCGCGGACCGAAACCGCGATCATCGTCAGCAAGAGGAGCAGCGAAACGGAGAACGACCAGCCGAGGAACACCGCGTCGGATACGGACAGGATCAGCGCGCCGATCGACAGCGCGATCGCGATCTGTTCGATGTCAGTGATCATCCGTGCCCGTCCGATTGTCTTTACGGTCAGGCAAAGGCGCCGGAAGCAGAAGGATGATAAAACGGAAACCAGCAGTGAAATCAAGCCGTACTGCAGTTCCTCTGTCCCGTAGATCATGGAGATCGGAAGCGTCGCCGCCATGCACAGCGTAAAGATCAGAAATCTGACCGCAGGACTGCATTTTTTACGAATCAGGATGATGATCCGCGTGATCCCCCAGTACAGCAGCGCCGCCGAAACGCCCTGCCAGTACGGCTTTGCTTCTGCAAACGCCCCCAGGACGATGCCTCCGACGATCGCCGCCGGTTCAAATCCGGCAAGCTGACTTCCGAGAAGAAGTCCGAGCGATAAAGGCGAATGCAGTCCGTGGATGCGTACGCGAGAAAGCAGCAGCGCAGTCAGGAACCCGCCGATCATCACAGCTGTTCCGATCAGCGTTTCCTTTCCGGTTTCGGTTGTCCCGTTTCTTTTCCGCATACCGGAATTATAGGACATGATACGGGTATTTGTACGGCGCTTGGTGTCGGACGCATTCGTCATTCCGTCGTCCTGTTTCGATCCGTTCCGGGACGATCGGCGCGGCATCGCCGTATTTCGCCCCGTTCTCTCAGAATCATCTTGCCCGATGTTGTCGGATATGCTATAATATCATGAAAGTATGCAGGAGGATCCCTATGTTTACCGCAAACGGAGATTACGCAAATCTGAAAGGCAATTATTTGTTTTATGAAGTCGGAAAACGCGCCCGCGCCTATCTGGAAGCGCATCCGGACGCCGATCTGATCCGGATGGGCATCGGCGACGTCACACAGCCGCTCGTACCCGCCGTCATCGCAGCGATGCACCGTGCCGTCGACGAAATGGCGCACGCGGAAACCTTTCACGGCTACGCTCCCGATTTCGGGTACGAATTTCTGCGTGAAGCGATCTGCAGACGCGATTATCTGTCCCGCGGCATTCCGGTCGCGCAGGATGAGATCTTTGTTTCCGACGGTGCAAAATGCGACGTCGGAAATTTCCAGGAGCTGTTTTCCCGTGATTGCCGGATCGCAGTGCTCGATCCGGTGTACCCGGTCTATGTCGACACCAACGTCATGGGCGGCAGAAGCGGCGTCTTCGATCCCGTGATGGGCGGCTATGCAAACATCACATACCTCCCTGCCACCGCGGAAAACGACTTTGTGCCGGAGCTTCCGAAGGAGCCGGTCGACGTGATCTATCTCTGCTATCCGAACAATCCCACCGGCGCGACGCTGACGCACGCGCAGCTTAGGCTGTTTGTCGATTACTGCAATCGAAACGGCGCGCTGCTTCTGTATGATTCCGCATACGAAGCGTATATCCGCGATTCGAAGCTGCCGCATTCCATTTACGAGATCGACGGCGCGCGAACCTGTGCGGTCGAGTTCCGCTCGATGAGCAAGACGGCGGGCTTTACCGGCACGCGCTGCGCCTATACGGTCGTGCCGAAGGATCTTGTGTGCAGAGACGAATCCGGCAACACGGTCCATCTGCGCGATCTTTGGGCGCGCCGCATCTCGACCAAGTTCAACGGCGTCGCATACGTCACGCAGGTTGCCGCTGCAGCCGCCTATAACGAAGGCTACGGCGAGATCATGGATACCGTGGATTACTACATGGAAAACGCGCGTATCATCCGCACCTCGCTCGAGGCGGCAGGCTATACGGTCTACGGCGGACAGAACGCGCCGTACGTCTGGATCAAGGTTCCCGGCGGCGACAGCTGGGCGTTCTATGACGAGCTTCTGGACCGCTGTCACATCATCGGCACACCGGGCGCGGGCTTCGGCAAAGCCGGCGAAGGCTATTTCCGCATGACGGCGTTTGCAACCAGAGAGAATACGATCCGCGCGATGGAGCGCATCCGGGAGGGCAAGGCATGACGAAGATCATTGCATTCGAAGGCATCGACGGTACCGGCAAAAGCGTACAGATGGCGCGTCTGTCCGAAACGCTGAAGAACCGTGGGCTGCGCGTCAAAGAGATCTCCTTCCCCATGTACGACACCTTTTTCGGGGAAATGATCGGACGGTATCTGTCTGCAAAGGACGGGATCGCCGCAAACACCGTGGACGGCAAGAGCATGGCGCTGTGGTTCGCGCTGGACCGTTTCGAAGCGTTCAAAAGCCTCGATTATTCCGATGCGGACGTGCTGCTCATCAACCGCTATGTGCTCAGTAACGCGGTCTACCAGAGCATCCGCGACATCGACCTTGACAAACCGGATATCCTCGATTTCTGTCTCGAGCTCGAGCACAAGCATTTCGGGATCCCCGTCCCGGATCTGCATCTGGTCCTCGACATGGACACAGAAAGCGCCGCGGAGAACGTGGATAAGAAGGGCTTTCGGGACTATATCGGCAATGCACGCGACGTGTACGAAAGCATCGACTCCATTCAGGTCCGCGCACGCAAAAAATACGCCGAATACGCGCAGCGCATTCCGAACGTAGAGCTGATCCTCTGCACGGAAAACGGCATGCTGCTTCCGATCGACGAGATCGCAAAGCGTATCGAAGCGGTCGTTCTTCCGACGCTCGGCTTCTGAGCTCAAAAAGAAAACAGCACGCGGAGCGCATCCGCGTGCTGTTTGTTTTGATAGTGTCAATACTCGCCGGAATATGCCTGAAAGCGTTTGACTTTCTCGGCGACGGCCTTGCCGGTCGGCGTGGCCGCAAGCCCGCCCTTTGCCGTTTCGCGGTATTCCTTGCGGATATCGCGGCCTACCTGCAGCATGGCGGATACGACCTCGTCGAACGGGATCAGGCTTGTGATGCCGCAAAGCACCATATCCGCGCACAAAAGCGCATTGGCTGCGCCGGGCGCGTTCCGCTTGATGCAGGGGCACTCGACCAGTCCCGCGACCGGATCGCAGACGAGTCCCATGATGTTCTTGATCGTCATCGCCGCGGCGTCCAGAGCCTGCTCCGGCGTACCGCCGGAAAGCTCGACGATCGCTGCCGCCGCCATTGCGCTCGCGACGCCGGTTTCCGCCTGACAGCCGCCGTCCGCGCCGGAGATCGTCGCGTTTTGCGCAAACAGCAGACCGACGGCGCCGGCGGTAAACAGCCCCTGTACAAGCTGTTCATCGGTCCAGCCGCGTTCCATGCCGCATTCAATCAAAACGCCCGGAAGGATGCCGCTTGCCCCCGCGGTCGGCGCTGCGACGATGCGTCCCATCGAGGAATTGACCTCACAGACCGCCATCGCGCTTGCCGCCGCGCGGCAGGTGTTGCCTCCGGAAAACGGATCGTACTTCGCATATCGGAACAACCGCATCGCTTCGCCGCCGGACAGATGTGAAACGGTCTCCACATGCTCCTCCAGCCCAACCCGTACGGATTCCCGCATCACGTTCAGGTTTTCCTGCATTTCCTTCAGGATCGCGTCGCGCATCATTTCCCCGCGGGAGACTTCACGGCGGATCATTGCTTCCGCGATCGTACAGTCCGCAGCATTACAGTATTCGCAAAGCGCCGCGCCGTTCTTAAAAGCATCGATCAACTGCATAAGCTTACCCCCTTAAACGGCAAAAATCTCGGTGATGCCCGGACAAAGCTGCCGTATGATGCTCTGCATCTCCCTGGTGACGGGCGTGTCGGTTTCGATGCACATGTAGGCGTCTCTGCCGCGTCCGTGCCGGAAAACGCGCATGAAGGCGATATTGACCTTGAGCTGCGCAAGCACCTGCGATACGATGGCAATGACGCCCGGTTCATCCCGGTGGCTCACGATCAGCGTCGGATACTCGCCGGACAGCTCGACCCCCTGCTCGTTGATCTCGGTGATCAGGATGTTCCCGCCGCCGACCGAGCGCCCCACGACCTCCATCTTGCGGTCGTTGACGTCGACAAGCTCGATTTTTACCGTGTTCGGATGCTCAACAGGATCTTCGGAATACGTGAAATCGACAAGCATGCCCTGTTCCTTTGCGATCTCATACGCGCGCCGGATGCGCTCGTCGTCCGGCGTAAAGCCCAGAATGCCGCCGATCAGCGCCTTATCCGTGCCGTGACCGCGTCCGGTCTCCGCAAACGAGCCGTACAGCGTAAAATGCACGCGGCTGATCTCCGCCCCGATCAGTCTCCTTGCAATGTAGGCAATGCGTACCGCGCCCGCCGTATGGCTTGACGACGGTCCCGTCATGCGCGGACCGATGATGTCAAATACCGAGAAATCTTCCATACTGCCCCCTTGCTATTGTACAGAAAAAACCGAGCGATGTGCCCGGTTTTCCGTTTTTTAAAACTTGCACACCCGTCCTTCGACCGCTTGCTCCGAGTGGACCCTCAACCGGTGACTCCGCGCAGGTGACCCCGCGGCACATCGTACATTCCGCTTAGTGCTGCTTCCGTCAGGACCTGACACGGTTCACGGCGTGCGATTGCACGGGACCCGCGCATCAACGTTCCGTATTGAGACCGACCTCACAACAATTGGCCTCGGGACGGGGATTCGGCCTCGCTGTAGCGGATTGCGAGTACAGGGCACCGCTAACTCCCCGCTTAGTGCATTGCTTATTATAACCGCATCTTATTCTTTTTGCAAGAGGGAAATTGCGTAATCGAGCTCCGGTCCGAACCGGTCGCCGAAGGTTTCCCTGAGTTTGAGCAGGTAAGGCAGCGCATCGGTTCTTTTCCGGTTTGCGGCAAGCACGATCGCCTGCCTTAAAAGCCGCTTCGGCGCCGCAAGATTTTTGCCGATCAGCGGTTCCGCTTCCCTCCGGTTTCCTTTGAGGATCGCAAAGGGATCGAGCGTGCTTTTGATCTCCTCCGGGATCGGGACCGTCTCCTTCGGATTCTTCGGGCAGACCGTCTGACAGCGCATGCATCCCAGCAGCGACGGCAGCCATTCCATGGCGTCCTGCGGGATCGTATCGCCCTCAAGATATGTATGAACGCAGCGCGTCCAGTCGAACGCATAATTCCCCTTGATCGCGCCGAAACAGACTGCTTTGCACAGACCGCAATGATCGCAGATCTCTTTCGGTTCACGTTCCGGTTCATACGCGACCGGTTCCGGAAGCGCAAGCACAGCGCCCTGCAGATTGAAATAGGTGCCGTACGGTTCGAGAAACAGCAGCTGATTGTCCATACGCGAACCGATCCCGCGGGAAGCAAGCTGCTCCCTGTACGGCGTCTCCGCACGTTCCGCCCGGATCCCGTTTTCGTTCAGCGCCGCAAGCAGCCGCTTCATTGCGTGGTATGCGCGATTGCTTGCCGGATAATACGACGCGACAAGAGATTCGTCGTCATACGGCGTATACGGATAA
Organism: uncultured Clostridia bacterium; assembly: GCA_947166925.1. Lineage (GTDB taxonomy): Bacteria > Bacillota > Clostridia > Christensenellales > CAG-138 > UBA3792. The sequence continues at coordinate 10,756 of CAMVGD010000004.1, read as the reverse complement.
ACGCAGATCAGAAGCGCGTTTGCCCACGGATAGCTTTCGCGGGGATCGTCGACAAGCGGCGCCGTGTTCGGATGAAACACGCCATCTTGTCGATGGCGTGTCCAGTTCGTATAGGGGGTTATGGGAAGCACGAAGCCTTCCGCAAAGCCCGCGTTTCTGAGAAGGGCAAAAACGTCCGTCATGCTTCCTTTGCAAGCATCTCCTTGGTCTTCATCAGCCGCGAGGTATTTCCGCGCTCGTTCTCCTCAAGCTTCATCTGGATGTCGTGGATCGCGGCGTCGAACTGCGGGATCATGACGTATTCGAGTGCATTGACGCGGCGTCGGGTCTTTTCGATCTCGTCTGCCAGTCTGCTCGTCGCCTTTTCCACCTCGGCAAGCTCCAGCATCAGCGGAAGGATCTCCGCAAGCGCCTGTACCGCGCCGTCGAGATCGGCGCCGGTCGTCGCAAAGCCGTACGGATAAACGAATCCGTCCTGTGTATCGAGCGTAAGCTTCGGCACGGGAATGGACAGAATGTTCTGCTTGCGCATATCCACGCTGATCGCGCGCGCCGGATACATCAGCGCTTCCTCGATCTCGGTTCCGCTCATCATGGCGCGGGCAAGGACAAAGCCCTGCATGGCTTCGCCGAGCTTCTTTTCCATTTCCAGACGCAGCGCTTTGTTTTTGCGTGCAAGACCGATGAAGCGGCGTACAAGCTCGTCGCGCTTATCCTTCATCATTTTGTGTCCGCGAATGGCGACCGTCCTGCGTTTCTTGAGGTTCGATAGCTCCATCCGCGTGGGCTTATACTGCAGAGCCACGGCTTACGCCTCCTCGTAGTATTTTTCGATATAGACGTCCTTGATACGCTTGAGCTCGGACTTCGGCAGAATGCGCAGAAGCTCCCAGCCGAGGTTCAGTGTTTCTTCGATCGAGCGGTTCGTGTAATATCCCTGTGAAACGTAGCGCGTCTCAAACTCGTCGGCGAATTTTGCATACAGCTTATCCGTATCGGACAGCGCGGCGTCGCCCAGAATGACCGCAAGCTCCTTTGCGTCCTTGCCGCGCGAATACGCCGAGAACAGCTGGTTCATCGTGTCGGCGTGATCCTCGCGCGTTTTGCCTTTGCCGATGCCCTTGTCCTTCAAACGCGAAAGCGACGGCAGAACGTTGATCGGCGGGGTCAGGCCCTTGCGGTACAGCTCACGAGACAGAATGATCTGTCCCTCGGTGATGTATCCGGTCAGGTCCGGGATCGGGTGCGTGACGTCGTCCTCCGGCATGGACAGGATCGGGATCATCGTGATCGAGCCCTTGTTGCCGCGGATACGACCTGCGCGCTCGTACATCGTCGCAAGGTCGGTGTACATATAGCCCGGATAGCCGCGGCGTCCGGGAACCTCTTTACGCGCGGCGGATACTTCGCGCAGCGCTTCCGCGTAGTTTGTGATGTCCGTGATGATGACGAGCACCTGCATGCCGAGATCATACGCGAGGTATTCGGCGGCGGTGATCGCCATACGCGGCGTGGAAATACGCTCGATCGCCGGGTCGTTCGCAAGGTTGATGAACGTGACCGTACGTTCGATCGCGCCGGTCTCGCGGAAGTCGTTGATGAAGAAGTCCGCTTCCTCAAACGTGATGCCGACCGCGGCGAATACGACCGCAAACTTTTCGTCACTGCCCAACACCTTTGCCTGACGCGCGATCTGCGCCGCAAGGTTTGCGTGCGGAAGACCGCTGCCGGAGAATACCGGCAGCTTCTGGCCGCGGACCAGCGTGTTCAGACCGTCGATGGCGGAAATACCCGTCTGAATGAACTCGGACGGATAGTCGCGCGCGGCGGGGTTCATGGCCGTGCCGTTGATGTCCAGATGCTTTTCCGCGATCAGCGCGGGACCGCCGTCCTTCGGCTTGCCCATGCCGTCGAAGACGCGGCCGAGCATATCGGGCGCGACGTCGAGCTCGATGGAATGACCGAGGAACCGTGCCTTGCTGTCGGAAATACGGAGTCCCTGGGAACCCTCGAACAGCTGCACCATGGCTTTGTCGCCGTTGATCTCCAGAACGCGGCCGCGGCGGATCGTTCCGTCCGCCTGTTCGATCTCGACCAGCTCGTCGTATTTGACGCCTTCGACATCCTTGACCAGCATCAGCGGTCCGACGACCTCGGAAATGGTTCGATATTCCTTACGCATCAGAACTGTCCTCCTTCCGTCAGCGCCGTGATCTGTTCGGTCATATCCTTCATGATCGCGTTGTACTCGTCCTCCGCCTCCGCTTCGGGCACGTATTTCAATCTGCCGATGCGTTCACGTACCGGCAAAGCGAGCAGCGCACGGAACGACGCGTCCTTGTCAAGCGCTTCGAGATTCTTCTCATAGTTGGTCATGATCGCCTTGAGCATCATGAACTGCTTCTTCGGCGAGGTGTAGGTATCGACCTCGTGGAACGCGTTCTGGTGCAGATAGTCCTCACGGATGCTGCGCGCCGCTTCCAGCGTCAGACGATCCTTGAAGGACAGCGCGTCGATACCGACCAGACGAACGATCTCGTCCAGCTCGCTCTCGACCTGCAGAAGATGCATGGTGCGCGAAACGAGATTCGACCACTCATTATTGACCTGATTGTTGAACCACGGGGACAGACGATCCTGATACAGCGAATACGACTGCAGCCAGTCGATCGCCGGGAAGTGACGCGCGTACGCAAGCTTGGAGGAAAGTCCCCAATAGACCTTGACGATGCGCAGCGTTGCCTGCGAAACCGGTTCGGAAATATCGCCGCCCGGCGGGGAAACCGCACCGATCGCCGTGACCGCGCCGAGTCTTCCTTCGCTGCCGAGCGTTCTGACGCTGCCCGCCCGCTCATAGAACTCCGCAAGGCGGGAGGAAAGATACGCCGGATAACCTTCTTCACCGGGCATCTCCTCGAGACGGCCGGACATTTCACGGAGCGCCTCCGCCCAGCGGCTTGTCGAGTCCGCCATGATCGCGACCTTATAGCCCATATCGCGGAAATACTCCGCAATCGTAATGCCCGTATAGATGGACGCCTCACGCGCCGCGACCGGCATGTCCGACGTGTTCGCGATCAGCACGGTACGCTTCATCAGTGACAGCCCCGTGCGCGGGTCCTTGAGCTCCGGGAACTCCATCAGAACGTCGGTCATCTCATTGCCGCGCTCGCCGCAGCCGACATAGACGATGATGTCCGCATCCGCCCACTTTGCAAGCTGATGCTGCACGACCGTCTTGCCGCTGCCGAACGGACCGGGAACCGCCGCGACGCCGCCCTTCGCGACCGGGAACAGCGTATCGATGACGCGCTGACCGGTGACCATCGGCTCATTCGGCGCAAGCTTTTCCGCGTACGGTCTTCCCTTGCGGACCGGCCATTTCTGGAGCATCGGCAGCTCGATCTCTTTCCCGTCCTTCTCGAGCTTCGCGATCGGCGTAACGATATTCGCGTCGCCCTCGAAGATCCACGTCACCTTACCGGAAACTTTCGGCGGGACCATGATCTTATGGAGGACGGCTTCCGTCTCCTGCACGGTGCCGAGCACGTCGCCACCCGTGACCTCGTCGCCGACCTTTACCGCCGGCACAAAGTGCCAGAGCTTCTCGTGATCCAGCGAATCGACGGTAATGCCGCGCGTGATGCGGTCTCCCGCCTTCTCGCGGATCTTGTTCAGCGGACGCTGAATACCGTCGTAGATGGATTCGATGAGACCCGGGGCAAGCTCGACCGAAAGCGGCGCGCCGGTCGAATAGACCGGTTCGCCGGGACCGATGCCGCCGGTCTCCTCATAAACCTGAATGGACGCCTTATCCTCGCGCAATTCGATGACTTCGCCGATCAGATGCTTATCGGAAACACGTACGACGTCGAACATCTGTACGTCGCCCATGCCGCTTGCAACGATCAACGGCCCCGAAACCTTTACGATAGTACCTTGCATACTCTTTCTCCTGTTATGAATTGCTCAAAATATCCAGACCGACCGCCTTTTCGACGTTCTCCCTGATCGCCCGCATACCGATCCCCTGCGTTCCGGATGCGTCCGGAATCGGAATGATCGCAGGATACGGCTCGCCCTGAAACTCACGGATCGTTTCGTCACAAGCGGGATAATATGTTTCCGTCACATAAACGACCGCATATCCGGTCCTTGCCAGCCGGTGCAGGGTCCTGTTCGCCTGTTCGCCGTCCGTCACGTCATAGACCTCTATACCGACCGCTTTGAACAGCAGGACGGAATCGCGATCGCCGATGACTGCGCACTTACCGTTCGCCATACAGTTTCACCAGCCTTTCACGGATCACGCTGTCGGAAATGCCGTTGCGCTTGCCCGTAATGATCAAGCGTACGGCTCTGCCCTCGCGCTCCTTCGCAAGATAGTAGCCTATGATCGGATAGATCGTTTCGCTTTCGTATTTGTGTGCCGAGAGCAGCGAGACCAGATAATTGTCCCGCGCCTTCTCTATTTCGGAGATGCTGCCGGAACGCAGCATGGCGTTCAGCCCGGAAAGCAGCGCTTCCTGACAGACGCTTCCTCCGAGGACCTTGTTCAGCGAATCGAACGAAAGCTCGTATGCGCTGTACAGGTCGCTGTATTTGACGCCGCCCTCGGGCAGAATGACCTCGTCCAGCGTTTCGATCGACGCGCCCATCGCACGGAGGCGAAGAAACGTCTGTACGTTGTCAAAGTCCGCCATGGACCGGAAATAGTGCGAAAAGACCGGATGTTTCTCCGATTGCTTCAACGCATGCGCAAGGTATGCGCGGTCAAGCGCGATCGAGATCATCCGCGGTTCGACGCGCATCTCCAGACGCTTTTCAAGCTTGTTCAGCGCGTCGCGAAGGATCGGCGGCAGCGCATCGTATTGCTTATCCTTGACGTAAGCGGTCAGCGTTTCCCGATCATAGAGCCCGCCCGGTGTGAACGCAACGTCGGTCTGATTCAGCAGACGCGCTTTAATCAGCACCTTGAGGTTCTGCACGTCCGCGCGAAGCAGGAACAGATCCGTGATCGCAGGATTCGGAGAAAGCTCTCTGACCTCCTGCATCGCTTCGGTCATCTCCCGTTCGATCATCCGCTCGACGTCCGCTTCCGTCGCGTCGGAAAGACTCCCGTAGCGAATGTCGGACAACGTGCGCATCGCATCCGAAACGGAACCGTCCAGCATGCGCTGGATCGTCTGCGGCTCAATGAGCCGCTTGTTCAGCGCGGACAGTCTCGCACATGCGTATGCGTAACTCGGTTGCGGCATAGCGTTCTCCTCTCTTACCGAAATAGGATCTTTGCGACATTCGTTTCCTCAGCGTCGCGAAGCTCCCTTAAGATCGCCTTCATCGAACAGTCCTTCTCGTACCCGTCGCCGTACAGAATGAATCCCGCTTCCGCGTCCGCGTCCTTTTCGGCAAGCTTCACGGAAAACGGCAGACCGGAAATCGTTCTTTTCAGCACTTCGCGGTCCACCTTTGCAGGCGCAACGACATCGTTCTCGTTCGCTTCCTTCTGAAGGATCGAACGGAACAGCGCTTCACGCTTCTCATTCGGCAGCGCGAGCATTCTGTTGTACGCCTCGGAAAACACACCGTCCAGAAGCACACGCTTTGCGCGGAGCGTTTCCTTGCGTCCGTCCAGTTCGGCGCGCGTACGGCAGCCGTTCAGGATGACGCCGATCTGCTGCTTGCGTTCCCTTTCGGTCTGTTCGGCTTTCTTTGCGATCTCTGCGTCCCGGGATTGACGGATGCCGCTTGCGGATGTTTCCGCGTCGGCAAGGATCCGGTCGGCCGCTTCCTTAGCGTCCGCCAGGATCCTGTCGATAAGGTTTGCTGCACTCTCGTTTCCCATACCGTGCCTCGTTTCTTACATGATGCCGAAGACAAGCAGGAAGGAGATGAGCAGGGACAGAACGGCATAAGTCTCGACCATGATCGCCATGACCATGCCCTTACCGCTTTCGGTGGGCTTCTTTGCGACCATGTTGATGCCTGCGACGGCGACTCTACCCTGATAGATCGCGGAGATCAGACCGCCGAATGCAATGGGAAGACTTGCCAGGAAGAAACGGATCCCGAGCGCGGTGTTTGCCTCAAGAGCCGCAAGCTTCGCCGCATCGCCCATCAGACCGGAATTGCTCATGATAACGATGGCGATCAGAAGGCCGTAAATGCCCTGCGTACCGGGAAGAAGCTGCAAAAGCAAGCACTTACCGGAAAGATCCGGATTCTCCGAAACGACGCCCGCAGACGCCTGACCTGTGATCCCGACGCCGATCGCGGAACCGATACCTGCCATCAATGCTGCAATGACCGCACCAGCGGTGGCCCAGATTGCACCCCAATTCATGTTGTTTGTTTCTCCTTTACCTTAATAGATTTTATTTGGTTACCTGAACGTGTTTTGTGTTATAGGAAAGCGGTCGGAATTCCTTTCCGCCGGATTCGTAGAACTTTCCGTAGAACTCGACGTACTGCAGTCTCGCGCAGTGCACGAACGCGCCGAGCGCGTTGATCGCGACGTTGAACGTGTGCAGCAGGACGAGCAATATGATGCTGCCGATCGCGCCGATGACCTTCATGACGGGATTTGAAGCGCCGGCAAGCATGCTGCAGAGCATATTGAACACCTGCCCGATGACGCCGGTCGCAATGCCGAGCGCGAACAGACGCGCATAGGACAGGATATCGGCCAGAACGCTCGTGACGTCGTACAATCCGCCGAGCCCACTTGTCAGCCGTTTCAGCGGGTTGCGTTTCCCACGTCCCTTGAACAGAACGACGAGCAGCGCGCCGACGCCTGCCGCGATCAAAGCGGGCATGGTGACGGATTTCGGCAGGGGGATCGTGAATCCGGCCATATTCGCTATAGCGGGGAAGAATCCTACGACCAGTCCGAGCGTAATCAGTACCCATGAGATCTGATCGAAGACCGCGCTCTGCCAGTCTCCCTGACGGAATTTATCATACGCGCCGACAAGATAGCCCGCAACGATGTGCAGAATGCCGAGCCCGAAGCAAAGACCGAGCATGATCATCGGATTGCTCATGGGATCGAGCAGCATCGGGAAGATGCCGAGCTTTTCAAAGAGCTGCGAGATCTGATCGAAAACACCGCCGAGTGCGATCGTGGACGCCGACGCTTTGGTGATGCCGAAGAACGAACCGGTCAGCACGCCCCAGACGATCGTGGAAAGCCCGCCCCAGAACAGCACGCGCGAAATGCCCGCGCTCATGCCGGTCGGCTTTTTCTTTTTGATATAGAGCCACGAACCGAGCATCAACAGAATGCCGTAGCCGGTGTCCGAAAGCATCAGTCCGAACAGCAGGATGTAGAACGGCGTCATGTACGGCGTGCCGTCGATCGTTCCGTAGGCGGGACGCGAATACAGCGTCTGCACCTCCTCGAACGGCTTCACGAGCTTATTGTTCTTGACAACAGACGGCGGCTCCTCGCCCTCGATCGGATCGCGCGTCTCGAAGCTGTACGCGTCGGTGACGCTTCTGATCGTTTCCTCTGTCTTTTCGACCTCGTCCTCGCGGACCCATCCTTCGAGCACGAACGCGCGCGTTGTGTAGGCGAGATCGCTCTGCGCGGAAAGCCGGTCGGAGTCGATCGTTTCGGCGTCCAGCGCGTTCTGGAGCGTCTCGATCGTTTCACCGTGCGCTTCCAGCTGCTTCTGCGTCTCCGCATACTGCCCGTCGATCTCAGTGATCCTGTGATCCAGCGTTTCGATCGCTTCACGCGGCGTTCCCTGCATCTTCGGGAACACGTAATCCTGCCAGTCGATCGTCTTCAGGAAGTTCTGAACGGAACGCACGTCGCTCTCCCTGCAGGCGAGGATCGTCGGGACCGTTGCGCTTTCGCTCAAAAACTCGGCTTCCAGATAATCCTGTTCGCGGATGCGCTGGACATCCTTGGATGCGCACAAACCGATGAAGTAATGCACACGCGACGTGTTCCGGACGGAATCCATCGGGACGGTCAGCGCAGACCACGGTTCAAGGGCTGCGCGCGTCGAGGCCGCCTTCTCGCGTTCGGCAAGAAGACGTGCCTGCGTATGCATCAGCTCCTCGATTTCGTTCGTCGTTTCGACCGCCTTCGGCACATAGCTGCGCATGCTGTCGAGCGTCATTTCGCGCTTCTGCGGGCTCAGAAAGCCCGCTTTTTTCGCGTATGGCTTGACGGCGCTGATGGATTCGGCAAGTCTTTGAATTCGCGCGTTGACCGCGTCCGCCTCCCCGTTCTGCACGTCGCCGTCGGCAAGCCGGATGATCTCAACCGTTCCGGCCTTCTGCAGCGCGTCGAGGATGGCGTCCTGATCCGATTTCAGCGCGACCAAAGACAGGCGCTTCATCGCTACGATCATACCGCAACTTCAATCCTTTCCATTAAATATGCGACTGCCTCCGGGATGTGTTTCTCCGCGTCGGCGATCAGCTTTTTTGTTTCGGAGGCAGCTCTCTGCGTCACCTCGGCGGCAACGGCTTCTCCGTCGGTCTGCGCCTGCCGGAGGATCTCCGCCGTGTGGATGCGCTCCGATTCCGCAGCGGCGGCGATCGCCTCGTCCGCATCGGTGCGTTCCTTTGCGACGCGCTCTCTCGCCGTACGGTTGGCTTCTTCAAGGATCGCGTCGGCACGGGTCTCCGCTTCAGCGATCCGTTCCATGATACTGGTCATACGCTTCTCCGTTTCGAATGGTTATTTCGTGCCGAACAGGCGATCGCCCGCGTCGCCGAGACCCGGAACGATGTAGCCGTGCTCGTTCAGCTTCTGATCGATGCACGCGACATAGATATCGACGTCGTCATACACCTTTCTGACCGCTTCGATGCCTTCCGGCGCGGCAAGCAGGTTGACGAGGCGGATGCTCTTTGCGCCGCCCTCTTTGAGAACGCGGATGCCCTCGATCGCGGAATTGCCGGTCGCCAGCATCGGATCGACCAGGATCGCGTCGCGTTCCTCGATGTCGTACGGAAGCTTGCAGTAGTAACTCGTCGGCTTCAGCGTATCGGGATTGCGGTACATGCCGATGTGTCCCATCTTGGCGTTCGGGATCATGTTCATCATGCCGTCCGCCATGCCGAGTCCGGCTCTCAGGATCGGAACGATCGCGATCTTTTCGTTCGCCAGCACCTTGAACGTGCTCTTGCAGATCGGCGTTTCGATCTCTGCGTCAACGAGCGGAAGGTCGCGCGTGACCTCGTAGCACATCAGCATCGCAAGTTCGCTGACGAGCTCACGGAATTCCTTGTTGCTCGTGTTCTTGTCGCGCAGTCTGGACAGTTTGTGCTGTACAAGAGGATGGTCGATTACGGTAACTTTCATACTTGCTCCTTCCCCGCCTCATAAGCGGTAATGATTCCGATTCTTCTCGCATGTCTGCCGCCCTCGAATTCGGTCGACAGCCATACGTCGGTAATTTCCAATGCCAAAGAGAGCGGAATGATTCCCGCTCCCATTGCCAAAACATTTGAATCGTTGTGTCTTCTGGTCATTTCCGCAGACTTCAGATCGCCGCAAAGTGCGCAGCGGATCCCGCGGACCTTGTTTGCCGCGATGGACATTCCGATGCCTGTCGTGCAGATCACAATGCCGCGATCGACCTTGCCGTCGCGCACAAGCTCCGCAGCCGCGATCCCGAACTCGGGATAATCGACGCTCTCGGTGCCGAAGCAGCCGCAGTCGATCACTTTATGTCCCTGTGAAATAAGATGCTTTTTGACGGCTTCCTTATACGCGTAGCCGCCGTGGTCGGATCCAACAGACAGTTTCATTGATGTTTTTACCCCCGATCATTCCAAATCATTATATCAAATTTGCCGTCGTTTGTACAGAGGCGATTTTCATCTTTTTCCGGAACCGGTTCATACCGTTTCCCTTGAAAAGCCCGCCGCGCGCAGAAGACGGTTCATGAACGCAAGCCCCGTCGATTTCGTGTCGACGCCCTCGGCAAGGATCACGTCGCAATGCGCGCCGACCTCGCGCAAAAGCCGGAACAGATTCGCGCAGAGCGTTTCGGGTTCGTTGCGGTCTCCGAGCGAATACGCATTCAGATTGCGGTAGCTCGCCATCGTCTGCTCGGTCCCGAGGATCGCAACCGTCTTCCCCTCCGCTTCATAATCGTAATACAGCGCCCGGATCCGCTTTGCGGCGGGTTTCGGCTCGCCTTCGACGACGTGCACCTCGGCGTCCGGCGCATAATGCTTGTACTTCATGCCAGGCGACGCCGCTACCTCGCGCTCGCCGAGCGGATTCAGGATGCTCGGCGCAAGGCGCACCGGTCCGATAACGGCTTCCAGCATCTCCCGCGTAACGGCGCCCGGGCGAAGGATTGTCGGCTCGCCGACCAGCGAAAGCACCGTCGATTCGACGCCGTACCTGCACGGACCGCCGTCCAGGATCAGCGGGATGCGTCCGTCCATATCCGCAAGAACATGCTCCGCGGTCGTCGGGCTCGGTCTGCCGGACCGGTTTGCGGACGGTGCCGCGATCGGCACGCCCGCTTTCTGAATGAGGAGCCTTGCGGTCTTGTCGGACGGCATCCGGATCGCAACGGTTTCAAGTCCTGCCGTCACCTCGTACGGAACCTCGTCCGCTTTCATAAAGATCAGCGTCAAAGGACCGGGCCAGAACGTATCCATCAGCGTTTTTGCCGTTTTCGGCACATGCGCCCAAAGCTTTGTCACGTCGCTCTTTTTTGCGATATGCAGGATCAGCGGGTTGTCGTTCGGGCGTCCCTTTGCCTCGAAAATGCGATTG